>CAZBDA010000192.1:0-7124 GCA_964490445.1 uncultured Rickettsiales bacterium | reverse complement strand
CCTGGGGCTCTTGGTTTGGTCAGTCCACGCCCCCCTCCGGCACATTCACCCAGGTCACATCGGGAGCATGGCACAGTTGTGCCATCAACACGATCAGCACGGTGCAGTGTTGGGGCGCAAATTATGCTGGTCAGTCCACGCCTCCCTCGGGCACTTTCACCCAGGTCGCCGCGGGCGAATCCCACACCTGTGGCATCGACAGCAGCGGCGCGGTGCAGTGTTGGGGCCGTAACACCTACGGTCAGTCCACGCCTCCCTCGGGCACTTTCACGCAGGTAGCCGCGGGTGGGTCGCACACCTGGGGCATTGATAGTAGCTGCGCGGTGCAGTGCTGGGGGGTCGATTGGGACGGCCAGGCTACTCCCCCATGACCTGGCGCCCCCCGATGTCTCCTGCCCCCCACCGGTCTCTCCGGCTCCCCGCCCCACCGGTTTCCCCGCTCCTGGCTTTGCTCGGGCTGTTGCTGCTCAGCCCCGCTGTGGCTGATGCGGCGACCGGGGATTCACCGACTCAGGCAGCGTCTTCCTCTTCCCCCGCCGCCTGGTCCCCCGACCTCTCGGTCAAACGCTTCCTGCGGGTCCACGTCCCCATCTACGTCGGCGGACGGCTCGAGTATCCCAACTCCGTGCCGTCGATTGCTGCAGGACTCTCGGTGGACGTCTGGATCCGCAACTTTGCAGTTGAGGCAGGGGTCCGTGCCGCGTTTAGCGGCGAGGACAGCGGCATCAAGGTCCTGCAGGAAGACGGCAGCGTCGGTGATCCTGAATCCGCCCTCACGCTGTCCTACCTTCGCATCACCGGCCGGGCCGGGGCCAAGGCGCTGCTGCCCATCTATGGGCCCGGCTTCCAGCTTGCTTTTGGCGGCGGCTTTGCTGCGGGGGGGCTGCGGGTCGGTGCCGAGGAAACCCACCTCGGCCTCGGTGGCTACGCTGCTGTTGAGTTAATCCTCGGCCCGGCGCTGCACGGCAAGGCTGCATCCAGTGGCCAGGCCGGCTATGTCTCGGTGCGCATCGAGCAGGACTTTCTCGCCCACCCCCTTCCGGCCCTGGGCTTCCAGGCGGCCACCACTCTCGTGTTCGGCTTCGCGCCGGGCGGCGGTGGTATGCCGCCCGGGTTCCTCGGGCCGTGAGCCCAGAAGCGGAGACAGGTTCGTGATCTCACCGGTTGCTGCGTTCATCCGACCCTGCCGGCAGGCCTGGCCGGTGCTGCTCTGCTTGTCCGCGCTGGGTCTTGGCTCCTGCGCAACCACCGGCACGACGGTTCCTTACGAGGACACGCAGGAGTTGTCGGCAATCTCTGCGGCTGAACTGTATCGACTTGCTGCACAGCCTGGCGCCGAAGCCGGAGCCGGAGCCCTCGCCGCCCTCGCACGCACCATCGAGGGGCGCGAAGGAGTCCCCGACGCCGTGGTCCGTCACCGGCAGGCGAGCAAACAGCGCGCGGTCTACCGTGAGACAAGAAAGCTGCTCCGCCTGGGGAAGCTGGGTGATCTTCCCGGCTTCGGGAAAGAGAGTCCGCAACTGGATGCCCGCGGTCGCGACGCCCTGTTCGATGCCGGCGTGAACTTCACTGCGAGTGAGAAGGACGCTGCTCTGGTCATCGCGGTCGCGCCTGTCGGTCGGTGCCCACGGGCCCGGCGCACATACCTCGAAGCCGGTGATGCGTCGGCAGTCCTATCGGAGACCATCCTGGTACCCAAGTACACCCTGTACGACGTTGCCTGCGACCCCGAGCGCGAGGCGATGTCCTTTGTACTGGATGAGCTCCTGCTCACCGTCGGTGACGATGAGCGTGACCGCTTCAGTTTTGCTGTGCTGGAAGACAGCGAGGTCGAAGAGGGCTCGTATTCGATCGCGGCGTCGCCCGTTTGGGCTGGCTCCTCGGGAGCTGCTGCAGAGGAGGGTCAACTGGAGCGCGTGGTCGCGCACCTCGAAACTTCGGGCTCCTTCCAGGGGGTCTCTCTATCGGGCTCGGGGAAACTTACCTATTCCTCTGCTGGCCAGACTGTCGAGATGGGGCTGGCGTTTCGGGACATTGAGTTGCAGGCCGCTGTCGATAAGCTCGCTTACCTCGTACTGCAGCATGCGTTCCGAAGCGATCCGGTTCGTTCGGTCGAACTCGATGACGGGGGCACCGCCTCTCTCCGCAAGACGGTTCTGGGAGGAACCTCCTCCCTTGCCTGTACCGTTGGCAGCCCGTCTCAGGCTGGGGTGCTCTTGGCTTCGGGGGACTCCCTTGTTGCCTGCCAGGTGGCTGGGGTCGACCGCGCCTGCCATTCGTCCTGTGACCTCAGCGGCACCTTGCTGCGGATCTTCGACCAGCCTGCTGTGCTGGAAGTGGATTCCGCTACCGAGGGGAAGAGTCTTTGGTCCTGGAGCAAAGACCTGGGCCCCGAGAGTGACTTCGTGCGGGTCTTTGGTGCCGACTCGGCCCGGACTGCCGAGGAACTGTCGGGGGACCTCGAGAAGGAACTGTTGCTCGATGTTCGGCTCACCCTTTCGGCGAGCAGCGTCCGGTTTGTCGACGGCCAGTCACGCGCGACAACGACGGCCCGGGTTGCAGTGGAGTGGGCGAGCCCGCAGGACCGCCGAGGCTCTTGGCTCCTTGCGCACCGTCGTTATGCAGAGCTTCTCCTGGAGCCGCCCAGGGCGCGCTACGACCAGCTGACCTTCGAGGATGACGCCGCGTTGCTCTCCGGCGCACTCCTTGCGCCCGCCCAGGATGCCCGCCTTGTCCTCGATTCCCTGTACTGCCGTAAGCGTGAGCCGCGGGTTTCGGTGCCTGAGATTCCGTTCATCTACGACAAGGTGCTTTGCAAGACGCTCAACCAGTTGGATGTTGCGGTCTCCGAGAAGTACCTGGCGTCGAGAATTGCAGCGCTCCAGAAGGTCGAAGACAAGCGCCTGGCCGCCATCGAAGCGCGGACTTTCGTCCCGCTCGCCGAGATCCTCGGCTACCTCAAGAAACTCGCTCTCCCCCCCACGCTTACCTGCGCGGATGGCGATGAATTCGAACGCAGGCAGTGCATGAAGTACGTGAAGAGCTTGCGTCCGGTCATGGTGCGCTGGCTCAAGAACAACCGACTGATTGCGGAGCTGGGGGTCGCTGCCTCCCAGTTCGACTTTTCGAAGGGGCGATTCCTCTTCACACTCGAGTCGGTCGAGGGCGCCGACGATGCCGGTATCTTCCCCCTGGCCGGGTACACAGAAGGCACCCAATGGTCGATAGGGCGGCCGCGCCTGGTCTATACCGGCACTCAGAAGTGTGGCACCTGGGACGAGGTGAAGGTTCCCGTGCACCAGGGCAAAACCTTCTTCTCGCCTAGGATGAGTGCGGCTGAGGCAGAAGACAGCCCATTCAGAGAGGTAGAGTCGGGCACCGCGATTGTCTCACTCCTTCCCCAGACCAAGGAGATCTGCTGCACCTCGGATATGCGAAGGATCATAATGCAGGACTATCAGGACTATCAGAGTGAAGGGGTAACCTGCACCTACTATCCCTACGTTGCGAAGATTCACGAACTGATGCTCGAAGAGGAAGCACTGCTTGGCTTCCGGGGGGAGTATTTCGAGCGGTCTCTCAGACCCGATGAAGTGGACAGCTTCGACAATCCCTGAACGGGCCGCCTTCGCCACCGCCTGCTTCAGCGGTGCACCTGGAAGGATACCGTGGTCGAGCGGTGGAGCTCTGTCACCTGGAGCTTCGGGTTGCGTTCCCGCCACTCGGCGAAGGCCCGCTGTTCGCCCTTGTCGGCTCGGCCCCGGTACAGGAACCAGTCGTCGAAGACGAGGATCGAGCCGTCCACCAGCAGGTCGGTGACGAAGTCCAGGGCGAGCACCGTCGACTCGTAGTAGTCGCAGTCGATGTGGACGACAGCGGCGGCGCTTATGGCCTGCTCCTGCAAGGTGGCTGCGCTGAGGCTCTGCTCATACCAGCCCGCCACGGAAACAAAGCGCTCCTGCTCCACCTTGTTGCGTCTCAGGTTGTTCCAGAAGCGCTCCTCGGTGCAGGCAAACGAGCCGGCGCCCAGCCACTCTTCCTGGCCCTCGAGCGTGTCCGCCTGGCTGGGCTGTGGGAGCCCCTCGAAGCTGTCGAAGCCGACGAAGCGCATGGCGCGAAGCGGCTCGGTCGAGACGCCGGAGAGAATCGGCACGCTGCCCGTCTCGATGAGGTGGGTGAGGTAGCGCACGTAGAAGTAGGCGTGCATGAGGCTGCGCCCCTCGAACACGCCGAACTCCAGGAAGTCACCTCGCACCCCGTTGACACACTGCAGCATCAGCGCCTTCTCGAGCACGTCCTCGCCGTGCAGGTGTTGGTGCAATGCACGGTGATTCAGCGCCGCCACGGAGTACCGCACACGCGGCGAAAGCAGCCAGTCGACAGCGCTCTGCTTCAGCTTCTCGAGCATCTCGGGCTCTGCATGCTCCATGCCCACTTGCTTGTGGTCGGCGCCGGGCCCAGGGGTTTCGCCCGGGTCGCCCAGGAGCGGCACGCTATGGCGGGCCTCGGGCGCTGTCAACACCCCGCTGCAGGCTTGGCGATTGGCTGCGATGTGTGAGCCCGTCGCCCTGCGGCCTGACGTTCGAGAGGGCCTCTGGGCAGCCCGATCGGCGCCTCTGATCTGACTCAGGTCAGCGCAGGTAGGGACGCGGTTGAGTCGTCGCGCTAGTCTACGTGCTCGGAGGTGTTGATGAAGTCCTGCTGCCTGTCGCTGCTGGTCGCTACGCTGCTCCTGGTTCTGTTCGCGATGTTCTTGTGGTCGTGGACCGACGAGGATGTGCTTCCCGAAGCGCCGACCGCAGAGGAAGCAGCTGCCGCCGCCCTCGCGGCCCTGCCCCCGCCCCCTCCGACTCCAAAGGAGAAGGCCGAGGCCCTGACTGGGCTGGAGCTGGTGCTCATTCCGGCGGGAAGCTTCCTGATGGGCTCGCTGCCCAGCGAGAAGGGGCACGACCGTGACGAGGCACCCCAGCACGAGGTCCACATCACCCAGCCCTTCTGGATGTCCAAGTACGAGGTCACCAATGGCCAGTACCTCCAGTTTCGGGACACGATGGGCAACCCGTACCCGCAGTACTGGTCGTATGACAGGTACAACGGCCCTCACCAGCCCGTGGTCGGTGTTTCCTGGGACGACGCCGTAGCCTTCTGCGACTGGGCTGGCATGGTTCTGCCCACGGAAGCCCAGTGGGAGTACGCAGCGCGGGCGGGCACGACCACCCGTTTCTGGTCCGGTGACACCGAGGAGGACCTGGCTCGGGTGGCCTGGTCCGATCTCAACCGGCTCGAGGGGGGAGCTCACCCCGTAGGTGAGAAGCCCGCCAACGCCTTCGGCCTGCACGACATCCACGGCAATGTCTGGGAGTGGACAGCCGACTGGTACGGTCGCTACAAGGCCGAGGCCCAGACCGATCCCACCGGCCCTTCCAAGGGCGACTTCCGCCTGTACCGGGGTGGCTCCTGGGCCAACTGGCACGACCGGGCGCGGGACTCGCGCTCCGCGGACCGCTACTGGCTTTCCCCCGAGGCCTTCAGCGAGGACCTCGGCTTTCGCCCGATTCTGCCCATCCCCCCAGGCGAGGAGCCAGCCGAGGTCGAGGCTCCCGGCGCTGGGTCACAGTCCCCGCCGGGCAGCGAAGCAGACCCGGGTGAAAAGCCGAGCGAAGCCCCCGCGACCGAGGTCGACAAGGCACCAGCGAAGGAAGCAGCCGCGCAGTAGTCAGAGTAGGGGGCGGGGCTGATGCGCCGAGGACGGGAGGCTACTAGCGGCAGTAGCCGCTCGAGTAGTGGTGGTTGCCCCACTGGTCCCAGCAGCTCCATCGCCCGTTGTAGTTGCCGTGCGAGTACTTCCCCTCTTTTCGTGTCTGGCCGTTCGGCCACCACTCGGTCCAAAAGCCGTGTTTCTTGTCGTTCCGGTAGCTGCCTTCTTGGCTCTTCTGGCCATTCTCGTGGTAGTCCACGAAAGAGCCGTGCTTCTGCCCGCTCCGGTTGTACTTGGCCACCTGCGACTTGTTTCCGTTCGAGTACCAAAAGGTATAGGTTCCGCGGATCTGATTGTCATAACGCCCCCCCTCCTGACGTTTCCGGCCGTTTTCGTACCAGGAGGTGAAGTAAACCCCGTGGCCATTCTTGTGCCGGATGGACTTTTCCTTGTGGCCGTTCGAGTAGTACCAGGTGTAGGTGCCTTGGACCCCCATTGAGCCGTTGGTCCAATCACCCTCCTCCTTCTTGTTCCCGTTCTCTTGCCACTTGGTGCACTTTCCATGCTTCTGGCCGTTCTTCATCGTGAAATCGAACGCCTTTGTGCCGTCTTCACGCCAGCGCTTCCACTTCCCTTGTTTCGTGTTGTAGCCCTTTACCCCGTACTCCTCGTGCTTCTTTCCATTGGCGTGCCAGGTGGTGACCTTGTAGCGAGTGCCGTTCTTGTACAGGTCCTCGGAACTCTTGCGGCCCGTCGAGGATGAGTACCAGGTTTTCGCGCCGTGCAGCTGGTCGAGCTTGTAGCCGACCGTGCGCGCCTTCATGCCGTTCTCGTTCCAGTAGGTGAAGACACCGTTTTTCTTGTCGGCCTTGTAGGTCCCTTGTTCCTTCTTCTGGGCGTTTGAGTACCACTGCGTGTAGAGCCCGTTGAGAAGGCCGCTGCGATAGGTGGCTTCTTTTGCCCTGGCGCCGCTTGGGTACCAGCTGCTCTGGAGCCCGTGGCGTACGCCGTTGTGGTAGGTGGTTTGATTCGACTTGGCACCGTCTTCTTGCCACTCGGTGACGAGCCCGTGGAACTTGTCGACCTTGTATCCGCGCTGCCACCTCTTCTGGCCGTTCGTGTACCAGGCGGTGCTCGTGCCGTTCCTCTTGCCAGCCTGGAAGGTCTCTTCGAGGAACTTGATTCCCGTGTCGTTCCACTCGGTGTAGAGCCCGTCGAGCTCGTCGGCCTTGAATCCGGCCTCTACCGCCTTCTGGCCATTCTCATGCCAGTGGGCGTGGCTGCCGTGTTTCTTGCCGCCCTGGTAGCTTACTTCCTCGGTCTTGTCGCCGTTTGGGTTCCACTTTGAGTACAGCCCGTGGAGCTTGCCGACCTGGAACTCGCCCTGCCACATCTTCTGGTCGCCCAGGTTCCACTCGGCACCAGG
>CAZBDA010000191.1:5956-7176 GCA_964490445.1 uncultured Rickettsiales bacterium | reverse complement strand
TCTGACTTCTCTTCCGGCGCCAAAGGTGGTTCCGGAGCATCTGGCGGAAGCTGCGATTTACGAGATTCCTCGTTGACAAGACTATCAGCTGGTTGCGCTTCTCCTGGTTCCGGCGCTGACTGCCCCGACTTCATGAAGGGAACGGGTGGAGTAGAAACTTTCCCAGTGGCACCGTCGGTCTGAAATCCCAAAACGAAGTTTGGATCTTGACTGCGCCTGGGAAGTTGACCTCTTCCAAGAACCACGTCTCCTTGTTGGGCCGGTGGCATCTGAGGCGCCGACTTTCCTGCACCTTCGGAAACTGTTGTGTTGCTGTTACCAAGGTCCGTCTCTTGTGTTCCTTGACTGCGTGAGCAGGGAGTAGCCTCTGGTACTTCTGAAAGTTCCGTCCCTGCAGCCGCTGGCTTGTAAAGAATGCGTTTCCATTCCCCATCCTTCATCTCCGGTGACCTGAAGAATATTGGGGGACCCATTGGACTGACCACTTTGTCTTGGAACACTGTTGTGGGTTGTGGTAAGTGGGCAGTGACATTCCCAGAATTTTCCACGAGCCATATGAAGAAAGAAGGTGCTGGTTTGTCCTCCGTAGTGGGCAAACCTCTTTCTTGAGCGACCTCGATGATCTGGTCCTGGATGGTCTGCAGATTAAAGTCGGTGTAAACCGCTGTTGTTGCTGTTCGCCCTGCTTCAACTTCGACGTGCTTCTGTTGTGAGCCATGCCTGTAGGTGACCATGTTCCTGACTGCAAAGTAATGTTGATCGTGGTAATCTCGGAACCAGTCCGTCCATACCAATGGTTTGCGATCTTCCAGTGGAGCCGTGTCCTCCATGCTCACATCGGTGGTTTCAGCAGGTGCATCCTCCAACTTCATGGGTACATCCTGCGTCTCAACCTCTCCAGGACGTGAGTCCTTGTCCGGTGGTACGGCTGGCATGATCACGTTGACCACTACCTTCGCAGGTAACTGCGGTACTGGCGAGATAACCGTAGCATCTGTCGGTGAAGGTGGTGTAGTCGAAGCCTTAGGCACATCCAGGAAACCTGTTGGGTTCGGTGGAGTGGTCGAAGCCTGTGGCAAGTCCAAGAAGCCTGTTGGGTTCGGTGGAGTGGTCGAAGCCATTGACGTCTCCATTGGTACATCGGGTGCCTGCATGAGGTTGACTGATGCCCTGGCCGTCTCTCCCTTCTTCCAAATGAACTTCTTGACAGCGTTGTCACG
>CAZBDA010000191.1:0-5856 GCA_964490445.1 uncultured Rickettsiales bacterium | reverse complement strand
CTGTGTCGCCTGAACTTCCAGCGCCTTGCGGTAGCTTCACGTCGTTCATACCAAAAGGCTTTGGAGAAGACGTTGTGAACGGTGAACTTGGTGGTGAGCCGGCGGGTGCGGGGTCACCAAAACTGTGCGAGATGAACTCGAGAGTGTTTGCCGGGAGGCTTTGAGCAAAGAACATGTTGCCAGCATCGTCATCTGAAAAATAAGACAAATAGGGATCCAAAAGGGCACTGTAAGTATTTTTGTTTGAATTTGGGCCCACGAACCAACATCCCATTGCCTTACCCATTTCCGCTGGAACAGTGTCATCTTGGCCTGTTAGGTCTCCAAGGGGCAACCCTTTCTTATGAAGTTCACTGCGTGTTTTCCGTATTTGTAATAATTCAATCAAATCCCGCCAAGTAGCTTCTGTAAAAGAGCCTTTAGTAAAAATATCAGCCACCTGTTCTTTCGTACCAACGTATCTCATCCTAATACTGGTGTCGTGAAGCATGCGATCAAACATGCCATCCAGATCCACGCGATGTGTTCTGGGCACGTGTCGCATTGCCAGGCTCCGGCCTTTAATGCACATTTTCAAGACAGCTTCATTGTCCTCAAAAATAAAAAGCCTAGCATTGGGATTGATGGGCCGAACGTTGCAAGGAACGTGGTCCACATCAACAAAGTAAGGATGTCTGGAGAAATCCTGTTCGTGAGAACCTGACTTTTCCTTCAAGGGGTAGCGTGAGCCACCTAACAACGGCTTGCCGTTTTCATCAGCTGGAAAATTGTCAAAAGGACGAGTCTCCAGTGGCCGTGAAGCCGGAGGTGTTTCACTAAAGACATCCAACAAAGCACTCCACAGCTGCTGGGCCGGGAGGCCCTCGATACGAACATTTGCGTCGAGGGAAATCACCTCTGCCTCGGATGAGGAATGACTGACTGCGCCTTGTTTCTTGCACATCCAGCTCAGAGGAGCAAAGGTGTTGGGACCAATGAGGCATAAAATGCCCCCTGAGGTGGACTTGCTGTCCCGCAAGTCTCCCGCGAAGGAGGCATCGCAGTACAAAGCAAGATCACAATTCTCAATTGGATCACCAACGTGTGATACTAATGCATGATCCTTTGTGGTATGGATATAGCTAAAAAGCCTGTGGCATCGTTTGTCACACACAGCGTTCCATTTTGTGACCTCTCGCGCGAGCGAGTTGACCGCCCAAAGTAGATCGGGGCGTGCAAGTCGCGCTAGATAGAGCGCCTTGAGCACAATCTTGGACGCCACTCTGGAAAGCTGACCTTTTGATTGAAATTCCGACTCTGCGAATTGATGATCATCCAAACATGGTGTTGCCACCTTTCGTAGGTCTTTTTCCTTCAACCCTGAGAGCTCTAAATATCGAGCCACTGCGTTTTCAGCAGCCCCGATCATCCCATGCTCGTAGGAAATGACTGAGCATCCAGCCTTCGCTACTTTCGGGTTCTTGAGGATCCCTGTTGCTCTCAAGCCTTTTGCGCTAAGGTCGCACATTTTCTGGAAATTGTCAAAATCCTCTTTGACACGGAACTTTTCCTCAGGTGTGTACCTGTCCATGCATTCCTGTAGTTCCTCCAGATCTTTGCGTAATTGTTCGGTCTCCTCAGGTGTTACCGGTGCGCGAGCACCTTTGCGTGAAGTCGGCACTGACTTCGCCCTCGCTTTGGCCTTGGGCTTTCCAGCGTGCTTCTGACATGCAGCGTCGCCCGGAGGCAGTTCTTTAACGTCAGGGGTAATCACTGTCTTGCCTTTGGCTTTTGCTTTAGCTTTAGCTTTTGCCTTAGCTTTGGGCTGTGGCTCAACTGGGTCATCGGAGGTCTCGACTCGATGTTGTCCTTCCTCAGGGTCGCCCCTGGTGTTGTCCATAATCTTGGCGTGCAATTCTCTTTTACGTTCAACTGCTTTGTAATCAGTCGGCACGTTTGTCTGTGTACACCCCAAGTAAGTTGTGCCACTAAAATCCGTTGGATCCTCCAGTGTGATTCCTGAATTTGTCATCTTTTTCCACATTGCTCTCACACTGTCCGCTTTTCCTGCCATGTGGAAATCATCCACATAGACTGAGAGGCACAGTTTGTCAGTGTAGTGAACGTATATGCACTCCCAGCCCGGAACGCGTGAGAAACCAAGCGCAAGCAACTTTTCTTCGGCGTATTTCTCCCACAAAAGTCCTGCGAGCGGGTGCCCGTATAAATTGACGTGGAGAGGTACGACTGGGTCTTTAATCTTGCGCCACCCTGCTGGCATGAGATGCTTACCTCGTTCCAGAATATTCTGGGGTAGTGATACCCATGTCTCCGGGATGGTTCCCATGCCCAGTAGTCGCCCTGCTTCTGAAAGCTTTACTTGCGTATACGCGCCCACCGCGTCGCTATCCTGGCCAATATTCCCAGGCATTCGAGCGATGGCATCAACGAACTTCGTTCCTGCCATAGCAGTACTTGAAGTGCCTTGTTCAGAGAATACCGCGTACTGTCCATCCTGCTGCTTCACACAATCGCCACGAAAGACAACTCGACCTTTGTACTTGTGAGCATCATCGCCCAATCCCATGGTTAGTTCCCAATCTTTAATGTGGCAAAGTGGCATCAGAGATCCGAAGTGGACTGTTTTCCCCTCTTTCTCTGCGCGAGCAGCTATGACGGCACGTGAAGACACCTGGGAGTAATCCCATGCCTGTCGTGCTTCAAGCTTCGCCCATTCCTTCAGCAACGCGTCAGCTGCTTTTGGTATTGCCCAAGCTCGTTTTATATCCACTGCTTTATGTACCATGCCCCATGCATCCACATCTGGGTCACAATGATTTCCGTAACCGCCTGAAGCCCAGCCTTTCGGTTTGAGGTGGTCAACATGGAACCTACGTTTTTCATAAGGCACCTCTTGCCTGTGAATTAGGTAGCGGAGGTGGTGCTCCACATCGTCCTCGTGAGCATCTAGTTCCATGTCAGAATCATCCTCGTCATCTGGGTCCTGCGGCAGTGGTGCCGGTGGTGCTGCAGTGGAGGCCATTGCTTGACATCTTTCGGTCAAGGGTGTTGGATCTGTTACTGGAAGACCGGTCGTCCAGTCTATGTCTTGACCCTTAAGACCGCAAAACCGATCCATCATCTCGTTGAATGCCCCTTGGTACTGTCGGAAGTCCTCCTGCAACGCCTCGTAGGTAGAGGTGGGCAGGGCTGGACAGCCCATGGCAAAACTGGCGAATCGATCATTAATCTCTTTGGTTGGAGGGTGAGCTGCCTTGGCATTGTTGACCGCTGTCTCGTAGGCTTCCCTTTCTGTCTCCGGTAAATCGCCAACTCGATCAGTCCTGGTCCGCTCTGCTATAATTGGTGGCCCAAGTACCTCCTCCCAGTGCTTTTTGGCCTTTGAGCGTGAGCTCTTAGAATTGTAATGCTGCCATTCCTCAACTGTGTGGCTTTCTGGACGGGTAGTCGTTTGATTTTGGACGTATCGATTTCCGACCCATGAGTAGCCTGGTTCGTGGATGTGTCGGAGATAGAAGGTAACTTCCCCTGTCCATTTTTCCGAGAGCATTCTCGATGGATCTGTATCCGGATTCTCCGTTGAATTCGTCCAGGTATCTTCGATCCTTTTCTCTTGCCGAAGGGGAAGATTGGTAAGGGTTACCCTCCGGACGTCAAGATATTGAAGAGGTATCGGGCAGGTGTCTGCCTCTGGAACGAAAAGTGTGTAACGAGGTTTCCGAATAAATCTCATAAGAACAGTCCCATTGGTGTACCATGCGTCCTCTCCTTCAGCATCGGGAGCAGGTGTAGGGAAGGCTGCCCTTTGACGTTCCAATTCTCGAAGTTCTTGTTCCTCTCTTTCCATCTTTTGCTTTTCTCTAAGCTCTTGCCTCTGAACATTGCGTCTCAATCGAAATTCTTCGTGGGACTGCAGCTCTGGTTGTTTAACGCTCATGGTGTGGCAAGGGAAAATGTATTCCTCACCCTCCTTGAAGACGTTGGTCTGCCCCCACAGGATTGTGGTATGTTCGACTGTGTTCAGCTGTTCAGCGGCTTGCAACTTGGCAATATCGATTATTCGAAGTGATCGGTTCCAACCACCCCCCGCATTCTGCTCATAGCCTACAAAAATACCTGGCAGCTGCTTCTCATTGCATTGATGTACTTTCTTTTTCTCCTTCTTGTCTGCCGGGTTGTAGTAAATAAGAGCACCAAAGGGAATGATGGGACCATCAAAATCCTTGCCAAAACGTTTCCTATACGGTGTGTTGCCACACTTGAGAATGTCCGTGATATTTGAGGCGAATGCGAAATACTCGGCAGCCAAATGCCACCAGGCGTCCGCAAGGCCACTTTGGGACATGCAGCATGCAGTGCCTTGTTTCACCTTCTGGACTGCACGCTCTGCAATCGAATTGGTCTCTGAACGGTGCGGTATGGAGCAATCATGGCAAATACCCAGCTCGTCTATAGCAGATTGGAATTCTGCTGAGTTGTCAGTGTAAATATGTCGACAGAGCTTGACGGTGTCGCCAAAGAACCGCTTTAACGCGTGCAGAGTGCATTTGTGAGATTTCTCTGTTTGAGGAAAAGCCTGTAGCCACTGAGACCATCTGTCCTTGCAGACGCAAATGTATTTGTTTCCTCCTTTTGACGGTGTCCTCTCCATTTCCTTGTGGTCTGCCGTCACCTTGTGCAAAAACCCTTCTGGCTCAGGAATGGAGTCCGACTCCTTGGGGGAATTGTCATCGCCTGCATACAGAGAGTGATCTCTTGTCTTACATGCTTTGCATATGTCGCATTTTGGATCTTTAGGAAAGTGCGTGAAGATGTTGTGTTTGACCGGCTTCGTGGGTGTAGTCACGGTCTTCTTGTGACGCATGCGACGCTTCTGTGTCTTGGTTAGTTTTTCCTCTTTCTTGACATCAGTAGGCTCGCACGGGCCACACAGAAGCTCATCAGGAAGTTCAGCTTCGAGTTCTGCGGTCACCTCTGCTTCAGCGGCGTCCAGCATCTCTCTTTCTTCTTCCGTGAGATCTAGTGTCAATCCAGGTGGCGGTGTCAACGGTGGTCCAGGAGGTGGAGGTGCTGATGATGAAGCGCCCCCTCCAGTTTGGTATCTCGGTGCGTTTTTCTTCCTTCCTGTGTCCGGAACCACACCGTTTTTCCTGGGGGAGGGATCCCCTATTCTGGCTTGACCTTGAGCCTCAGCTCGCATACAATATGGCACACTGCGTGACACTTGACAGAATATCTTGGTCGGTCCCTTACGTATGTAAGGTTTTTCGCCTGGTTTCCAGATGTACCGAAAACCTTCATCTTCCACAAGTTTGCCAAGTGACAACACTGGTGGTGAGTCAACCATTAAGTGAAACCACATGTTTAACTGCAAATGCTCCACCCACACCAGAGCTTCTTCAGTAGCATCGACTGGTCCGTTGCCGGTGTGGATGGTTTCTGGATTGTCTAAAAGTCTGATGGTGGCAGCTTCTGCTTTGGTGAGGTGCTTTCGGTCAATCATGTGAAATGTTGATCCGCTGTCCACCAGGTATGTTCTTCCTGAAGTCGCAGTTGCAACTGAGCCGCGAGGCTTAAGTTCCCGAGCATATGGAGCGTAAGGTCCAAAAGGAAAGTGACAATCAGCGCTCTCTGCTGGGATTGAATCGCCTTTGCGAATGCGCAGGCGTCTGCGAGCATGTAGGCCTAATTGCGCTGCCCCACAAAACCACCTATCGATTCCTAGGACTGTCTTCGGAACCAGAATAGTAGCTCTGAGGGCTTGGCGTAAGACCCGTTCCAGAACATTCATGCTCATTGCATTTCCGAGGAGTTTTCCTTGATTTTCAGGTGAACCCACTGGAATGTAATCCGCTA
>CAZBDA010000190.1:5595-7178 GCA_964490445.1 uncultured Rickettsiales bacterium | reverse complement strand
ACCGATCTATGACACCGGGGAGGGCGGCCGAGCCGACAGTTGCGCCAATCAACTGTCGATCTGGGCCTCTCACGAGAGGACGCATTTGCAAAAAGGGAAATCAATGGAGGAGCAGCCGGAGCGGTGGCGAGGTCTGCTGCCGCAGACGGGGCTGCGCGGGAAAGCCTGGCATCGAATCTGCAACGACTGCCTGGCTGCACTGCCTGACGTCAAAACCAACTGTGGCGTACGCCATCGGTCTCCAAGACGACTCGGCGGTGAGGTACCGCTGCTGCTGGGCGCAATTGCGCCTTCGCCTTTGGCTCTGGTGCCCTCCGTTCCGAAGTGGAACCCTCCTTGGAAAATGTTGTCCTCTTCCGCACTGCGGCGGACTGCGACGGTCGCACGGCCGTCGGTGGTGGTGTGGGTGGCGCCGCCTTGGCGCACCTCGTTAGACCAATCCTGGTCCCATTGGAGCCGCTGCTGCTGCCGATGTGGCTGCTGCTGCCGCAAGTGCGGCGGACTCCTTTCCTCTCATTTCCCTTTTCGCTCCTCTTTTGCGATGGGCGAATGGGCTCCGGCTCGTCCACAACCACTGCTGTTGCTGTTGGGACTGGCGCTGCCATAGCCTCTGCTGGTTCTGCTGGTGCTGCGGGTTCCTGCGGCTCCTCCTTCTGTGCTGCGGTCCGCTGCCGCTTCCAAGGGGGAACAGTGCCGCACTCCGCTGCACGATGGCCGTGCCTGAGGCAAATGGAACAGCACTTGGCAGCACGCCGCTCTGGGCACTCGTTGCCCCAGTGCCCCTAGCGCTTGCAGACCCTGCAAGTGCTGCCGCTGAGCTCACTGTTCGGGACACTGCTCTTGGCAGTGCCCTCGTGGGTCGCGATGAGCCTGTCATAGTACTGCTTCTCGCGCCCGCGGTATTTCTCCAGAAGGGTTTCAACCTGTGCCAGCTGGTTGCGGGCGTGGCCGGCCAGGTACTTGGTCAAGACCAAGCGCCAGGCTGCGGTGTCGCCCGCCACGGGGTGAGCATAGGGGTTGTTCCTGTCGGCGAAGACGGGGTCATACTTCGCAATCGCGATCTGCGGGTCTGCTGAAGCTGCGGCTGCTGCTGCTGCTTCTGCTCGCGCCCGTCTCTGCTCTTCGCCCCTGGGTGGATTCCTCCACCGCCACTCATAGGACGCCAAGTCCACAACCTCCGTGAGCTTCGTGTCGGCACTCTGGAGCCGTACATTGCCGCTGGCCTGCTGCCCGATGATGCGTCGCACCAGCCAAGTCGCATCACGCCCGACTTTGTTGGACTTTATGTCAATCCATAGCTCCTCAGTGGCATTGACAGGCGTTTCCAGCTGAGCCATTTCGAAAGGGATGAGTCTCGAGAGACTCACTGGCTGCTGGAAGCCCAACTCCTCATTGCCTGTGTCGGGGTGCCCGAGGACATAGGCTTTGGGGCCAACCTGCTTGACAATCCGCATCGGCCGCGTGTCGGCCAGCGGGGTCAAGCGCGACGAAACCTCGCCGATCTTGTGGCCCTGAAGCGCCTGGACAGCTGGCGGCGGACGCCGCAAGAGCACAATGTCACCGACCTTCGGGAGCCAATCGCT
>CAZBDA010000190.1:0-5495 GCA_964490445.1 uncultured Rickettsiales bacterium | reverse complement strand
TTGTCTCGGGCATACGCGGCCAATGTGGTGTTAATAGGTTTATGACGTGCCTCTATGTAGCCCTGTGATTGTGGATGATAAGCAGATCCGAAGGCGTGAGTAATGCCTAACAGCGTGTTAACAGCCTTGATGATGGCCCCGGTGTACGCTGTTCCCCTGTCGGATCGCAACACGGCCGGAAACCCGGCCAGGTCAAAGAAGACCGATTCCACTAAGAACTTCGCCCACTCCTCCTCCGAGTCCTCGCACAGGGGTTGAAGCCACACGAAACGTGAGTAAGGGCATTCAACATGAGCGATGTAGCGGTACTCTCCGTCTGCCGGACGGATCGGGCCAATGGAGTCAATGTAGAGGACGCGAAACGGCCGATCATGTAACTCCATCCGCTGTTCAGCCGTCAAGGCTGGGGTGGGCTTGACGAGGCGGCAAATCGCACAGGTAGCGACCCACCTGCGCACCTCGTGTTCCATACCAGGCCACCAGAACACGTCACTCAGCTTGGCCAAGGTGTCGCGCACGCCCGGGTGCGCACCGATCATCTCGCTATCATGGTATAGCAAGAGCATGGCCTTCCGCAAGCTGAGCCTATACTGCCGCCCATTGTAGTGAAATGAGCGGACACCACCTGCTGGCACCACAACTCTCTTGACAAACGAGTTGTCTTTGGAGTCCATGACCTCGCGGTGCAGCAATCCATCTGCCAAGCTATAGTTCTTCCGCAACTTGAGAGCCTGGTCGGCCCTCTTGCTTGGCCCACTGCCCTCAGCCTTGAGGGACTCTTTGAGGCGCTTGTAAAGCTCCGCCTCAGTGAGCTTGTTCTCCGCCGCAAGCTCGGCTTCGACCCGCAAGGCTGCTACAATGTCTCCGAACTCGGAGTCTGCAGCCTGCAATGCGGCCACTGCCGCTCGGTCATAGCTGGACTTGCTGCCCGTCACTGCCTCGAAAGCTGCGTCGGGCGTCGGTGGCACTGCTGCTGGACTGATGGGCTGCTTGCTCATGTGAGCGTCCAGCGCCTCTGTTGCTGACATGCCTGCGCTGCCGTGCCGCACCGCCTTGACCATGTCTGCGCCTGCCTTCTTGAGATCCTCGTACAGGGGGCTGCTGCCCTCTTCCCGAGGACGCCCTGCGAAGAGGTAACCGAGCAGGAAACGGGCCACTTTGCGCGTCTCATTGGAGACAGTGGAACCGTTCTCGACCGCTCTGCTGAAGGCGTTGACCAATTTCTCAGTGAGCCTCTTGGGGTAAGGTGCGCTCTGCCTCGTCTTGCTTCCCACAAGGCGCTCCGGATGCGGTCCCGGATGTGTGCAGACTGCTCCTTCATCCATGAGCTCTGGGACTGATGTCAGCCACAACTGTCCCTTCCTGTAGGGTGTTCCTACAGTGCATTGGTCTATGCGCACCAGCGCCATGCCGACCATGCCCATCAACGCCTGAACCTCATCCAACAAGAAGAAGAACGACATCAATGGGTTCTCTATGAGCACGTGTGCTCCCGCCGCGAGCATCGCCAAAGCTCGCTGCACCGTCAGGAGCGCCAAATGGTTGGCCTCCGCAGTTTCGGCATCGCAAACATCGCCGTACGGCTCCGCCACACTCCTCAGAGGGGGAGTGGTATGTGCAATGCTGAAGGTGGTGCATGGGGGCGCGAATCCATAGGCATCGGCCGGCGACCGAGCCTCTCGCTCCCAAAATTTGGAATCCTTGGTGAAGTCGTGGGCGGCATCGATCAAGATGTCGCGAGGCTCCGCCAATCCTCCCTTTTCCCGCCAAGTTTTCGACAGCTGGCATCCCCCATGCTCTGGATCGCCGGCGAAAGACTCCACTAGGCGACGGCCTGCCAACTGGCCGCTGGCCTCTGAGTCACGTGCCGACTCCGCCGCTGCTGCCGGTGTCGCTGAGGAGGACACCTCTCCAACTGCTGTGGATTCATGCCCATTGCATTCCCATGTCTCCACGCCTGCACTGTCGCGGCGGACATAGCTGCAATTACTGCAGAACTTCTTTGGTTCAACCAGTGTGTCGATGCCTGGGCACCACACAGCTATTGCGGTCGTCCGAACCTCCGGCCGCCGCTGGTGGTATCTGAAGGTGTGGTTCTGATCGTCAGCACCGTGCCATAGCAACGCTCCTCCATCTCCATGGACGGCTCCGCGGCCATGGGGCGAATCGGCATCGGTGGAAGTTTCAACGACAGAGTCGATGTACTTCCAGGCAGCCTCACCTGCCTTTTCGTGGCACTCCTGATGGTCGGACGAGTCAACGACCACGCCGCGCGGGCGGCACGAGAAGAACACACTCTTCCTTTTCTTGCCATCTTTGCACAAGGTGGCCTCTTTAAACTCTACCACCCAATTTTCATTACCCCTTGCCTCGGCTCGGTGGAAGACACGAGCAGGCAAAACCCTTGGATCCGCTGGCAACCGCCCTTCTTCCTCTGGAACTGCCGCCAAAGGGAGGAACGAGACCAGTGGGATGCGCGGGTGCGTGGCATCCAGCTGGGACTGGACCCACGAGACGGCGCGAACCTCGCCATCCTCATCCGCCGCAAAGTGTGTCAATACATCCTCGTCAAGCGAGCTCGGCCAACTGGCGCAGCTCGTCTCGGATGTAGACAAAGGTGTAGCGCTACCATCCGCTCCATCAAAGACAGGAACCTGTCCTGTTCCAGCCAAGTCGTCACTTGCTGGTTCCTCCACTTTCGGTTCACAACCATCGGTCTGCGGTATCGATGGCGATGCAATGGTGGCTGCGGGCTCGACGTCAACCGCTGCCTCGAGAGGATCCCTCCTCTCACCTTCCGGCGCCGCTGCCTCGCCTGGGCGATCCCTTTCTCCTGCTGTCAAGCGGGCGTCGGGATCATCATTTTCGAGTTGTCCAAGGAACCGCGCAAGCTCGGAGACCTCCGTCTCAAGCTCGATGGGCGCCTCAAACATTGCCCGGACGACCCTTTTCACCGGCCCTGCAGGCACTGGAAGGTCCTTTATCAAATCTCTGTCACCAGGGTTTCGGGAGGGAGCATCCCCCAGCACGTTGTCTGTACCCTTTATCCAGACCCTGGTGACCCTCTTCGAGAGCTCCTCGACCTCGAGGCTCCATCGAAGTAACTTCTTCTGCATTCTCCGGTTGCCCAGGAGCGATTGCGTGAAGAGGTTGTTTTTGTGGTCGGTAAACACAACCACAGGGAATCCGCGGACCAACGAGTCCACTGCAATCAAGCTGTCCTTCAAACCGCAAAGCTCACGTTCGAAGGTACTCCAAGCTTGTTCTGTCGGGCTGAAGGACTTGCTGAAGCATGCGATCGGTTTAGGAGCACCGTCCTTCCGGTCGCGCTGTGCAAGAGTACAGCCCCAACCATACTCACAGGCATCCACATAGAGCTCCAATGGACGCCCGGAGCTGTTGTCCTGTGCGGCCGCATAGTCGGGCATGTGCAATGCTGCACTGTCGGTGAGCGCCTGCTTCATCTCCTGGAAGGCGACCAAATTCTCCTTGTCAGCGCTCCAGTCTGCCCATTTCATCCCTTTCTTCGTCGCCGTCTTCAGACGTTGATCGAGTTCAGTGAATCGAGGGATGAATTCCCGTAGGAAGTTAGCAAACGCCCTGAAGGAGACTACGTCGTCCAACGTGGTTGGATCGGGCCAGTCTCGCAAGGCCTGCACCTTGCCCGGCTGCACCGTGCGGCTGCCCTCGCCGACTTCAAATCCCAGCATCGGAATGCGGGACCAGCCCAGCTTGGACTTGTCAAGCTTGAACTGTATCTTCTTCTGCTGCGCCGCAGTGAAGAAGAGCTCAAGCTGCCGGAGGTGTCTCTCGAAGACGTCCTCTGCGGTGTCGTTCTCATAGCCGGCTGTGGAGATGGTGCAGTCGTCGACGAAAATCGACGCAAACTCATTGCCATCCTCATCGCGGAGATGGCCGAAGACAGAGTCTGCAAGGCCTTGGAATATCCCGGGGCCCTGCTTCGGACCAAAGTACAGGACTTTGGGGAGCAAGAGGCCGCGGCGGGTCACCAATGCCAGCAAGGCCCGCGACTCTGGAGTCAACCCGATTTGGGTGAAGCCCCACACACAGTCGAACGAGCTGTGGAGCACGCCTGATTGCGCCCGGCGTAGGCAAGCCTCTGCATCTGCTGCTGGCCATGCCACGTCCATCGTCTGGGAGTTGACCCAGCGATAGTCACGGACGGGTCGGCCGAGGACGCCCTTACCGGCTTGATCAACCACAAACGAGGGTGATCCCCATGAATAGGAGGTGCCTGGCGGAGCCCATTCCGCCTTGTCCTCGGCGACCTCTACATCTTCATGGTATTCCAATCGCAGCTGATCAAACGGAGCCAGTTTGAAAGGCTGCTTAACCATGGGCTGAGCATCGAGGCGAGGCTGGATGTGCGCCTGGAACCCATCCACTCGTGGCGCCCGGCAACCTGCTACCCAGAATGCGGCCGCGAAAGGCCTCAGGATTCTGGTGGCAATGGTTCCTCTCTGCTTCTTACTCACCTTTGGCCCAATCAAAGGCTCTGCTCGCCGGACGACCTCGTCTTGGTACTCCTTGGTCGTTTGGTCCGGCCATATGACCCCTTGTTTCAACTCCTCTCGCCCTTTTTCCACGGCTTTCTGGAGTTCCGGAAACAAATCCTCCTGCCGCTGCTTCTTGTTCTTTTTGGTGTAGTTTGCGGCAAGAAAGGTCGCCTCAGACACGCGTCGGCTTTCCGAGGACATGCCGTCCTGCTCCACCTGTGTTTGGGCATGGTGGAGGCACTCGGTCCGTGCGGCGTGTGCTGCGGCGGCTCTGAGGTCGCAGTCACGTACAGCTGCAAGCAGCTGTTCGTCTTTCTGGGTGAGCTCTCGCACGCTGGCAATGGCGGCTGAAGGGCCAAGCTTGGCCTCGTTGTCGACAAGGAGGTCGACTCTGGTTCGCCACCGCCCATTGGCATCCTTCCGAGGAACTATCGGTCCCTCAACGAGCTCAACTCCTTGCGGCAAGTCGGGACCTGCCTCCATCCACCAAGATCCTTTCAGGTGCTGCTTCTTGCAGGGTAGCTGCACACTGTGGATCTGGCATCTCCCTGGAGCTCCATCCATCTGCTCGTAGTCGGCAAGTCTGAGGAACCGATCCTCGCCGACTGGTGTATGCTCCGGGAGGATCGTGGCAAAGCGCACGTCCTCGAAGCGGAGCTCAATGGAGTGCTTGTCCGACACGAAGCCCAGTGCATCAAGTGTCGGTTTTCCAAGGATCATATCTTCTGTGCTGCGTTCGATGACACAGAAGCCCAGGACCTTCGTGACAGTCTTCAACGGAGACTCCTTGAAGGTCACATTCAGGTAAGCCAACTTTGTAACAACGATGGGGTTCTTTCGGTCGACCGACCGACATGTCAAGGGCTCGATTGCCTCGACGCTCAAGACATTACCACAAGTATCGTCGTTCTCCAAAATGGCCTTGAGGAATCCCTTGTCAATGGAGTTCCTCGAACTGCCAGTATCGTACACGGCCTC
>CAZBDA010000189.1:0-7196 GCA_964490445.1 uncultured Rickettsiales bacterium | reverse complement strand
GCCCCCGCCCCCCGCGCTCACGACGATGACTCCGCGGGTGATGACGCCGACACCCGCAGTGGAGACGACGACACCGCCCCCTGCATCGACGCAGACGGCGACAACTGGTGTGCAGAGGACGACTGCGACGACCAGGACCCACAGACCAATCCAGTAGCGGTGGAGAGCTGCGACGGCGAGGACAACGACTGCGACGGTAGCGTCGACGAGGACGCGCTGGATGCCACGACCTGGTACGCCGACAGCGACGGCGACGGCTATGGCGGCAACCAGTTCCTGGTCGCAGCCTGTAGCGCACCGACGGGCTACGTGGCCGACAACCTGGACTGTGACGACCTGGCCCCTGAGAGCTATCCGGGCGCGATCGAGGTCTGCGATGGCAACGACAACAACTGCGACACCATCGTAGACGAGGGAGTGCTGACCACCTGGTACGCCGACAGCGACGGCGACGGCTATGGCGATCCGTCCAGTTCCCAGGAGTCCTGCGCGCAGCCCACGGGCACCAGCATCAACAGTGACGACTGCAACGATTCCCAGGCGGCCATCAGCCCCAGCGCGGTGGAACTGTGCGACGGCTTCGACAATGACTGCGACAGCACTACCGACGAAGCCGGCGCCCTCGGCTCGAGCCTCTGGTACGCAGACGGCGACGGCGACGGCTACGGGGCGGGTGCCGGGAGCCTGGCCTGCAGCGCGCCCGCGGGCCAGGTGGACAACGACGACGACTGTGACGACACCCTCCCCGCGGTCAATCCTGCCGTGCCGGAACTATGCGACGGAATCGACAACAACTGCGACGGCAACGCCGACGAGGGCCCGCCGGCCGACGCCACCACCTGGTACGCCGACCTCGACGGCGACGGCGCTGGCGGCAGCCTGATCACCCAGGTGGCCTGTAGCCAACCCTCTGGCTACGTGGCCCTGGGGCTGGCGAACGATTGCGACGACCTGGACGCCACGGCTCTGCCGGGCGGCGTTGAAGTGTGCGATGGGGCGGACAACAACTGCGACAGCCTCGTAGATGAGGGGGTCACCACGACCTTTTTTCTGGACTTCGACGGAGACGGTTTCGGTGATCCAGGCACCAGCCAGGAAGCCTGCTTCCTGCCGACGGGCTACAGCATCAACAGCATCGATTGTGACGACGGGCAGGCCTCCGCCCACCCGGGTGGCATCGAGCTATGCGATGGCGTCGACAACGACTGCAACAGCACGGTCGACGATGGCGCCCTGGATGCAAGTACCTGGTATCCCGATGCCGATGGCGACAGCTTCGGTGCTGCCGCAGGAAGCACGGTCGCCTGCACCCAGCCCACCGGCACCGTCAGCAACAACCTGGACTGCGACGACAATCCCGCCACAGGAGCCTCGATCTTCCCGGGCGCCACCGAGTCTTGCGATGCCACCGACTCGAACTGCAACGGATCGCTCGTCGACAACTTCGCCGACTTCGACGCCGACGCCGACCCCGACTGCACCGACCCCGACGACGACAACGATGGCGACGCCGACACAACCGACTGCGACGACAACGACCCGAGCATCTTCGCAGGTGCAGCGGAGTCCTGTGATGCGATCGACAACGACTGTGACGGCAGCCTGGACGATCCGGGCGAAGACGAGTGTGATGCCAACGCCAGTTGCACCTCGGACGGTAGCGGGTACAGCTGCACGTGCGGGGGAACCTACACGGGCAACGGCCTGTCCTGCAGCTGCCAGGGGGGGCTGACCGACTGCAACGGCGCCTGCGTCGACTTCAGCAGCGACGTAAACAACTGTGGTGGTTGCGGAATTTCCTGTGGCCCGGGAGGGAGCTGTGATGCCGGCGTCTGCATTACGCCGCCCACCTGCCTGACCGGCGGCTCGGCGACTGCGATGGGCTGTAGTCCATCCTGTACCAAGCCGAACTTCTGTCATATCGGTTCCACGAGCTTTTCAAACTGTGTGACGCAGTGTGCGCTGCTGCCCGGAGGTCGATTGCCGATTGAGGATGGCGGTGGGAACCTGACGGGCTCGGACTGCCACGGCTCGGCAATCAATGCGGGTGCATACGGTCGTGTGCAGATCTGGGCGCATACCCAGGCCCACACGGATGTGACGCTACAGAACCAGCTGCAGGACCAGAACCACCTGGTGGACCACGGAGACTGCAATTGGGACACACACGGAAACAACGATTCGTTCTCGAGAGAGTGCTTGTGCATTCACGACTGATGGAGCCTGGGACACCCGCTCTCTCGGATCACGCCAGGAGACCCCGATGAAACCAACCTGCCGACTCCACCTGCTGCTCTGTACGGCCCTGCTGCTACTCGCCGGCTGCAGCGAGACCGACATCCCCGAGGTCTGCGACGACGGCGACGACAACGACCTCGACAGCTACATCGACTGCGACGACCAGGACTGCTGGCTGGAAGCGGACTGCGCCGGCAGCGATGACGATGACACCAGCGATGACGATGACTCAGCCGGCGATGACGACGACTCGGCCGGCGATGACGACGACACCTATCCAGACGACGACTCGCCAGCTGGCGACGACGATGACACCCCCGCCTGTATCGACGAAGACGGTGACAACTGGTGTGCAGGAGACGACTGCGACGACCAGGACCCACAGACCAATCCGGTCGCGGTCGAGCTGTGCGACGGACAGGACAACGACTGCAACGGCTTCACCGACGAGAACGCGGCCGACTCGCCCACCTGGCACCTCGACGCCGACAACGACGGCTACGGGGCGCCTCACTTGTCGGTCGAATCCTGCGCCGCCCCGGCCGGCTACGTGGACAACAGCCTCGATTGTGACGACCTGGCAGCCGAGACCTATCCAGGGGCGGCCGAAGTCTGCGATGGGGCGGACAATAACTGCGATGCGGCAGTCGACGAAGGCGTATTGACCACCTGGTACACCGACACCGACGGCGATGGCTACGGCGAGCCGAGCAGCAGCCAGGAGGCCTGCCTGCAACCCGCAGGAACCAGCGTCAACGGTAACGACTGCGACGACACGCAGGCAGCCGTCAGCCCCAGCGCCGCGGAGCTGTGCGACGGCATCGACAACGACTGCGACCAGCAGACCGACGAGGCCGGCGCGGTCGGCACGAGCCTCTGGTACAGCGACGGCGACGGCGACGGTTTCGGCGCGGGCGCCGCGGCAATCGCCTGCAGCGCAAGCCCGGGCCAGGTCGGCAACGACGACGACTGCGACGACACAGCGGCGGCCGTCAGTCCGTCGGCAACCGAGGTCTGCGACGGCGTCGACAACAACTGCGACACGGTGGTCGACGAAGGTGTGCAGAGCACCTGGTACGCCGATCTGGACGGTGACGGCGCCGGCGGCACCCTGGTTACTCTGCTGGCCTGCACACAGCCGGCGGGCTACGTCGCGCTGGCGCAGGCCACTGACTGCGACGACCTGGACGCGACCTCCCTGCCCGGTGGTACCGAGGTCTGCGATGGCGCCGACAACAACTGCGACACGGTGGTCGACGAAGGTGTGACCACGACGTTCTTCCTCGATGGCGATGGCGATGGCTTCGGCGACCCCGGTACCAGCCAGCAGGCCTGCTTCGCTCCGGCCGGCTACAGCCTCAACAGCAGCGACTGCGATGATGGACAGGCGGCGGCCTATCCCGGTGGTCTCGAGTTGTGTGATGGTATCGACAACGATTGCAACAATTCCATCGACGATGACGCCCTGGACGCCGGCACCTGGTACCCCGACGGCGACGGCGACGGCTTCGGCGCCGCCGGCGGCGGCGTCGTCGCCTGCGCGCAGCCCGGTGGCACGGTGAGCAACAACCTGGACTGCAACGATGACCCATCCACCGGCGCCAACAACTTCCCGGGCAACGCCGAGGTCTGCGACGGCAACGACAACAACTGCAACGTCATCGCAGACGAGAGCTTCGATGTCGACGGCGACGGCGTGACTGTCTGCGGCCCCGACGGCATCACACCCACAGCCGATGACGACTGCGACGACAGCGACGGGGACAACTTCCCCGGCAACCCCGAGACCTGTGACGACAGTGACAACGACTGCGACGGCGCGGTCGACGAGGGACAGTTGGGCAGCAACCAGGCCTGCGCCGGAGCATCCTGCCTGGCGATTCTGACCGAAACAGGCGGCACGGCCGGCGACGGCAACTACTTCATTGACCCCGACGGACTCGCTGGCGGCGAGAGCGCCGTCTCACTTCCCTGTGACATGAGCGGCGGCGGCTGGACCGAGATCGAGGAAACCACCAACTTCCCCTACCAGACATACACCGAGAGCGACTCCACCGAGCTGTACGCCTACGTAGTCAGCGACTCCTTCCTCGCCGCTCTCAAGGCCATCTCCAGCGAGGCGAGCCAGGCCTGGGCCTGCCATACAATCAACGTGGACCAGGCGTCCGTGGTGTCCAACTGGGTCGTCTTCGAAAATGGCACCAGCAACCAGTTCTCCGCCTGCCTGTCTCCGGGCAACAACGACGAGCGCTCAGCGTCAGGCACTGTGACCGACTTCAACCAGTTGCCCGCCCGGGAGTGGCACCCGCAAGACTGTGGCGACTCCAACGAGTCCTGCCAGCACAACTTCGACAACCTGTTCCTGCGCTAGGAGAACGTCTTGAGTTCTACCCATCCCGTCTCTCTGCTGCTCTGTGTGGCCTTGCTTCTGCTCGCCGGCTGCGATGGCAGCTACATCCCCGAGGTCTGTGACGACGGCGACGACAACGACAGTGACGGCTTCACCGACTGCGAGGACCAGGACTGCCACGCACAGTGTCCCGATGGCGACGACGACACCGCAGGCGACGACGACAGCGCAGGCGATGACGACACGGTAGGCGATGACGACACCGCAGGCGATGACGACGACACGGACTGTGTCGATGCCGACGGCGACAACTGGTGCGCAGGCGAGGACTGCGACGACAGCGACCCGCAGACCAACCCCGTATCTCTCGAGGTCTGCGACGGGGCCGACAACAACTGCAACGGCTTCACCGATGAGAACGCCGTAGATGCCCAGACCTGGTACCTGGATGCCGACAACGACGGCTACGGGGCAGAGCACCTTTCGATCGCAGAGTGCGCAGCACCCACCGGCTACGTGGACAACGCCCTGGACTGTGATGACCTGGCACCCGAGACCTATCCAGGGGCTGCCGAGCTCTGCGATGAGGCGGACAACAACTGCGACGCGGTCGTCGACGAAGGCGTCCTCAGCACCTGGTACGGCGATGGGGATGCGGACGGCTTCGGCGACTCGGGTTCCTCGCAGCAAGCCTGCGACCAGCCCGCCGGCACCAGCCTCAACGACGACGATTGCAACGATGCTGCCGCAGCCATCAGTCCCAGCGCCGTCGAGTTGTGCGACGGCATCGACAACGACTGCAATGGGCAGACCGACGAGGCCGGCTCCGTGGGTTCTTCGGTGTGGTACGCAGACGCCGACGGCGACGGCTACGGGGCGGGTGCCCCGACCCTGGCCTGCAGCGCGGCCTCCGGCGAGGTGGACAACAACGATGACTGCGACGATGCGCTCGCCGCCATCCATCCCGCAGCCAACGAGCTCTGCGACGGCATCGACAACAACTGCGACGGCAACGCCGACGAGGGCACGCCGGCGGATGCCGCCACCTGGTACGCCGACCTGGACGGCGACGGCGCCGGCGGCACCCTGGTCACCCAGGTCGCCTGCAGCCAGCCTTCGGGCTACGTCGCTCTCGCACAGGCGAACGACTGCGACGACCTGGACGCCTCCACCCAACCCGGCGGCACCGAGGTCTGCGATGGAGCCGACAACAACTGCGACACGGTGGTCGACGAAGGCGTGACCACGACGTTCTTCCTCGATGGCGATGGCGATGGCTTCGGCGACCCCGGCACCAGCCAACAGGCCTGTTTCGCACCCCCCGGCTACAGCCTCAACAGCATCGACTGCGATGACGCACAGGCGGCCGCCTATCCGGGCGGGCTCGAACTCTGCGACGGCATCGACAACGACTGCAACAGCTCGGTCGATGATGGCGCACTGGACGCCGACACCTGGTACCCCGACCTCGACGGCGACAGCTTCGGCTCGGCGACAGGCGGAACAGTCGCCTGCACTCAGCCTGCCGGCACGGTATCCAACAGCCAGGACTGTGACGACAGCCCCGGCACCGGCGCGGGCAACTTCCCAGGCAATGCCGAGAGCTGTGACGGCGATGACAACAACTGCAACCTGGTCGCCGACGAGAGCTTCGATGTCGACGGGGACGGCGTGACGACCTGCGGTGCCGACGGCACGGCCGGCACGACGGACGACGACTGCGATGACGTCGACAGCAGCAACTTCCCCGGCAACAGCGAGGCCTGTGACGGCGGCGACAACGACTGCGACGGGGACGTTGATGAGGGTCTGCTGGGCGCTCTCTCCAGCTGCCCCGCTGTGTCGTGCCTGGCGATCTTGAGCGCAAGCGGTGGCACGGCCTCCGACGGGACCTACTTCATCGACCCAGACGGTGCCGGCATTGGCGAGGGAACCATCGGGCTGGTCTGCGACATGACCGGTGGGGGCTGGACCGAAATCGTCGAGACCACCAGCTATCCCTACCAGGCCTACAGCGAAGGGGACTCCACCCAACCCTACGCCTACGCCGTCAGCGACCAGTTCATTGCCGCACTCAAGCTGGTCTCCAGCGAGGCCAACCAGGACTGGGCCTGCCACACCAACTTCGTCGGCCAGGATGGCGGCGGCACCAGCCAGGACAACTGGATCGTCTGGGACAACGGTACGACCAGCGAGTTCCTTCAGTGCCAGTCGGCCAGCAACCTCACCGAAGAAACAGCTTCAGGTACACACACCGACTTCGCCCAACTACCCGCCCGCGAATGGCACCCCGAGGACTGCTCCCTCGGACAACCCGAGCAGTGCCAGCACAACTTCGAGAACCTGTTCCTGCGTTAAGGAGAACACTATGAAGCCCAACCACCCGATCTCCCTGGCGCTCTGCTGCGTCCTGCTGCTGCTGTCCGGTTGCGACAGCTATACCGCCGAGCAATGCGACGATGGCACCGACAATGACGGCGATGGACACGTCGATTGCGACGACCAGGACTGTGCTGCGAGCTGTCCGGACAGCGGCGATGACGACGACACCGGCGACGACGACACCGGCGCGGACGACGACACCGGCGACGACGACGACACCGCCGAC
>CAZBDA010000188.1:0-7336 GCA_964490445.1 uncultured Rickettsiales bacterium | reverse complement strand
CCGATCGGTCTCGGTGGCCTTAATGGCCTAATGAGGCTGACGGTCTTGCAGGACGAGGCTGAATTCCGGATCCCCCTGTTGGTGCCAATAAACCTTCAGGAGGCTCTGGGGTTCGAAATTAGCCTCCCACGCGAGGAAATCCGCTTTAGCTGCGGTGATGCCCGCTACCAGACAAAAATGGTTCGGGAATGCACGGCCCATCGCTCAATGAGTGTGATGGAATTCGCTGACGGCGGTTGGCAATTACCAGCCGGCTGCCTGCCTGACTGCCCTGACGGCGAGAACCCTTTCCTGCTGCGTGCTGATTATACTGTGCCACAGCCTCCCCCAAGTGCATCCTCAGTATACATATTAGATCGGGCTACCGCTGAGTCGCCAACTTCACAGCTGGTCCCGTTAGTAAGAAGTGAGGATAGAAGTGAACAGGCTGTACATAGTAGTGCCCTCAGCAGTGGCAGCGGCAGCGGCAGCAACAGCGACAGAGTAGGATCTAATTTGCATGTTGTGCCTGATCTTTCTGCGGTGCGTTCGGCACTGAAGCGTAGTACCAGTAAGGATACTAGTAGTTGTAGGAAACAAGTTTCTTTTGCGGACGAGACGCGTGACGGACGTACTGGTAACGACCATCTGCTCGAGACGATACGCTGGATTCAGGATACGAACGAGCGTAGGCCGAGTAAGTCTACTTGTAGCCCATTGCAACAACTGCGTTCTGACCCTTTGCATGAGTATATTACTGAAATACATAACAAGCGAATGGCAGACATGATGCGTAAACACACCTTTGGCTCAAATAGGGTGAGCCAGCCAAGTGGTTGCAATAGTGAAGGCAGCGACAGCCATGTCTCTGCGCAGACAGGTGGAAGAGATGGTGGAGGCAGACGATGGCTGGGAGATGCCGCCAACCCCAGCAATGTTGGCGAAGCGCACAGCACGTGCGGTACAGGGATGGTACTTGCTGATCATGCGCCTGATGTGGTATGTGGCAATACGCACCAAGGAGACTGTCCTGGCGAAATGGCAAAACGAGCAGGGCAGGGTGGCAGCCACAACAACAACATCACAGTCGAACAAGATGCCAGCAGCGGCTGTGAAGAAGGACCACAAGGCGACAGAGAAGGGCAAGAAGGCCAACATGATGGGCAAGCCATTGACACCGAGTGCACGCAACTTCCCAGTGGCAAGGGTAACATGCAAGCACGAGCCAGAGTTTCTCCAGGCAAAGGGGAACAAGAGCAGCTACTGGTGGACATGCATGCAGTGCGGCAGCCGGTGGGAACGCTTGAACGAAGCCGACATGGAGAAAGAGGCGATGGTCATGGCCAAGCAAGAGGAGATGACACCATGCGGCAAGATGGTCAACACCGACAAGACCGAGAAGAACATTGTGCCAAAGGGACGCTTGGCAGGGACCGGCTATCCGAGCGAGGTTCCAGCCATGCCCCGTCCATCCAGTCGTGTGGGCACCGGATGGAACCCAGAGTGGATGACAGACCTGATGCCAGAGGGACAGAGGCCAGAATCCTTCAGCATCAGCAGCAACAGTCTGGGCTCATCATGGGAAAGGCTCGGTGCAGAGAAGCAGCCAACAGCAGTGGAGGAGGTGAACCCACAGCTATATCATACGAAGATGATGCGAAGGGCAATGGCTGCTCAGAATCCAGATGTGCCGATGGACCCACCATGGGACCCACGATGAGTGGCATACACATTGAGAATGAGAATGGCAACATAGTGAGGCATGTGCCGATGCCTGTACATAGTTCCTTTTTCTGTTTGAACCAGATTGAAGACACCATTCTGAAAGAGAAGATCCAAGATAAGTTTAGGAATCACAGTAACCTTTTCTTTGTGGATACCTGTAAGTTAGGGTTCAGGGTTCCAGACACAGTTTTAGGAAAACCCCTGGGAACATGTGGATCTTCTAATTCGGACTGGTTAGTGCACAGTTTGGAGGAACATGAGGCATTAGATTCGTCTAATCCCCTTTTCGTTTATGAATTGCCGGATTTGCACGAATTAGCGCATGATGATTGGCTGAATGCCAGTCCCTGCACAGCCCAAGGCATTTTGCACAGGCATGCCATACCGCGTTCAGTAAAGACATTGCTGACGCAGACCTTAGGTCAACTAGCATCAGATGATGATGTATATGACATACCAGATGATCAATGGATTAGTCCAGGGTCTAAAAAAGAAGAGCCAACAACCAATTTTGCAGTACATGTATCCGAGGTCTACAGCCCTCCAAGAGTTACTGCACGTGCTGCTCAGGTTGGTTTGCTTGCAGGTTCTGCTCTGGACCTGACCAATGGTTGGGATTTCTCGAAACGACTTGACAGGCAAAAGGCAATGCAACTCATTTCGACCGAGGACCCACATCTTCTTATTTTAAGCCCTCCTTGCACAGTCTGGAGTCAATTACGAAATCTCTCGAATCACAAACGAGATTCAGCAGTGGTAGCTAAGGAAGTTGCCCAGGCCCGGAAGCATCTGCATTATTGTTTAGATTTAGCTGAGTTACAGCACCGCCGGGGCCGGGGCTTTCTTTTTGAGCAACCACTTGCTGCACGTTCTTGGACAGAGAAAGACATCGAAAAGATGGCTGCTCTGCCAGGTGTTTTTAAGATGCGAGTTGACATGTGTGCCTACGGACTTAAAATTCCGGGCACAAAGAGCATAGATGGGGAAACTGATTTGTTGTCCCAGAAACCAACTGGGCTACTTACAAATATACCAGAAGTGGCATCCGAGTTATCAAAGCAATGCGACCATTCACACAAACATGGACACCTTGTGAGCGGCACAGCTGGTGCAGCTCAGAAGTACACACCGTTGTTCGTAGATGCGATTTTAAGGGGCCTGAAGGCTCACTTGAGCGCCAAGGGTTTACTCCGAGGTGCACATTCTGCGCGTAGGCGTAGACATCAATTTTTTTGTAGAAATGTGGACAATGCCGGCCAAAACCTTGGAGAGAAGCTTGCACACATATGCAGTACGTACCTAGCCAGTGAGTTAGAAATCACCATGTACCAAGTACAACAAGAGTCAGTCTCGGCTTTTCCCTCACGCAGCCTTCCCAGCCGCGGCGAGGTCATTGCCAAGATTGAACCATCTAACCTCCCTGAGCCGGGTGCCCCGCATGAGTTGGATGCTGACTCGAAAGAGTTGGAACAGCAGCTTCACCATGGTCTAGGCGTAGGGCATGACGATCCCAAGTTAGAGGAGGCCTACCAGCGAGTTAAGGAAGAGCCCGATGCTGGTAAGGACTCTGGTTATTTTTCCCTAGAGCCGGAACTCCGAAGAGAGATCCTGCGATTACACAAAAATACTGGACATCAGCCAAATGATGTTCTTTGTAGGATTTTGCGACACTCAGGAGCGAAGTCAGATGTCATTCGATGGGTCAAGGACCATTTCAAGTGTCAGACTTGTGCGGGTCGACCTCAGGCGTCAGCGCCTAGACCAGCTTCCATACCCCGAGACATTGGGTTCAATGCGGTAGTTGGCATCGATTGCTTCTTTTATAACTTCACAGGAGTGTCCTACACCTTTTTAAATATGCTGGACTGGGGAACCAATCGCCAAGTTGTTGGCATTTTGCCAGGTGACCCGTCTGCAGCAGGAGCCATGAGTCTGTTCATGCATGAATGGGTCAAGCACTATGGGTGGCCGACTTTGATTGTGGCAGATCAAGGTGTTGAGTTCATGGGTAAAGAGTTTTCTGACGTGTGTTGTGAAAACGGCTCCATGGTGCACTTTATTGACGCTCGGTCTCCGTGGCAAAACAGCCGGACGGAGCGGGCTGGTGGTATTTTAAAGGAAAAGCTCACCACCACCATTGCAGATGCCAGCATAGCAGATCATGAAGAATTTTCCTTAGCAGTAGCTTCTGTAGTGGCCGCGAAGAACCGCTTGACTGACAAGAGTGGTTTTTCGCCGGACCAAAGAGTTTTCGGAACGCAGCTACGCCTGCCTGCATCATTACTGTCTGCTGACAAGTTGGATGCAGATTTCCTGAGAGACCAAGCGAGTGACGCAGTGTTGAGGTCTTGGGTCATCCGGGATGCTGCCATGGCGTCTTGGATAAAGAACCAGGATCATGACGCCGCGACACGAGCCATGCGTGCCCGACCTCGCAACACCCTGGAGAAGGACATTCAGCCAGGAGCCTGGGTCAAGGTTTGGAGACAGCCAGCTGTGGGCAAAGCCCTAGGTTGGATTGGCCCAGGTGTTGCACTGAGTGCGTCATCCACAGACCACTCTTGGTGGATTAACATGCGTGGGAATCTCTGGAAATGTTCTCGTGAACAGATTCGTAGTTGCACTGATGAAGAGAATTTAGGTGCTGAGTTGACTAAGGTCCTCAGTGCTGACTTGCTAGAAGACATCAAGCATGGTAGATGTCGATCTTTTGTAGACACGACGTCTGAAGACGGCCCACCAGATGACGATGCTATCGATCCGGTGGCAGCTGCTGTTGCTCATGGAGCAGAGGGACGTGAACCCGAAGCGGCGGACGGTGAAAGCCCGACTCAGGCATCTTTGCGTCATATTGCCGAGTTGGACTATGCACCAACCAGCCCCAGCAGCAAGTCTGCTTCTTCTGGTACCCGTGAGGAACCCCACCGGGAACCCATGGCCGTTGATGCAGAAGTCGTTTTCGATGATATTGTGTCTCAGATGCGTCAAGATGACGAAGCTGAGGAGCACATGCTGGATCCTTTGTCTGATGACGTCCAGCGGACTCGCGTTTTAGACGGTACCAGTGAACTTAGAACTGGTAACGGCTATGGACCTGCGACTCGTAGAGATGTGCAGCCCGCGTTGCCCTATCCGGCAGTACGTGGCACTTCCTTTTTACCAAGCACATCGCCCAGCACTTTGTTCAGTCATCGCATGGATGCTGAACAGCCGCGGTTCCTAGCACCTTTTTCTTTTGAGCGCGAGAGCTTTGCAACATATGCAGAAGCCGAGAAGTCCTTAAGGGATATCGGCCCGCGCATTTTTCATGAGCAGTCCATTAAATATGTGCAGACCAAGGCACAGACGCATCCTGAACCCATTCCCGTATCTGAGGAACGGTTCTCCAAAGACGATGCTTGCATGATCTACATGAATGACAAGAGCATGTGGATTGTCAAGAAGCCCAAAACCTCTCCTGGGCAGATTCGTTTTAATCAGCTAGTAGGTGAGGACCGCGAAGCCTTCGTCAAGGCACGTGGTAAAGAGATTCAGTCCCTCACAGATAACCATGCAGTGACCGTCCTTTCAGTTGAAGATAGTCTGGCTTTCGAGGCGAATGATCCAGATGCAGTCATAGATTCACTTATAGTGGACCGCTGGAAACCAACTGAAGAGGGAGTAATAGCAAAGAGCCGATGGTGTGCTATTGGCTGGCAGGACCCTGACATCCTGGAGATCATGAGATCCGCGCCAACACCTACAACCACAGCCCTTTATGGCATACTTCAGGTGATTGCTTCGAGACGATGGCGTGGCCGAACCAAAGATGCAAAGACCGCGTTTTTGCAGAGCCGGAAGACCAATCGAAGCAGACGACTTGCCTGCAGGCAGCCAAGAGATGGTGGATTTCCTGGTCTTGACCCACGCCAATTGCTATTACTGGAGACGGAAGTTTATGGATTGGTTAGTGGCCCCTCTTGGTGGCGCACTACTATTCTTGGTATCCTTGTGGACAAGTATGGATACAAGATCAATCCCTATGATCGTTGTGTACTGACATTGCCGCCGGTGGTCAAGCAGAGTGGTGAGGCATCAGTATTCAATGAAGGAGTGATCGTGCTAGAGGTTGATGACATGCTTGAGGCTGGAGACGAACGGCATCAGCACATCATGAAGGAGATTGGCAACGACCTCAAGTTCGGTAAGGCGGAAGAGTTGATGCTTCCTGATGGAGTTCTGTTCGCTGGTCGGAGGATCAAACAACTGAAGGACTTCAGCTTCCAGATCGACATGAGCTCGTATGTCAAGGAGAGACTAGCACCGGTTACTATGGAGAAGAGACCGAAACCAACGACTGAAGCACTACAGTCTGGTATTCGTGAAGTGGTGGAGCTGTCAACCAAGAAGCCGACATGGTGTTTTCGATGCACACTGCCCGACAAACACAATGATCGCAAACTGGAATGGACACAGGTGATCACACGCTCTACTTACGATGCGGATACTGATGAGTGTTTGGAAGAAAACTTGGAAGTTCAAGGTCTGGAGATTGACGCTCTCCACTTACCCTTGGATAAGCCAAGGAGACTTCGCATGCGTTACCTCGTTGAGTGGGAGCCAGATGCTCTGATACCAGTAACACCTGGTGAAGAAAAGCAGCTACGTGGAGCGTTAGCTGGTCTGAACTGGTGCTCACGAGAGGCCCGTCCTGACGCAGCGGCAGCGGCCAGTATCTATTCTGGTTGCTTCCCTGATGCGACGGTACTTGACATTAAGAAATGCAACAAGGCAATTTCTGTGGTCAAGAGTTTTGAAGTCGTTATAAGGATCTTTTCAATTCCGATTGGAGATCGCGTAGTCATTCTCTTGAACGATAGTGCCTTCGACACATCTGGACGCGACCGATCGCAGTACGGATGGATCTTAGGTTGTGTGCACAAACGTTGCGTGAAGAATCTTGAGAGTGATTTTTCCATGGTAGCATGGAAAAGCAGGAAGTTGCCGCGTAAGGCGCCATCTTCTATGCTATGCGAGGCTTTGTCCCTGAGCAAAGGCTCAGCCGAGTTGTTGTGGTTCAGCACTTTCTTGCTTAGTGTTGAGTATTCAGACTACGACATGAGGTTGAAGGATCGCCAAGCGACTCTCACCCGTGCCGAGAAGTTCGTACTCAGACGAGACAACCCTGTTGAGTACGATCCTGATGGTCTGATAGTCATAGATGCCAAGGCTCTTTATGACAGCCTTGCGTCTGACCAAACTATGCAAGAGGACCGACGTGCGGCCCTAGAGGTGGCTGTTATCCGCGATGACCTGGAGGTTACCAATGCCCGGGTCAGGTGGTTCCCACACAACGTCAATCCCGCAGATGCCCTTACTAAAGCTGAAGGTGCTAATACTGTTCCGCTTCTTGAGCTTCTGAGGACGGGAAAGATCCGGCTTGTGGACGAGGCGGCCCAACTAGAGATACATAGCCAACTAAAGGATGCACATGGTTACCTGCCAAGGAGCAAAAGCTGACTTGGAGTAGTGGTAGTACAGCATACGTGTGTACCCTTTCGCCTGCCTGGTTGTATAGATCCAGGAGTAGTGGCAAACTTGTGACAGTGGAACTGCTTACGAGTTAGGTACTAATTTTTCGGGGGCTGTGGAC
>CAZBDA010000187.1:0-7351 GCA_964490445.1 uncultured Rickettsiales bacterium | reverse complement strand
GGCGGCGGCGTCGTCGGCTGCGGGGTCGTCGTCGCCGGCGGTGTCGTCGTCGCCTGCGGTGTCGTCGTCGCCGGACAAGTCGTCGTCATCGCCTGTCGCGGAGTCGTCGTCATCCCCGCTAGAGGCCACACCATCGACACCGTCGCAGTTGTTGTCGATGCCGTCGCCGAGAGTGTCGTCTGCACCGGGGTGAATGTCGGGGTCACTGTCGTTGCAGTCCCGCTGCGACGCATCCAGGGCATTGGCCGGATAGCCGTCGCCGTCGTTGTCGATGCCGTCTAGGCCGTCGCAGTTCTGGTCGCCGCCGTCGCCGAAGGGGTCGAAGGAACCGGGAAATATCAACGGGTCCTCGGGTGCGCAGTCTGACTCGTCGATGAAGCCGTCGTTGTCGGCGTCCTGGATCGCGTCATCGCCATCGCCGCTGCAGCCCGTCACCAGGGCGAAGCTCAGCGCCGAAAGTAGCAGCCAAAGGGCGTGACGATGGCGGTGGGGTGTGGGCTGGTTGTTCATCTCAACCTCCAGCTTCAGTGGAGGCGAGGAGTTCGCGGCGAGGGGTCTGCCCCGATGGGTGCGGTCAGCACCTGTTGCCACGGACCCACTTCGCTTCGCCCCGAAGCTCAATGTGGCCATCACAGAAGTCGGTCTACTGGCTCCTGGATCTACCGTCCGGTCCGCGCCTTCCCAGGTTTCCCCAGTGGCATCGTGCGGTGGACGTCCCCAGTTACAGTGGCGGGGGCCGCGCCGGATTTTCACCGGCTTCCCAAACCCATCCCAGGGCCGGATTGCCCTGCGGAGAGGTACTTGCGTGAAGCGGCAACAGATCTAGACAAGGGCGGTATGCCTGTCAACCAAAGTCCGTCGTCTGGCCCTCAGCGCGGCACGGGGAGGAAGGGGAACCTGGTGGTCCGAGATAGACACCCGGGCCTGGCCCTCGACCAGCAACAGGTAAAGAAGTTCGAGGATGCCGTAGAGCCGTGGAAGGTGTTCGCAGAGAGTGGGGCTTCAGGGCAGGGTGTCGTCGTCACCGGGAGCGGTCGTCTCGCCCCCATCGAGATACTGACAACTGACCAGTAGCCCAGTGTTCGGTCGAGTTGCTTGGCCACGCGGCGCCCTCTCGCGGTGTTGTTCGCCGCTGCCGCTTAGCCCGTACGGGTCGCTGCAGCACCGAGACGTGGAGTGTGTCGAGTGTCTGGGAGGGAAATCCCGGGGGCAAGCATGACCCGTATGGCCTGTCCGCTGTTCCCGAGGGCTCGAACCAGCCCAGTTGCTACTCGCTTGGGAGTACCGGGTGGCCCAGGTCGCCCGGCTTGCCCTTGGGGCTCGCTGTGGCATCTGAACTCGATGCACCTTCGGAGCCCGGCTCCCAGTCCTTCTTCAGGCGCACCTCGTCCCGTTGCAGGCACATGTACAGGCTGCGTACCCACAGGTCCTGTTTGCGGTCCAGGTCTTCGAATGCGAAGCCGTGACGCCATCGCTGGCCGCGCAACTTGTGGCTGTACACGACGGTGGCCGGAACCGGTCCGCAGGGCACCGCGAACGAGCCGGTCGAAAGCCCGGGCAGGGCCTTGTTCGCATCGTCCTGGCCGATCAACCAGTCGGGAAGCTGGATGTTGTGCACTGCACCCACCGAGAGTTCTTTGTCGATGAGCAGGGCGCAGCCTTCGGGGGCAAGGTCGGTGAACAGAACCTGTTGCGATGGCTGCTCCTTGCTGCCGGCCGACTCGAGGTAAACCTGGGTCGATGGTGGAGCCGAAACCCGGTAGGCATCGCGGCGGTTGAACTCGCCGTCGTCGCCGTAGCCTCCGGTCTGGTCGATGGCTGTGGGCGTTGCTGTGGGCGTGTGTTCCACCAGTGCCTGCCAGCGTGACCAGAAGTTGGCGGCGAACTTGTCTCCGCCCCGCGGTAGGAAGCGCAGAGTGGACGCGCCGACGCCCAGGTACAGGTGCTCGGGCGGAGCCATCCCCTGCGTGGCGCGGGAGATGTCGTCGGCAGCGACTACCAGCGGCGTCTCGGCCCACACGCGTCCCACCGGCAGGAACACGAGTCGCTGGTCGAACAGTCCGAGCCAGCCACGCCTCGCCCGGTTGGGACGGCTCAAGTCCAGGGCACCACCCAGCAGGTGTAAGCGGGCGCCCGCGAGGAAGGGGAGGCGTCCCTTCCAGTCCTCGAGGAGTGCGTCGATGTCGGCGTCCCGCTCGCTGGCGCCTCCTTCGGGCAGAACGGGTTCCGACTCGTGGTCGAGTTCTACCAGGAAGTCCTTGAGTTCCTCGAAGCGTTCGCCGGGATCCGGCAGGTCGAAGCTGAGCTCGTCGCCTTCGCTACTGATGACCAGCCGTCGCTCCAGGCGCCCCCGTACCTCGACCCGGGTGATGTCGTTCATGCGCAGGGAGATCTCTTCGTCCAGGCCGAACAGGGCGTCGATTCGCCCCGAGGGGACGAAACGCAGGCGCCGCCAGGAGCCGATCAACTCGCCGGCGATGGCTACCGCGCCGCGGTACAGGGAGACGGTCCAGGTGAACAACACTTCGTGGGGTGAGAGGGTGATCGTGTCACCACGAAGGCACAACAGGATGCCGTATACGCGCGGGGCCAGTGCGCCGCCCAGAACCAGTCGGTCTACGCCCGCGGTGATCACCACCTGCCTGCGGATCCCCACCACGGACACGTCGTCGATGTCTGCCAGCGAGATGGTCGTGCCCAGGTCTTTCCAAAGGGCAGTTTCGAGGCCTTCTTTCGGCTCGAAGGTGAGTTCGTTCTCGGTGAGGGTCAACTGGCCCCGTGCCGAGACCAGGTTGTTGACGAACAGGTTGATTGCGCCTTCCAGGAGCACGGGCTCGTCGCCGAAGTCCGGGATCTCGAAGCTGCCGGTGACCAACGTGCTGTGCTCGGGCTGTAGGGCCGCGAACAGGGGGCCGAAGCCGCTGCCTTCGAAGCGGTGCTGCACGTCGCCTACCTGCAGCACCAGCCACTGGCTGTCCTCGCTGAGGGTGACGGTGTCGAGTACGCGGCGGGGTAGCTCCCAGGCCAGGGGGCGCTTGTCTGGCGCGTCGGGCACCGAGCGAAAGAACAAGAACTCCTCGTCGAGACTCATCGAGCCTGTGAACTGCTCGCTACCGCGATGCATCGTGCAGGCACAGCGAAGAACCGGGGCTCCGCGGCCGCTCTGGGAGGAACTCACCATCCATTCCTCATAGCACGGTCGGCGCCCAGCCCGTCAGGGGCGGGACACCGGCGCAGAGAAGTTGCGCTGTAGGCTCGGCTGCTCCCCGCCGCAGTCCACTTCCTTGAGGCTGAGGCGGTTCTTGCCGCGCTGGTAGGAGAGCCAGCGGCTTGTGCATCGCCCTTGCTTGTTGTCCTCGCTGCGGACCTCGGTGGGGGGGCCCCAGCGAGCTTCCAACTGCACCGCTGAATGGCGGAACTGCTGTATGTACTTGTTGTCGTCACCTTGCCCGTCTTCGGCCCAGGCCCGCATCATGCTGTCGCCGAGCCGGCCGTCTCGGATCCAGACTCGTGCCTCGTGGCCTCCTTCGCGGTCCGAACTGCGGAGTTGCCAGCCGGTGTTCGGGTCTTGTTTCGCCGCTACCGGTACGTTGGTGAGGGGGTCGGTCGCGGCAACCCAGGTGCCGAAGATGTCGACGCCGGGTTGGAAGTTGTCGTGCTGTTCGGCCAGCTGTCCGCGCGGCAGGTTGTGGCCGAGCATTGCGATGCCGAGGTCTGCTGCCACCACCACGACGGCAACGAGGAACCGCTTGCGGCGCACCAGGTGAAGGAGCATCGAGAACGGGATCAGGAGCCCGTACAGCAGGGCCCGAAGCAGTGCCCCCGGGGCGAAGGCCAGGGCGCCTTTACTCAGCAGCCAGCGTACAAAGCGTTCGTCCAGAGTCTGCTCGCCAGACAGGAAGCGGGCGTTGATGTCCAGTTGGCTGTGCCGTGCAAAGAGCGGCAACAGCAAGGCGTGGGCCGTCAATGCTGCCGCGTACAGCAGCAGCTCGTTGCGGGTGCCCGGCAGCCTGCCTTCTGCGAAGGCCTGGGCAGCGAGAATGACGGCGACCCCGGCCGCGCCGATAGGACTCGCCAGGCTCGCTGCAAAGCGACTTTCGCCGGCCCAGGCGAGGGTTGCCTCGAAGCTGTCCAGACTGGCGACAATGTCGGGGTGCTCGGGCTCCATCTTGCGGGCAATGGCCAGAGCCTTGCGTACCGCGTCGATTCCCTCGGGCGTGGTCGGCACGGCCATCTCGGGGTCGTCGGGCAGGGCGCTCCAGTGTTCCGAAGCCGCGGCCTCCACCAGCCGCAGACACTCCATGTCGCCTGGCCCTGGAGCTGTGGCGAGGACGGCTTCGTCGTCGTCGGCCTGGAAATCCGGGCTGGGAGTACCGTGCGTGGGTTCCTGGTCGCTCACGAGGCGCACATAGTACGCCTCTGCCGCGGCGCGAGTGTGCAAACATGGCAGCCATGGATGAGAGCTTTCCCGGCGCCGTGCCTGCCCGCTACTGGCAGGCGCTCGACAACGGGCGGATCCAGTGCGACCTGTGCCCTCGCTTCTGCGCTTTGCAGGACGGACAGCGCGGCCTGTGCTTTGTGCGTGCTCGCCGGGGCGACGAACTCGTGCTGACTACCTACGGCCGTTCCAGCGGCTTTTGCATCGATCCCATTGAGAAGAAGCCCCTCAATCATTTCCTGCCCGGCACTCCAGTGCTTTCTTTCGGGACTGCTGGCTGCAACCTCGCCTGCCGCTTCTGTCAGAACTGGTCGATCAGCAAGAGCCGCGAGGTGGACACCCTCGCCGACCAGGCTGCGCCGCGCGATATTGCCGCTGCGGCCGCTCGCGCCGGCGCCCGCAGTGTCGCCTACACCTACAACGACCCGGTGATTTTCCTGGAGTACGCCGTGGACGTGGCCGCCGCCTGTCGTGAGCTGGGGGTCCGGTCGGTGGCTGTGACCGCCGGCTATGTCTGCGATGCGCCCAGGGCCGAGTTCTTCGCGGCGATGGACGCCGTCAATGTCGATCTGAAAGCCTTTACCGAGCGTTTCTATCGCAAGGTCTGCGTCGGCCAACTGGATCCCGTTCTCGATACGCTGCGCTACCTGCGCCACGAGACGGACGTCTGGCTCGAGATCACGACCCTGCTGATTCCTGGCGAGAACGACTCTGACGCCGAGTTACACGAGCTCACGTCCTGGGTAATGGACAACCTGGGCAGCGACGTGCCCATCCACTTCTCGGCTTTCCATCCCGACTGGAAGATGCGTGACAAGCCGCGCACGCCGGCAGCTACCCTGGCTCGCGCGCGCCGCATCGCCATGGAGAACGGGCTTCGCTACGCCTACACCGGCAACGTCCATGACCGAGCCGGGGACACGACCCTGTGCCCTGGTTGTGGAGCCGCAGTGATTGAAAGGGACTGGTACCGGTTGCTCGGCTGGCACCTCGACCTCCAAGGGGGCTGTTCCGCTTGCGGGACGTCGATTCCCGGGGTGTTCGAGGAGCGTCCGGGCAACTGGGGCTCCCGGCGGCAGCCACTGCGCATTGTCTCGGCACCCTGAGCCCGCAGCATCCCTTTCGGTACTGGCGCCCGGCCTCGGGTCGGACTATCCTCCGGCGCCCGGGCAGACCCGGGCGCACCCAATCCACGGAGTTCGACATGATTCGCGAGCAACTCAAGGCGAAGTCCATCGCCGCACTGAAGTCCGGTGACAAGGAGACTCGAGCAGCACTGACCGGCATTCTGGCGCGCTTCCTCGAGGTGGAAAAGTCCGGCAAGTTCGATGGCTTCACGGAGCAGAGCGAGCGAGCCCTGGTGGCGGCTTATGCCAAGTCGCTCAAGTCGGCCCTGGAGCAGATGGGCGATGGCGCAGTGGCTGACAGCTACCGCGCCGAAATTGCCCTGCTCGAGCCGTTCATGCCGCAACTACTCGACGAAGCCGCGACCCGCGAGTTGGTGGTGCCGCTGGCTGAGGCTGCCCGCAATCTCGGCATGTTCATGGGCAGCGTCATGAAGCAGCACAAGGGCAAGGTGGATCCGGCACTGGTGCGCAGGATCGGTACCGAACTGGGTCTCAGCTGAGGAGCGTTGCCGACTGTCAGCCTCGTTCCGTTCCGGTCAGGGCTCCTTGTAGGGAGCCAGCGCTGCGTGGCTGGTTGTGGTCGCGCTGGGGTCGTCCAGCAGTGAGCCGGTCACTCGTGTCGACATCCAGTGAAAGCGGCTCACCAGCAGGCAGGCCACGAGGCACAGGCCGATCGCCAGGCCGTACCAGATCCACATCGGGTCCTCGCCCAGCAAGAACGCGCCGGCGACTCCGGTGGGGATCGCCACCAGCCAGTAGCTGGCGAGGATCAGAAGCAGCGGAATTCGGACGTCGGCGATGCCGCGCAACACGCCCACTGCGACTGCCTTAACTGAGTCCCCCAACTGGAAGATCGCGGCAACCGCGAGAAACTGGACGGCGAGCCTGAACACCTCGCCGTCGACCCGGTACAGGCCTACCAGTTGCTCGGCGAAGAGGAAGATCGCGGCGGTCGACAGTAGCGCGTAGCCGAAGCCGGAGCCCAGTGCTGTCCAGCCAGCACGGCGCATGGCCGGCAGGTCTCCGGCACCCAGTTTCTGACCGACTCGTACTGAGCCGGCTGCGCCCAGGGACAGTGCCACCATGAAAAACAGCGCTGCCAGGTTGAGCGCCACCTGGTGTGCTGCCAGTACCGAGGTCCCCTTGATCCCCAGTAGCACCGTGGCTGCACTGAAGCAGCCCACTTCGACGAGGTACTGCAGGCCCACCGGCAGGCCCACGCCGGCGAGGGTGCGCAGCAGCTTGGGATCGGGGCGCCAATCCACCTTGGGAAAACGATCGAATGCCGCGCTGTAGCGAACCAGCAGGAACAGCGGAACGAACAGCACAAGTCGGCACGCAGAGGTCGACCAGGCAACGCCCTGTACTCCGAGCGGCGGTACTCCCAAGCCACCGTTGATAAACCAAAGGTCCAGGCCAAGGTTGAAGAGGTTCGCCAGCAGCGCTACCCACAGCAGCGGCCGAGTGATGCTGACAGCCGAGATGTAGCTCTTGTAGGTGGCGAATAGCAGGCCCGGCAGCACGGCCCAGCGCAGAGGGCCGAGGTATTCGGTGGCGAGTTCGAGCATGTGAGGGTCGTAGCCCAGCGCTCCCAGAAGCGGTCCGACGGCGCTCATCGCGGCGACCATCGGCAGCGTGGCGATCACTGCCAGCCAGCAGCCCTGTACGAGGCCGCGGCTGCACTGGTCGAGCCGGCCGGCACCGAAGGCCTGGCTGACCCAGGGGTCGAGGCCCATCATCAGGCCGATGCCGAGGATCATGATGCCGAAGAAGAAGGTGTTGCCCA
>CAZBDA010000186.1:0-7394 GCA_964490445.1 uncultured Rickettsiales bacterium | reverse complement strand
CGCCTCGCAGCACCAATCGCTTGCACTGCCATCTTCGCTGTCTGGGACAGCACGACGAGTAAATGTCCACCTTTTTCACTGTTGGCCATCTGCCACTTCATCAAAGGGCAGCTTCCATCCTGTCGAGTGTCGTTCTTCTGACCCTTGACTTCATGTATTTTGGCACCGTCTTTCAGTATAAAGTCTCCCTCATGAACCTTGATCTCAGCGTCTGGGTGTGGCGTCGGAACACCCGTCACAGTCTCATAGTGCCAAATGCCACCATAGTCTGCTCCTGACACAAAGATCCTCACATGCGTTTTGCCTGGCTCTGGATCATCACCATAACTCCACGGTTTGCGAGGGATCGGGTAGTTGCCATCCGCATCATAGTACCCTTCCTTCGGATCTCTCCCCATTACAACTTCCGGCGCTGTCACACAACCAAGGGCCATCAATTTCGAACAGCTAGCAACTGTGATCATGAGTAAGACTCGACTAAACTTCCCAAATCCGCACTGAACTCGTCGGCAAGGCGTGTAAGTCGTCTCCCTCTCATCCTTAGCCAGGTGGGCGAACGGCGAGGTAAAGCTGGATGCCGTATCATTGCGACCATCAGCTCCCTCTTCGCCATCCGTCTCCTCACGCACTTCAACGGACACATCATGTGCTCCCGAAGGCCCTTCTCCGTGGCACTTCTTCCTCCCTGTGGCAACACTCAGGTCGTCCACAAAGAGGAACCAATCTTTATACAGCCTCCTTGAAAAGACCGTAAAGACCAGCTCTTGAAAGTCCTCAGGTCCATTAGTCGGCCCAAAAGTGAGGCCTCGTGGTAGCCAGCACCCACCTGCTGACAGCACGGCCATCTTTTTTCGAGTCTCCGGCTCATTATCCACCTGATTGAACCCTTCCTTCAAGTCTCCAACTGAGATAAACTCATTCCCAGCCACCGTCGACTTGATGTAATCGGAGTTGGGGATGAGAAAGAACTTCCGGACAGTCACCTTGTTCAACTCTCGATAGTCAACCACCAACCTCCTTTTGCGGTGAATCGCCTTGTACGCGGCGTTTTCCTTAGTAGGGAACGCGGGAAATCCCCATTCCGAGTTACCCTTCTCTAACTGCCCTCTCTTCACATCTTCTGCTATAGCCTTCTCTATCCATTCCGTGTCCGGTCGATTCAACCGAAACAACTTCCCTCGGATAGGAGCTCCTCTCGTAATCAGGCGGTGCTTAAACCCCTTTACAGTCGTACGCGGTGAATCTGGCAACCACATACAACCTGAGGCTCGCGCCACTACCCATCTGATCACTGCCAAGTCGGACTCCTTGAGATGCTTATAGCGCTCCATATCCGGTTTCGGTCCTACTCCCACAGCCTCCAGGCACTTCGCTCGGTATTCATCCGTCTGTCGCGGATTTCCAGTGAGCGTCTGGTTTCTCAAACTCAGATAGCGGCTCCTATCCAAGACGGGGCCGGAGTAGTCACCCTCTTTTAGTTTCTTCATCCAAGCTTCGGCAGCAGCTCGTCTCCTCCTAGGATCTATGCTCGAAGCAGGCGTCGCCTCCCTAAGCTTCTCTGCAAATCCAGGGCTCAGCAGCTGCGCCTTCAGTTCACCTTTCTCTTGAGGCGTACTCTCTCTTTCTCGTCTCTTCATCATTTCCCTTTGGCTGAACGTAAAGGTGTTCTTCTTTACTTCCGGAGAACTACCTTCCTTTCCGGCTCCAGCAGTAACATTGCGGGAACTCAGGTCCTTTGACCCAACAGGGTCAGTCGGCAACGTCAGCCCCATGAAGGTATCTGGGCCTGCCACGTTGAAGAGTCTCTCATCCTGTAAGATCCTCTCTCTTACTTCGTCGATCCGCATGCCCATCTCCTCATCTCTCAAGTCTCGCGCGCTCCGTTCGTCCAGAAGGCATTGAACCCCACCTTCCAACACTTTAACACACATTCCAACTGGAGTCGCGTTCTCTTCAGGAATCGAGAGCAATTCATGCGCCCCTACCATCGCACTCGCAATGGCTCTCACTCGCTCTCCTTCATCGACCTTAAAGGTCCAGCCACCTTTGCAAAGGGCCGCTGAGTCTCCGTGCGTCATCCTGCCATCCTTGTACAACTCGATAACTCTGATCAACGCGCGGTAGAATACAACGCTCTTCACTACTTCATCAGTAGGCTCTGTCCCTACAACGGCTCCTTCTGCATTGGAGCTGCGATACTCCTTGAGGTGTCTTATTATGAATCCTGTCCAGACAGTCTTGCATGTCTGGATCTCCACACTCTCATTGGCTTTATCATTGTACAAAACGTACCCCACGCTCAGTTCTCTCGAGGCATCGCGCTGGTACGCCACCACGCTTCCTCTAGCAAGGCCTACCCAGCCTTTCTTCTTTCCTGGTTTCCAGCCGGCGGCTCGCACTTCTGGCGGCAGTCCACGCGCGTCTCTTTCCGTCACCATTTCACCGATGCTACGCTCTCCTGGTGACTCCTCAAAGTCCAGCAGGCTCCTCTTGGGTCCTGTCAAGATCTGTTCCAAGGGAATGTTCGCTCCTCCATCTACCCATTGCCCAGTCGCAGGATCCTTCAGCTTAACGCTGCTAAAGGTCTCTTGTCTCACAACGATGTAAGGGCCAGCACTGGGCTCTCCCAGAAGGTGTTTAGGCGGTCTGGCTTTGCTCGGCATCTTTCTAAAGACTATCTCTCCCGGTCTCAAGTTTCGGAGGTGCCGATGCTGATTCACTGCCACTTCCTGCTTAGCCGAAAGAGCTTCCTTATGCCTCTGCAAGATACTCGCCATCTCTCTGAAATTGCTAAACAGCCTCGCTGCCACATCAGTCTGAGCCGTTCCTCTAGGAACCATGAAAGGCGCTAAGGTAACATCTGGCTCTTGCAGCAGCGAATATCCAGTCTGCAGTTCCAGCGGCGAAAACCCACATTCTCCTATCTCCGTGTCCATCAAATACTCAACCACGGGCGCCAACAAGTCCCATTCCTGTGGAAAGGCGGCACAGATCTTGTGGATCAGAATAAGCCACTGCTGCATTATCGAAAAGTGTTTCCTCTCACCCGGACCTTGGTGTCTTGGCGTAAAAGCAGCTCCTAAGAACTGTTTCGCGTTACACAAGGTAGCAAACTCCTCCATCACCGCCGACGTCATCTCTGGTCCTCTGTCCGTTCTTATGATATTCGGAATTCTCCTCGCTCTCATACAGCAAGCCACCACTGCAACTAAGAAATGGGCCTTGGTGAGGCTCTTGAACGGTTCGACCTTAGGAACGCCCAACATGGTGCAATGATAACTCACCGTGTAGTTATTCCCTGCAGCACTAGTCGTGAACGGTCCTTGGCAGTCGATGATAACATCAGCCCATGGGAGCTTAGATATCTCCGGTATAGAAGCCAACACGCTCCTCATCGGAGCCATCTGACCCGTCGAGCGGTACTGCTGGCAGATCGCACAAAGATTCACCCACATCGTGAAATCCTTATGCATCGATTGCCAAAACGCTATCCGTTTCAGCGCTTGCCAGGTCGGCCCTGAGGGTCTATGAGGATCCAGGAAGGTGCAGTGAGCAGTTTCAAACGCCCACCGCCTCCAAGTCTTCCCTTTATCCGGATCTTCTCTCATCTCTGCTTTGGGCATTACCGGCACCCAGATGAGCACTCGTCCCAGCGAGACTCTCCTTTCCAGTATCCCATCAACAGGATCTTGTCGATAGTCCTTCGACGTTTCTCTGGCTACCTTCACAGAATCCTTTTGAGCAGCTCTCAGCAACTGAGACAAGGCTCCCAGTATGGGCTTACACTCAGGACAAAGCCCTTGAGCTTGCTTCAACTTCGGCCTAAAATCCTGCAGCGCAGTTTCAAGTATCTCTGGCGTTGCGGCATCAGGCCCCGAGGTACTCTCTTCCCATTTACTCTTCAAGGTCGTCACGAGAGCTTCCTTCATGCTAGCCAGCTGATCCACTCGTTTCCATGCTAGAGGTTCTACATCCGCTAACTGATACGGCTCAGCTACGGACCGTCCCGTTTCAGCGGTACCCAGGCTGCAACGCCACCCAGGCAGGGCTAACAGGACGTCCACTCCTTCCTGACTAGGAGGCTCCCTCTGGTTCTGCTGGACTTTATACTCCGCTCTCCATTCGAGCATCTTCTTCGGGTCTTTATCTCCTCGACTCCGAAAGTCCACGTACCAGTCTTCAACTGACCGATAGCCATGAAGGTTCGCTTCTTCCTCGGTCGGCCATCTGATCGCCGGAAAGGGAGCAGCTCCCATCTCAGCTTTTAGTCGGCTCTTAAGACTACCAGTCTTAGCTCCAACTTCTGCTTCATGCCAAAAGGGTCTCTCATTCTCCGCTTCATCCGCTAACTTGCCTTCAGTCCGGCACACCGGGCACTCTTGCCCAGCTCCTGGTTTAGCAGACGGAACACAGGTCAGGTGCATGAGCAGCCCGCAGCTCGGGTTTGGACACCGTCCCAAAACTCCTTTCTTGTAACATACGCAGCACACACCTTGCACCGTCCTCTCTTCTGTCTCAAAGTACAGCGGGGGAGGACGTTTCGCTTCGTCCAAGAACCCCTTAGGTAACAACCCTGTCTCCGCTGGACATCCCACAAACTCACTCAGTTGCTCCGCAAACAGTGGCGTGAGGTACCCAGTCGTCATGAAGATCGCTCTCCGGTTGTTCCTCGGCTGATTCCACATCATATTAGGGAACGCCGCTCTCAGCATCTCAAACGTCAGCGTCTTAACATTGTTAGAGGTGGGGAGGATAGTCGGGTCAACAATCAACAGGCTCGTGACACCCGCCCACGCTTGCCTAAACGTCATCATTTGGTGTTGCGTCACTGCTCTATCCCGACATGCTCTCTCTATGATCACCGGGAAGGATGACATGGCCACTACGACAGCGCCTTGCCCTAACCCGACGATTACTCTCGGCCTCACCTTCTCAACTTCAGTCAAGAAAACAATCAGTGCTGAGTTCACCTGGCTCTTCAACTTAGCCACCCTCTTCTCATAGGTGTGGGCGTCCGGTTTCAGCCAATACCCTCTCGTTTCGGTATCCTCTACATGATACGGCGGCTCGGCTATATGCTGCTTGATCTCAACTTCATACTCATCCTCTAATTTTCTCCTCCACAACTCTGACTTCTGCTCCACTACAGACTCAAGCGCAAAGGGCCCTACAAACAATGAGGTCACCTTCGGTTTTGGGTAACGCGGCTCAGCAGTCACGGTATCCGTCAGCTTCCTCTGAGCCATAACCGCAGCTACTGCATCCACCGTCGTCTGCACGTTCTCTGCTCCTGCACCCATCCCGGGAGTAACTGCAACGCGGTTACCCTGGGGCTGGGTCGGGCTAGTGCCTTGATACCCTTGCCACTGACTCCACTTCTTCAACCTGTTCAAGGTCTCATTGTCAGACTTCTCTAACTTATCAACCAACTTCACCTTTTGTAGGTCTTCAGCATGCTTCTTATCGGACTCCTCCTTGTCCTGTTTTGCTTTTGCTGCAAACCTAGTCACATACTCGTCTTTAGTTTCAGCCTTCCAGACATCTTCATCTGTTATTTTCTTGGCTGCAGGGCTATCCTTAATCGTCTGAGCCAAGGCAGCAGCTGTCTGCTTCAATCTCTCTGCTGCAGACTGCTTACCTTTTCCTTTCGGGTCAGAAGTCGGCAAGTTTTTAGTACCCCCCTCGAGCCCTTTATCCCCCCTAGCTGGGTGATTGTATTTATGGGCTTGGGCACCTTGCTCATATTCCAATGACACTGCTAGTCCTTGGGCGTGAGGGAGTGGTTTCAGTTTCTCCGACGGCACTTTATCCATAGTAAGCGCTTCAGGTTCCTCGTCATCCGCTCGGCCATCCTTAATCGCATCACAAATGCCCTTGATACGGGCTCGATAGCCGTCCCACTGAGAACTCTTCGCCAAAATGAGTAAGTCTCGACCCTCAACATTCCGACTGAGCCCATCAGGGCCTTTATGTTGAGAGCTGGCTCCAGGTCGGTGAATCAACAAGCTTCCTCCTTCAACAATCTCCTGATACCACCTGTAATGCTTCGGATCGATTCTGTGCAAGTCCAACGATTCCAATCTAGCCAAGTTAGCATGGTCCGTATGCGTAACATTCGGAATCCGTCCTAACTGCTTATTCTTATCTCTTCTAGTCAACAGCAGCCCCCATAGCTCTTGCTCAAATGAATGCCAATGCATCTGGTGATCTGCCAAGTGCGCAGTGGTATACAAGAGCGCGAGCAATTTACCATTGTTCTTGTCACATTGTCCAACGATCCCTCCAATCGCATAACCCGAAGTATCCGCGCCCAATTCATAGGGCCGTCCAGCTGGTGGTTTGCCTTGCAACCAAGCGTTGGCTGCCTCAAGCGCAGCCGCTTCATCTGGCACACACAACTTGTGATGCTCCACCACCAAGTCTTTCAACTTCTCAATAGCTTCGAGCTGTTTCTCATTCGGTGGAAAAACCGCCCCAGGCTTCAAAAGAGCTCTGAGCGGTTCAGCAATGCGGGCGTATTCTGGCCCACAATGAGGTCTGACGTAGTTCACTGTACCAAGGAACTCCTGCAGCTGTTTCAAGGTGTAAATGGGAGGCCATTTCTTTATGGCTCTCACTATGGCAGGGTTAGGCGATCTCCCTGCTCTCCCAACAATTTCGCCAACGAGTTTAGCTTCCAATTGAGCTAAATCGAACTTTGCGATTCCAAAACTCATCGCGAAAGCTGTCGCAGTGTCGAAGGCGGTCAATAGTGAGATCATATGATCTAGCAGACCAGTCTGTATCTCTGGCCACCATTCATCCCACAATTTCCTGAGCTCTTCGTAATACTCGTCCGGCGGCAACACACAGTGCTGAAGCTCTGCAATCGTCTCTTCGTCTTGCACAAGATGCATCACGCACTCTTCTCCTTCAGCAATGTCCGCATGAGCTATTACGTTCATGCTCTCGTCATCCCCCAGATCATAGGGGTGAACACCTGGATCTCTGGGTACTCCCGTAGGTACGGCGCGCACGTCCGTCTGATTTGATCCCAATCCTAAATCTCCTCGGTAGGCAATTTCATTCACAGACTCTTGCTGGGGCCGACCGGATCCCTTCGGCCAATCAGGCCCAACTGCAAGCGCTCTATTCCATAAAACTTCAACTGTCGGAAATTCGCCTGACCCTCTTCTCAAGAATCCGCACTGCACGCACCACGGAATCAGCAACAACGCCACTACGATACAATGGAAAGAATTGCCTATAAAGCTAATTCTCCTGCCTTCATTGAAATCGCGTGTATGCCCAGGCCGATGTCCATGTAATTTCTCTCTCTCTCTCGCATTAGGCGGTCGTTCTACTCCTTCTTTAGTCACCACACCCAACTCTCTCTTGAAGTGGTACGGCGCCAT
>CAZBDA010000185.1:0-7414 GCA_964490445.1 uncultured Rickettsiales bacterium | reverse complement strand
GGCTTCGGCCTTCTTGTCCTTGGCTTCGGCCTTCTTGTCCTTGGCTTCGGCCTTCTTGTCCTTGGCTTCGGCCTTCGAAGCCCCCTCAGGCTCCTCCACGGGTGGCGGCCAGAGTTGGATAATGGAGCCTCTTCGTACAGTCAGGCAGAGCATTTCGTGACGCATCTCGCCGTTGCTGCGCATGCCGCGGGCGCCAGTGATGCTCTCCAGCGGCGTGGAGATCGTCAGTCTGCGTCGAAACTCTCGTCTCGAGATCATCTCGGTATCGGCCATGACCTGCAGCGCGAGCAACGAAGTGTCGTAGGCGTTCGCCTCGATGAAACCAGGGTCCTTGTAGTACGCCTCGCGGTAGGCAGCGCGAAAGTCCTGGACCGCCGGTTGAGTACTGTTCAGGAAGAAGCCGTCTACCAGGATAGCTCCCCTGGTAGATCGGTCACCGCGTTTGCCCAGATCGGCGTGGTTGAGGGCGGCGCCACCCAGCAGTGTCACCGGGGGATACTTGTGTCTGGGCAGGTGTGCTCCCAGGTTGATGCGCTCGTAAACGAAGGCTGGCGCCAGCAGGGCGACTCGCTTGTAGTTGTCCGGTACGAACACCGCGTGGAAGTCCCTGCCCGGGATGAGCATGGTGATCGGATCGACCATGTGGGGCTTCTTGCGTTCGGGAAGCAGGGGAAGATCGTAGTCACCTTCGAGGGGGCCATACTTCAGGTACTGCGTCCCCAGGATCCTTCGAGCAGTCTCGCGGAAATCCTTCGAGTCGGTCTTGTACGACTCCACCGCGGCAACCTTCGCGCCGCGTGCTTCGGCAGCATCCCAGAACTGACTGGCTAGCAGTGCACTACTCTCTTTCTCGGGGTAGGCAATGACAAAGCTGGTCAACTGCAAGCGCTCCATCGCGTGGTCGAGTAGCGCCTCCGTCTGCTCCTCAGCGGTGAGCCAGGTGTTGAAGACGTTGATGCGGCCAATGGTGAGGCCAGGGCGGCGCACCATCATCACCATCGGCACGCCCAGTGCCTCGGCCTGCGATGCCAGAAGCTCGCCCTCGTCGTCGAGTATGGGGCCAAGCACGACGGAGACCTGGTCGTCCTCGGCGAGCTTGCGTAGACCCTCTGCGGCGACGGCGGGATCCCCGGTGGTGTCGATGGTGATCAACTCCGTGTCAGTCCATCCCAGCAACCGGGCTCTTGCCAGGCTCAGTTCGATCCCCCGTTGCGCCGCCTGGCCGACGCCGGCGTAGCGTCCAGTCAACGGCAGCAGCACGCCGATCCGCTTGCCAATATCGAGTGCGCCCTTCTCGGTCCACTCGAGCGCTCCGGGAACTTCGGGCAACAGGAAGTGCTCGGGGTGGTGGAGCGCGAAAGCCATTCGTTGCGGATCGCTTTCGGGGGCGTCCAATAGAGCTTCCTGCCGTTCCAGCAAGAGGTAGCCCGCAAGACCTGCAACTTCGGCATGCTCCAGGTCCTGTTCGATTTCCTCGAGTTGTTCGTCGCTCAACGTTTCGGCAGCGCGACGGCTCACCGGTAGGTCTTCGGCGGTGGTGAAGTTGCCTCGCTGCAGCAGCAGGCCCTGGCCTTGCAGGGCAGCCATTCCGTTGCCCTCGAACAAGTGCAATTCCACCAATTCTCGAGCGGCGGCCGCGCTTCGAACCAGGTCGGGGTCGTTGACGGCAACGTTGCGCAGCGCCGCCGGAGCGACCTCGAGCTTGCCCTCACGAGCCAGGCACAGGGCGATCCAGAACTGCAACTTCGGCAGGTCGTCTCGGCCACCCAACTGCAGGTAGGTCTCGAGGTTGGCTCGTGCCACCGGCCACTGCTGCAGGGCCATAGCTGCGCTTCCCGCCAGCCGGTGCGAGTCCTGTCGGTAATCTCCCTCGGGGAAGTCTTCGATCAGCAGGGTGGTGAGCTGCAGGACCTTCTCGTGCTGGCCAGCGGTCTGGGCTCGCTGGGCTTGCTTCCAGGTTTGCTTTTCTTTCCAGGTCGGCCCGGCACCGAGCAACAGTAGGCACGTGACCGCGACGACGGCGATGCGTAGGACTAAGAGGCCGGTTCCTGGTCGCTGCAGCTTCATGATGCTTTCTCGTTGCCGGGAGATACTTCGTCTGCACGGTCCTCGCGGTTTTTCTGCTCAAGTCGCACGTACTCGGCGAGGGCCTGCTCGTAGAGAGAGCGGAGTTTCGACGGTGCCTTCGCCAACTCGCCGTCCAAAACCAGCAACTGGTTCCTCTGTTTGAGGCTCAGAGAGGTCGGCATGTCGAGCAGCACCTTCACGTATAGGTCTCCACGCGGCCCGGCTCGACCGCCCTTGATTCGCGAGATGCCCTTGCCCCGCAGAGTCAGTACCGCACCGGGCTGGGTGGTCGGTGGAACCCGGATGATGGCCGGCCCCTGCAAGGTAGCTACGGTCAACTCTGCACCCAGGACAGACTGGGAATAGCTTATGGGCAGGTCACAGAAAAGGTCGCTGCCGCGCCGTTTGAAGTAGGGGTGTTCAGCGACATTGACGAGCACGTACAGGTCTCCCTGGCGGTCGCCCTGCAGCCCCGTTGCACCCTTGCCACTTACCTTGAGCTTCTGGCCGGTCTCGACTCCGGGCGGGACTCGCACCCGTAGTTTCTCGGGTACGGCTTCGCCGGTCGGCAGCTTGCGCTCGAATTGCACTTCCTTATGGCAGCCGTTGGCGGCTTCCATGAGGGAGATCGTCACCGTGTAGCAGAGGTCACGCGGTGAGCTGCCCGGACGTCGCTTTCGTCGCCCGCCGAACAGGTCGCGGACCATCGTCCCCATCATCGCGGCAAGGTCGATCTCATCGCCGACGCCGAATGGCCCCTGGTTGCGACCATCCGAGAGCACCCTGCCGAAGCGGTCATACTGGGCTCGTCGAATCGGGTCCGAGAGGATTTGGTAGGCGTAGGTGACCTCCTTGAAGCGCTGGTCGGAGCCACCGTCGCGATTGCGATCCGGGTGAAAGCGCCTCGCTTGCTTGCGATATGCACGCTTGAGTTCATCCTCACCAGCGGAGGAGTCGACGTCCAGCAGTTGGTAGAGGTCAGGTCGCACGAATTGGTGGTCCCCCGGTCAGCCCGGCAGGTGCTGGTTCTTTAGGCGTCGGGGGTCTCAGCGTGACCCTCTGCTCCTGCGTCCAACTCAGTGTCCGCTCCACTGTCCTCGTCCCCGTCGTCGAAGTCCATGGCGTCGACCATGGCGTCGGCACTGTCAACAGCACCGGCATACAGGACGTCGGCGATGATCTGGGCCTTCTCCGCGAGCTGTTCGTGGGCCTCCTGCATGGCGCTGACGTCCCCGTCTCCGAGCGCATCCCTGGCGCCCTGGACCGACTGCCGGATTGCGATGAGGTCGTCGAATTCGAGGGCTTCGCCGTATTCTTCGAGGCTGCGCTCCGAGGTGTAGAGCAGGCCTTCCAGCTTGTTCGTGAGGTCAGCCCGGTCACGGCGGGTGCGATCTTCTTCGCGGTACTCCTCGGCCTCGCGCACCATTCGGCGGATGTCTTCTTCATTGAGACCGGAGTTCGAAACGACCTGCACCACCTGCTTGCGGCCAGTGCCGAGATCTTTGGCGCTCACGTTGAGGATGCCGTTGGCGTCGATCTCGAAGGTCACTTCGATCTGGGGAAGGCCTCGCGGTGCTGGCGGCAGGCCGGTGAGCTCGAAGCGGGACAGGCTCTGGTTGTCGTCGATCATCTCGCGTTCGCCCTGCGCGACGTGCACGTTGACCATCGGTTGGTTGTCGAGGGCCGTGGTGAAGATCTCGTTCTTCTTGCAGGGAATGGTGGTGTTGCGCGGAATCAGCGGGTGGAACACGCCGCCCGCAATTTCGATGCCCAGTGAAAGGGGCGTCACGTCCAGCAGCAGCACGTCTTTGGTGTCGCCGGAGAGCACCGAGCCCTGGATTGCCGCGCCGGTGGCGACCACCTCGTCGGGATTGAGGCTCGCGTTGGCTTCGCAACCGAAGATCGTGCTCACCATTTCGCGCACCTTGGGCATCCGCGTCATGCCGCCGACAAGCAGCACTTCGTTCAGGTCACTGGCGGCGATGCCGGCGTCTTCGAGGGCTCGCTCGCAGGGGATGCGCAGGCGCTGCATCAGGTCCTCGACCATGCCCTCGAACTGGGCACGGGTCAGGTCGGCCTGGAGATGCCGCGGGCCGCTGTCGTCGACGGTGATAAAGGGCAGGTTGAGGGACGTCTCCAGTGCAGACGACAGTTCGTGCTTTGCCTTCTCGCATCCCTCTTTGATGCGCTGCAGCGCGACGGTGTCATCACTGAGATCGATGCTGGTCTCGTCCTTGAAAACCTGGAGATAGTGGGCAATCAGAGCCTGGTCGAAGTCCTCGCCACCGAGGAAGGTGTCCCCGGCAGTGGAGCGAACCTCGAAGACACCGTCGGAGAGTTCGAGAATCGAGATGTCGAAGGTACCGCCACCGAGGTCGAACACGGCGATGCGTTCGTCGTCGTTCTTGCCCAGACCGTAGGCAAGTGCTGCGGCTGTGGGCTCGTTGATGATTCGCATCACCTCGAGTCCAGCAATTCGGCCGGCATCCTTGGTGGCCTGGCGCTGGGCGTCGTTGAAGTAGGCGGGCACCGTGATGATCGCGCGGTCGACGGGTTCGCCCACGTAGTCCTCGGCAGTCGCCTTGATGGCCCCGAGGATGATGGCGCTGACCTGCGGCGGCGAGAGTTGGTTGCCGTCCACCTCGACCCAGGCGTCCCCGTTCTCGGCCTCGACGATCTTGAAGGGGCTGGTTGCGCTGGCTCGCTGCACTTCCTCTTCCTCGAAGCGTCGGCCGACGAGGCGCTTGATCGCGTACAGCGTGCTGGCGGGATTGGTCAGGGCCTGTCGTCGGGCGATCTGGCCTACCAATTGTTCGCCGTCTTCGCTGAACGCGACGACCGAGGGGGTCGTGCGACTCCCCTCTGAGTTGGGGATCACAACGGGCTCGCCGTTCTCCAGCATCGCTACGCAGGAATTCGTGGTTCCCAGGTCGATACCGATAATCTTGCCACTCATCTCAACTCCAACGTTCGCTGTACTGCACCCTGCAGACGCAGAGCAGTCATGGGGCTAGTTGTCGCCACTGCTCTCACTAGCGGCTTGTTCGGGCTTTGCAGCAGGGCTCGGCTGCTCCTTGCGTTTGCGCTTCTTCTTGCGGCGCTTCTTCTTCGGCGCCGCATCGGTGTCGCCATCGACCGTTGCCTCTATGCCTTCAGCGGACATCTCGGCTGTCTCTTCCGACGACTTCTTGCGCTTCTTGCGGCGCTTCTTCTTTTTCTTTTTTGCGGGTGGGTCTTGTTCGGTCCCGTCGCCGGGTTCTGCCTTTGCACTGGTGATCGGTTTCGTCGCATCGGAGATGCAGACGACGACCATTGCGGCACGAACCAGTCTTTCGTTGAGCAGCAGGCCAGTCTGCAGGGTACGGACAATGTGGCCCGCAGGGATCGTCTCGTGTGGTTCCTGGCCGACCGCCTCGTGGAACGCCGGGTCGAACGAATCGCCTTCGCCGGGATCGATTCGCTGGGCATCGGCATTTTCGAGAACGCCCAGGAACTGCTTGAGTGTCATTTCGACACCCTTACCGAGCGGACTGTCCTTGTTGGCACCTGCGTGTGCGAGAGCTCGCTCTAGATTGTCCAGTACGCCGAGAAGTTCCTTGAGGAGCTTCTCGGTAGCGAACTTCTTGGTGTCTTCTTGCTCGCGCTCGGCTCGCTTGCGGAACGAGTCGAACTCGCGGCCCGTGTGTGCTGACTGGCGGGCAGTCGTTACCACCTGGCCCTCGAGTACCTGGATTTGTCTCTGGGCGGTTTGGAGTTCCAACTCGGTGTCCGCCAGGGTGCGCGACAACTGGTGGAACTGCCGCCGCAGGCTGCTGGCCTCCTCGTGAGCCTTCTCGAGGGCGTTGTCATTGTCGCTGGCAGCACTCAATGCCGAGGCGGCGTCGGCCGGCATGTCAGCGCCACCATCCAATTCGTCGTCGAAATCGGGGAAGGACAGGTCCGGGTCGTCGTCGGACACGACGCCTCCGAACGACGAGGCGAGCAGACGATTGATCTCGGCTTCGGTGTCGACCGTCGGACCACTGTCTGCGCTGTTGTTGGTGGCGTCGGAAGCCTCGTCGTCGTCGTCGTCGTCGTCGCTGGCGAGGGTCAGTCCGTCAGGGAGGAAGTTGATCTTGATGTCTGCGGAGGTTGCATCGACTTCCATGTCCAGCTCGAAGTCCTCTGGTTCGAACTCCTCTGGTTCGAAGTTGGCGGGCGTTGCATCCTCAACTTCAGCCGGGTTCTCTCGGTCCCGTTGGGCTTCTCCTGCCCGACGGTCCGTGGCCTCCATGGCCTCGGCAAACAACTGGGACAGTTCCTTGTTCTCCACGGTGATCTCGACTCTTCCCGCTGGGATCCCGTCATCCCCGGTCCGGCAACTGCCTGTCAGCGTCGGAAACGATGAGTACGGTAGCCTGAATTGTGCTGCAGCGCACGCTTCGGATGGTTGATTCGGTCTACGATAGCCGAGCGCGCGAGCCGGTCAACCAGTCGAGACACCCGCTCGATCAGAGAATCCGCAATAATTACATGGCGCTCGGGGATTCGAATGCAGGCATCGGTGACCTCCAGCAAGCGCTCGTTCTGCAAGTCGCGTAGCGCCTCGGCGGCATCGAAGCCAAAGCGCGTAGCGAAGCGGGCTCGCTGTAGTCCCTCTACGGTACGCAGGGACAGCAACAAGGCCTCTGTGATCGCCTGCTGACGGTCCAACTCCTCGCCGCCTTCTTCGGGAAGGTTCCCGGCCTCTACGGCTTCGATGTAGGCGGCCGGTGTTCGCAGGCCCCACCAGCGGCGTCCGTAGTGTGGCTCGCCGCTGCAGGGCATGAATCCGTGCGCGCCTGCTCCCAGCCCGAGCCAGCCCTGTCCCTGCCAGTAGAGACGATTGTGGACGCAGCGTTCCCCGGCCCGTGCGAAGTTCGAGACTTCGTAGCGTTCGAGGCCGTGCTCGAGGGTCCGGCGCAAGGCCAACAGGTACATCTCTCGGAGCAATTCTTCTTCGGGTAGAGGTAGTTTTCCGGCCTCGTGCAGCCGGCCAAAGGGCGTTCCGACTTCGATGGTCAGGTTGTACAGGGACAGGTGGCCGACTCCGGTGCTGAGTCCAATCTCCAGGTCATCATTCCAGTGCTGCAGGGTCTGCCCAGTGACGCCGTACATGAGGTCGATGCTGATCTTCTGGAAGCCGGCTGTCCCTGCGTCCGCGATGACCTGCAGTGTGTCGTCGACCGTGTGGTCTCTTCCCAACGCGACAAGCTGTTCGGCACGGAAACTCTGGCAGCCGATGCTCAGCCGGTTGATGCCGGCTTCGCGGTAGGCGCACAGGGTTGCCAGGTCCACGGTGCCGGGGTTTACCTCGAGAGTGACTTCG
>CAZBDA010000184.1:0-7428 GCA_964490445.1 uncultured Rickettsiales bacterium | reverse complement strand
GCAGGCAGCGCCGCTCAGCGCGAGGGTGAGTGCACAGAACAGCATGCACCACGGGCTCGGCCTGCCGCGATGCGGGTAGCTGCTAAGGATCGAACTGTCCGCTCTCGTCAGCACGCTCAGTATCCTACTACCCGAAGCTTACGCCGGTCTCTTCTGCAGGCGAAGTCGGCGGCTCGGATGAGCTCCTGGAGGCCGGCGAGACCCTGGCGAGCGGGGGCCTCGAGAGACGGCTCTCGATTTGCCAGCAGTTCGAGCAGGATGGTCGTGCGAGCGGCGGCCAGTCCGTCACCGTATGGGTTTACGGGATGTGCAGAACACGAGTCTCCCATGGCGTCCTCAACCACCTCTCGAAGATCTGCTCCACAGCTGGGTGGGTACAGCCGATTCATCCCCAGCAGCACGGATTCGGGTCGGTCGGTGTTCGGGCGCAGGGTCACGCAGGGGGTGCCGATCGTCGCCGCCTCCTCCTGCACGCCGCCGCTGTCGGTGAGGACGACCGAAGCGTCGCTCAGCAGAGCGCAGAAGTCGAGGTAGGAGAGCGGTTCGAGCAGGCGGATGTTGCTGGGCAGGCGGAGCTGTCGAAGTTGTTTTCGCGTGCGTGGATGAGCGGGGAACAGGACCGGCATGGACAACTCGCCGATCCGGCGGAGCAGGTCACAGAGGATGTCATCGCGGTCGACGGTGTCGGGCCGGTGCAGTGTAAGCAGGGCGAAGTCGCCACCCAAAGCCCCCCGGTGACTGGACCCCTTTGCGCTGTGGGGCGCCGCATACATCATCCACGAGTCGACACCCAGGTTGCCGACGGCCGGACAACTATCGGCGTGGTAGCCCTCGAGGTGACTGAGGAACCATCGGGTCAGCGCTGTGGGTGCCAGGCGCAGGTCAGCGAGGCGGTCGACCTCGATCCGGTTGCGTTCTTCCACCATGGTCGGGTCGAAGGAGCGCACTCCGCCTTCGAGATGGATCAGCACGGCGCCAGTGCTGTGGGCGCTGCGGGCGGCCGCAAGGGTGGAGTTTGTGTCCCCGTAGACCACGACCAGGTCTGGCTTGAACCGGGCAACAGCGCCGTCGACAGCACAGCGCAACGCGTCCGGGGAACTGGAACGCACCTGCAGCGCTTGGTCTGGCGCCCGCACCGGCAGCCCACCGAGCAACTGGTCGACCATCGATTCGCTGTAGTGCTGTCCCGTAAACAGGTAGCTATGCTCGAAGCGCTCATCCAGCAGAGGCACCAGTGCCGCGAGTTTGATCAGCTCCGGGCGGGTGCCTGCAACAGTCAGAATTCGCACGGTTTTGCCATCTCTGAGCTTGCTTCCTGCGCACCGGGAAAGTAGAGCGCCTGTCACCGATCTAACATGAGGGCGACTTGACCGCACAGACCCTACAACGCCGAGCCCAGCCCTGCCCGGTGAGCGTAGCGCCGATGATGAAAGTCACCGATCGGCACTATCGTAGCTTCCTGCGCCGCATCACGAAGCACACGTTGCTCTACACCGAGATGGTGCCCGTAGGGGCTGTGCTGCAGGGCGACCGGGCGCGCTACCTGGGCTATTCGCCCGAAGAGAAGCCCCTGGTCCTGCAAATTGGGGGTGAACATCCGGCGCAGCTGCAGGAGTGTGCACAGATCGCCGAGGACTTCGGCTACGACGAGATCAACCTCAATGTCGGCTGTCCGAGCCCACGCGTGCAGACGGGCAACTTCGGTGCCTGCCTGATGGCCGAGCCCGAGCGTGTTGCCGAAGCAGTTGCTGCCATGCGCGCAGCGGTCGCTATCCCCGTGACTGTCAAACACCGCATAGGCATCGACCAGCTCGATCGCTACGAGGACATGGCCCGCTTTGTCGAGGTCGTTTCCCACAGTGGCTGCGACCGCTTTATCGTCCACGCGCGCATGGCCTGGCTGAAGGGCCTCAGTCCGAAGGAAAATCGTACCGTTCCGCCGCTCCGCTACGCGGATGTGCATCGTCTCAAGCGCGACTTTCCGGAGCTGTTGGTGGAAATCAATGGTGGTTTCTCGTCGCTGGGGCAGGTGGTGGAACAACTCGCCAGCGTCGATGGCGTGATGATTGGCCGGGCAGCCGACAGCGATCCCTACCTGCTGGCCGAGGTTGATCGCCGCTTCTTCGGCGACCGAGACGGCAGCGTTCCGAGCCGACGCGAAGTGGCTTCAGCGATGCTTCCCTACGTCAGCGAGTGGCTTGGCCGGGGAGAGCGTCTGCAACGAATCGTCAGGCACATGCTCGGCCTGTTTGCCGGGCAACCCGGAGCGCGCGCCTGGCGCCGCCACCTCAGCGAGTACGGGAATGGTGAGGCTGCAGGGCTCGAAGTGTTGCAAGAGGCTCTTGCACTCGTGCCCGAAATATAGCGACCTGATAGGGCCTTTTCGTTTAATTCTTGCCCTTTTTCCCGTAGACTAACTGCGGATTGTTGTAACCGATGGAAAATGACACCCCGATCGTTGGTCTTTCTGTGCTGGATCGAGGTGCGTTCCGCGAACTGCTGGAATCCGATGCCAGCACCGAGGAAATCCTCGAGGCTCTCGCCCAGGAGTTCGATCGCCAGTTGGAGCAGCGCAGTCGCCTCGACCCGATCACCTCGCTGCCGAACCGGGGTCTGTTCCTGGACCGTCTCGAGCAGTCGTTGGTGCTCTGTCAGGAGCATCAGCGCGAGCTTGCAGTGGTCCTTCTCGACCTCGATAACTTCAAGATCATCAACGACAGCCTCGGGCACACGAACGGAGACGCCGTCCTCGCCGCGGTGGGTGGCCGCCTACAGCGCACCATTCGTGCCACGGACACGGTCGCGCGCCTCAGCGCTGACGAGTTCGCGCTGCTGCTGCCGGTGTCGTCCGCTGACACGGCGGCGAAGGTGGTGGAGAAGCTTTTCCAGCGACTCCGCCAGCCTTTTGCTGTGGCTGGGAGAGAGCTGTTCCTGACCGCCAGCGCAGGAATCAGCATGTTTCCTGCCGACGGCGACCAGCCGGAAGCGCTGCTTCGATGCGCCGACACTGCGGTGTACGTGGCGAAGTCGAGCGGACGCGACATCAGCCGGTTCTATACGCCGGCGATGAACGAAGAGGCCCACGAGCGGCTGGCTCTCGAGACGGCGCTGCGGCGGTCCCTCAATGACGGGGGGTTTGTCCTGCACTACCAGGCTCGTGTCGACCTGAGCACAGGCTCGATTACCGGCGTAGAGGCGCTGATTCGCTGGCATCACCCGGAGTTCGGTCTGCTGCTGCCCGCCCGCTTCCTCGCGGTGGCCAAGGCCGCAGGCCTCATGCCGCGGATCGGCGAGATGGTGCTGCGACAGGCTGCCAAGCAGGTGCGCGAGTGGCGCGATGCGGGTCTCCTGAACGTGGCTGTCGCGGTCAACCTGTCGGCCTCGCAGTTCCGTTTTGATGACCTGGTCGACCTGGTCTCCGAGGTCATCGCTTCCGAGCGCCTGGATGCAAGTTGGCTGGAACTGGAGATCACCGAAGACGCGCTGATCGAGGACATGGAGGGCGCGATCCAGCAGATCGAGCGTCTCAAGGAGCTCGGCGGGCTCAAGGTGGCGATTGACGACTTCGGTACCGGCTACTCGTCGCTGGGCTATCTCAAGCAGCTTCCCGTCGATATTCTCAAGATTGACCGCAGCTTCATCAGCGACATCACCGGCGATGTCGAGTCTGCGGACGTTGCGATCGTCAAGACGGTCATCGCCCTGGGTCGCAACATGGGCTTGCGGGTGGTCGCTGAGGGTGTCGAGACCGAAGAGCAGTTGGCGGTGCTGCAGGCCCTGGATTGCAACGAGGCCCAGGGATTCCTGTTCGCTCACCCCGAGCCCGCACATGTGCTGACCGCGCACCTGGCTTCGGGGCGCCTCGAGGTCGCCGCTGGCTGATCTCGCCGGGCTGTCTGCCCACTACTTCGAGTTGCGTAGCCGCATTGATTCCCTGCTCGAAGGGGAACTCGATTGGATTGCTGCGCTTGCCACCGTTGCCTGTGAAGTCCACCAGTCGTCGGACCGCTTTCACTGGACAGGTTTCTACCGCCTGCTGGGAGATGAGTTGGTGATCGGCCCCTACCAGGGTGGGCACGGCTGCCTTCGAATTCCCATGGATCGAGGTGTCTGTGGTGCAGCCGCCCGGACTCGACAGACCCAGCGGGTCGATGATGTCCACAGTCGTCCGGAGCACATCGCCTGCGCTGCGACCACCCGCTCAGAGATCGTGGTTCCGGTGCTGCGTCCGGACGGAACTCTGCTCGCCGTCCTGGATATCGATTCGGACTTGCCTGCGGCCTTTGTCGAGGAAGATCAGCAGCATCTCGAGGCCATTTGTGCTGCTCTCGGGGCACGCTTCGCGGACTGACTCGAAGCCGGTCACTGGCGGACAATCTCGGACAGTCCTGTTCGTGTCCAGCTGCCGCGTTGTTACCTGGTTTCGGTCGCCGGAACGCTTCTCGAAGCGAAGCTCAGGACATGGGTGCCTTCCTGCGAGGACCCTGGCATCCTTCCTGCTGGAGGCAGCATCGTGGCCAAACGGAAGACTCGGTACGAGTGTGGAGCATGTGGCTACCAGAGTCCGCGCTGGCTGGGCCGCTGCCCCGAATGCCAGGAGTGGAACACCCTGGTGGAGTGTCTGCACGTGCCCGAAGATCCGGCCAGGGGCTCGATCCGGTCGCGATCCGACGGGCCCGGGCTCGGCGAGCAGGCGGTGGCCATCACCGAGCTGAGCGAGGGCGATGGGCTGAAGCGCCTGGACTCCGGCATCGAGGAGTTCGATCGGATCCTCGGCGGCGGCTTCGTTTCTGGCAGTGTCACCCTGTTGGGCGGTGAGCCGGGCGTTGGGAAGTCTACGCTGTTGCTGCAGGTCGCCATGGCCCTCGCCGCGACAGGGCACAAGGTCCTGTATGCCTCGGGCGAGGAGTCTGTCGCCCAGGTGCGCGGCCGCGCCAATCGAATCGGCACACTGGATGGTCATCTCTTCCTGCAGTCTGAGACGGATCTTGGTCGTATCCTGGCGAGCAGCGACGAGCTGGGTCCCGAAGTGCTGGTGCTGGACTCGGTGCAGACGGTCTTTGTCGCCGACCTCGGCGGCACCATCGGCAACGTCGCCCAGGTCCGCGAGGTGACCTCTCGCCTGGTCCAGCATGCCAAGTCGACCGGTCGCATCGTCCTGCTGGTCGGTCATGTCACCAAGGGGGGGCAGCTTGCCGGGCCGCGCACCCTCGAACACCTGGTCGACACCGTGATCTACTTCGAGGGCGGCAGTCATCCGCCCTACCGGGTACTGCGTGGCGAGAAGAACCGCTTTGGAGCCACCGGCGAGCTGGGCCTGTTCGAGATGACTTCGGGCGGACTGCGCGGCGTCTCCGAGCCGTCCTCAGTGCTGCTGCAGGACCGCCCGGACAATCGCTCTGGAACCGTAGTGACCGCATGCATGGAGGGCAGCCGTTCTCTGCTGATCGAGGTGCAGTCCCTGGTTGCGCCGGGCTTTCCCGGTTCCGTGCGGCGCAGTGCGCTCGGCGTCGATGGCGGGCGCCTGGCGATGCTCATCGCGGTGTTGGCGAAGGCCGACTACGTGCTGCACGACCAGGATGTCTTCGTGAACGTCGTAGGAGGCCTGCGAATCACTGAGACGGCTGCTGACCTGGCGGTTGCTGCCGCCATTGTCAGCAGCTTGCTGGGGCGGCCCGTCGATACCGACTGGCTGGTGCTCGGAGAAGTCGGTCTGACTGGCGAGATTCGCCAGGTGGCGCGGCTTGACCGTCGCCTGGAAGAAGCCCGAAGGCACGGCTTCAGCCGGGCCCTGGTGCCGCGCCTTCCGGCCAACATCGACCTCCCCGACGGCCTGCAGTGCAGCGAGGCATCCAGCCTCGAGCAGGCCATGCAGTTGCTGTTTTACGGCTAGAGCGGTGACCTAGAAGCTGGCGAGGCTGACATTGCCGAAGGCAGAGCCGTGTCGCCCGTTTCCGGACAGGTCGTTGAAGTCGTCGTCCAACCGGTAGTAGGCGAGCAGACTGCCTTCGGTGCCGGTGAGCGGCTGGCACATGGTGTCCGCCAACTGGCTTGGGGTGCGGGCGGTGTCCCAGATGCGAACTTCGTCGATGAGGCCGCTCCAGAACGCGGCGGGCTGGCCACTGGAATCCGTGCCGGCGCCGATGAACCAGGGGCCGGAGTTGGGATTGAAGGTCAGTCCGATGCTGTTGCTGATGTTGTTCTCGGGACCCGCATTTACGTACAGGTGGTAGTTGCTGCCGTCGTAGGTAGCTGCCAGGTGAACCCACTGGCCCACCTGGCTCGACGAGGCTGAGCCGAGCGTCTCCTCGCCGCCGAGGTTGAAGGTGTTTGACCAGGTGCTGCCGCTGTCCGCTTCGAGAAGCACGTCGTTGCCGCCGCTGCCGTCGGACTTGTGGAGCACGGTGTTGCTGCTGCCCGGGAAGCCGGTGGCAAAGACCCAGGCCTCGATGGTGAAGGAGGACCCGCTCGGTACAAAGACCGGGATCGTGAGGTAGTCGGAGCTGTTCGGGTCGATGCTCACAGCGGTGTTGCCCCAGTCGGCGACGCCGTCGCAGTCGTTGTCGAAGCTGTCGCAGACCTCGGTGTTGCCCGGGAAGACCGCGTTGTTGCCGTCGTCGCAGTCGTTGTCACAGGTGAAGAAATTGTCGCCGTCGTTGTCCAGCTCTCCGGCGGCGTCGAAGCTCAGCAGGCCGTCGCAGTCGTTGTCCTGGCCGTCACAGAGCTCGGCGTTGCCGAAGAAATTGTTGATGTCATTGTCGTCGCAGTCGTTGCAGGCGATCTGGTTGTCACCGTCGCCGTCCTGTTCACTGCTCGTGGAGCCGCCGAAGTCAGCGACTCCGTTGCAGTTGTTGTCACTGCCGTCGCAGATCTCATCGTTGCCGAAGAAGTTGTTCGGCTCCAGGTCATCACAGTCGATGCAGGACAACTCGCCGTCGCCGTCGCCGTCGATCTCGCCTGCGCTGTCGAAGTCGGCGACCCCGTTGCAGTCGGTGTCGATTCCGTCGCAGGACTCGCTCAGTCCGGGGTTGACCTGCGCGTTGTTGTCGTTGCAGTCGTTGTCACAGGTCCGGTAGCCGTCACTGTCGGCATCGGTTTCGCCTTGCGGGTCGAAGTCGGCCGTACCGTTGCAGTCGTTGTCCTGGCCATCGCAGATCTCGGGGTTGGCTGGGAAGTTCGACCCGTTGCCGTCGTCGCAGTCCTCGCAGGAGTAGGAACCGTCCAGGTCATTGTCGACCTCGCCGCTGGCATCGAAGTCGGCGTTGAAGTTGCAGTCGTTGTCGAGGCCGTCGCAGATCTCCACGTTGCCCGGAAAGTTCGACGCGTTGCCGTCGTCGCAGTCCTCGCAGCCGCCAGAACCATCGCCGTCGCCGTAGAAATCGCCCAGGGCATCGACGTCGGCAGCGGAATTGCAGTCGTTTTCCTTGC
>CAZBDA010000183.1:6593-7458 GCA_964490445.1 uncultured Rickettsiales bacterium | reverse complement strand
CGAATGGAGTGCGCCAGAGGTGAGGAGATGTCCGAGAGCCGTGTGCTCCCCGCCTGTGGACGACACGGGAGCGGTGGTTGCGGACATAGGAGGGATCGACCTCGTCCGACAGCAGCTCGAGGTGTGTGGACAGCTGGTCAAGCTGCGATTGTACGCCGACCAATTGGCTGTCCACCAGTGGCAATGGTACGGTCGTGATGCCCTCGTCCGTCCCCGTAGGACTGGCCGCAGTGAGTGGCAGCGGCAGATCGGCGAAGTTGATGCCAGAGGGCACCTGCCGAAACTGGCTGGTGAGCCGTTCCAGAGGAGTGTCGCCCACATACCTGTCCACAATGGATGTGGACCATCGGGCCAGCAGCTTTATAGTCTCGATAGGCACGCCAGCTCGGGCAAGCATACGCGAGCCAGACACCCGGAACACATGCTCCGAAAAGGCAGTGCGGCCAAGGTCGTCGGTGAGCTGGAGGTCGAGCCGCGACGCAACAGCATTGACCGTGGCCGTCAATCGTTCTGCCGAGACGAATGCGCCCTCAATTGTAGGGAAGAGAGGCAGATTGGGCGGGAGCGATCCATCGTCCCGGCCGAAGCGGCTGCTGAGCCATTCGAGCTGGCTGAGCGCCGCATGGTAGGGGCAGGCTGCAGCTTGGCCGCAGATGCAACCCCAAGTGCGGCTACAGCCAATGGCCTGTGGGTCGGTTTTGGAAACCGGCAAATGCCAAGTCTCCGTGAGGTTCAAAGTGTCCACAGAGATATGCGCGGCCAATGCTGAGGACAGTTCGATACCACGGACGACGTGGTGGTGGCCCAGCGTGAACAAGTGGCATTGTGCAGGACCGTGATGCACTAAGGGAAGCTCGTCGTGAAT
>CAZBDA010000183.1:0-6583 GCA_964490445.1 uncultured Rickettsiales bacterium | reverse complement strand
AATGCTGAGGAAAGCTCGATGCCACGGACGACGTGGTAGTGGCCGAGCGTGAACAGGTGGCCGCATTGAGCAGGACCGTGATGCACTAAAGGAAGCTCGTCGTGAATGACGGAGAGTGCATCGTGCAGGCGGAGTTCCTCGCACTGATGTGCTGCCCCAATGCCGCGCTGCGTGGATGCAGTGGCACGAGTGGCTGCCTGCTTGAGCTGCTCGGACCACGGGTAACCGAGCTGGATGTGTACATCCTTGGAGGCGGATACATAGTTAGGGAAGGACCTGTATCCCAGGTCCTTCATGAGCGCGGCAACCGCATAGATGTACTGCGGTGTAAGTGGCCATGGCGATGAGATCTCGCCCCACCACCGGTGGTGGAATCGTGTCCAGGTCCGGAGCCATGAGGCGTGGGGCCCAACCGCCGAACGGGCGCGCATGTCGGAGGTGAGAGCCTCCATGAGACGTGCGCGATCGGAATCGGTTAGTTCCTCGCCGCCCATTGGCGCAGTAGATGCCCGAGACGTGTGGCGAATGGCCGGAGCCAGGCGCGGGCGCGCGGCTGCCGCCGCGGGAGGTCCCATGGATGGCATAGTGGCGCCAGGCCTCGCAGGCAGAGGCCGATGTGCAGAGGCAACGGCGGAGGTGAGCCTCGGAGCAGTGGCAGCAGCAGGGCGGCGCACGAAGACGAAGGGCGACAATGGCCCGTGATCATGCGCACGTTTCCCCATGGCTGACGCACACACAAGGCCGCAGAGAGCGGCAGAGCGAAGTACCTGGGTTGGTCAAACTCGAGCCAGTTCAGGCGAATTTGGCCAACGATTCAAGTGGGATATTAATAAAATTAGTGGACCAACCTCAGGAGGGGGGTACTAAAACCAAATATATAGCGACATAGTTGGTGTTGGTGCAATGACAGTGTCATACAATGAGTAGATGATGAGGAACGTTCTCAAGCACTGAGTAGACGCAAATCAATGGGCTCGGAGCGGTGCTCACGTTCACCCGTAACCAATGCAGAAGGAGGAACGTTCTCAAGCACCCTGTTCACAAGAGACACAAAGTAAGGATAAATGAACATCAAGTGTTGGTTGCTGATGCGCCGATACCCATCGGGTACCGAGTCGCTGATGTACAAGGTGCCATGCGCCGATACCCAATGGTACCGAGTCGCATGACTGCCGCCGCCACAAACCGAACCACCGACGCCGCACACACCGACGCCGCAAGCAGACAGACCAACACCACCAATCACCGCCGACGATGCCACCGACGATGTCAAGAGTGCGTTAGCGAGGCGCCGATGCCCAATGGGTACCGAGTCGCCGCTAACGCAAAAGATAGAGCCACCTGCGGATGGAGTGTTGTTGTTGATGCGCAGGTGTTCGTGTTAGATATGCAAATATGTCGAGAGTTCGACATGAGAACATCCACAGCAATCGCATGCACAATGTAGAATAAGATATGTGCTCGCGATAGGTGGGGAGGGGCGTCAGACAGCAGCCCCCTATACAGCCTCCTGCAGCGCGGGCTGCTGAAGCATTGTGAGATAGAAGTCCACGGTCCGGACAGGTGGGTGGACTTCGGTAGCGGCCGACAGAGCCCGTGGCGTCACGAAGGTGCACCCCGGCTCGTGGCGGCGCGAGAGGGCATCGGCCACCTTGTTGGCGATGCCAGGAATGTGCTCCAGCGTGTCCGGTCTATGGGCGAAGCGCGCGAGGCATAGAGCGAGCTCGCGTGCGACAATGCGTGACCCATAGCCTCTGGAGGTCATGCTTGAGAGCATGAACAAGGTCGACATTGAGTCGGACCGAACTCCGATAAGGCAGCGATCATTGGAAAGCTGGCGGCCCCAGAGGCGGAAGGCGACCAGCGCCGCGAGTGCCTCGACCGTCTGCTGTGCTGCACTTGAGCCGATCACAATTCGGAGTAACCGCTCGTCATGGCAGGTTACAGGGGAGGTGAAGAACTCCCGAGGAGTGCCGCCGACCAGCAGTACGCCACCGAGGCCCCAAGGAGAGGCATCGAGGAGCAGTGTAGTTCTCTGGCGTGCATTGAAGGTGGTCTGCACTGAGAATGTGCGGACCAGTATGTCGGCCTGAAGCTCGTTGAAGAAGGCCCGGAGCCAAATCAGAGTGTGCCGGATTTGGCCGGTCCAGACGCATCCCTGTGGTGCCCCAGAGGTGGCAGCGTCGGAATGGAGCGCGGACCAAAGTTCGGCTGCGAATGGCCTCAACGTGAAAATCAGAGAGCCGATGTGCGACACCTTGCCGCAGAAAGACCTGAGGGTCTTGCGGGGCACAATGTTGCCCTGCAGCAGCTCGTTGGTGATCATGCGCGCCTCCTGCACCAAGGCGGGCTTGGTTTGAGCCACCACTGCGTAGTCATCGTCGGATTGGGACACGGAGAGCTCGACCGATGTCCAGACAACCGACTGGCCACGTTTGGCTTTCTGCAGAGAAAGCGTGAAGCCAAGAGCCGACCAAACGAGCACTATGATGGCCATAATGCGGTTGCGTCGCTGCAGTGGTGCAAATATGGCACCCAGAGGATCATCAACGTAGATGCTGAGCCGGAGTTCGGAGGCCGAGAACATCGCCTGTGTAAGGCGACATACCAATGCAGCTGTGCGAGCCCACGTGAGTGGCGCACCGCGGGAGCCCTGGGCGGTCCTCAGGAGCACGAAGACCTTGCCTCTCAGCTGGACAACGAAGAAGCGTTGCTCGCGCTTGTGGAGAGGCACGTGCCAGAAGGCGTCTTTGAAGTCGGCGATGAACCATTCGAAATGGTCCAGTGAGGCTCCCCAAGCTAAGCGAAGGAGGTCGAGAGCGTCCACAATGACATCTGTGGCTCTCGGCAGGATGACTCGTTCGTATTTACGTGACGACCGAGACACCCATGACCTCTTCGCGTCGATGACGATGCGGCGTTTCAAGATGCCCAACCTCATCTTGGAAATGAGGCCGATGCGAGACAGCACCGGTTGGGCACCCAAGTATTCGGCCGCAGACTCGACGGATGGGAACTCCAAGACCCAAGACGCTGCCACAAAGCGCTGGATCTCCTCCCATACCCCGTCGTCGGAGTCGATGCCCTCGTAGTTGATGAATCCCTCCTCAGTGGTGAGGTGCTCGGGATCCATGTCTCTGGCATCGTCGGACTCAGAGTAGGCCGGGAATATCCCTCGTGAGGGGACATCCAGGGAGACTCCCGCAGGCGCCCCAGAGCGCAGCCACTGTTCCGGCATGTCATCGGGGTCGCCGGCTGCTGCCCTCCAAGCTCCGAGGATGCCGGGGAAGGTTTCCGACAGGGGACTCTGGCTGATGTCCTCAGGTTGGAGAACAGCCGAGAGAATGCGTCGGACGCCATCGACATGTTCGGCCGCCAGAGGTGGAGCTTCGTTGCCAGCGCCGATGGCAGCCAGCGCGGCATCCAGTGCCGCAGGGTGTTGCGAGAGATGCATGTCCACAGCTGCAGCGATCTGCAGCCCGATGGCAGTGGCTGAGGCCGGGAGTCGCTTCAGCGATGCCACAGTACGCCGCATGCCCCCGACCGTGGCGTGGCCAGCGTGGACTGCAGGTGGCTGGGCCAACGGGGTGTTCTGTGTGACAGGGGGCTTGCTGAGGGTGTCCGCTGCCGCAGAGATGGCGTCATGGCCGCGTTTGAGTGGCCTGGACCCCTCGTCGGTCTTGACCAGTGCATTGCCCCATTGCCCCACCCGGACGAAGGATGGCAGCCCGGAGGTCTCGTGGGCACAGTGTGGTGTCGCTGGGACTGTAGTGGAGGCGACGAGCCAGTGTGCCAGCATGGCATTGAAGGCCGGTGGGTAGAAGGCCGTGGCTTGCGTGAGGAATTCGCCGCTGGGAGGCCTCCCACGCATATGTGGCCGCCAGTCCTCCGTGGGTATGGCCCATTGGCGGCCTGTGAGCCTGGGATGGGCGCCCCAATATGACTCCCCCGACCAAGGCACTGTCCATGACCGATGAGGATGGTCACAAACGATGGGCGTGGCCTGGATAGGGCCGTCCGAGCCAGAGATGCGGTAGAGGAGCAACTCGGTGGTCTTGGAGGTCGGGGCCGTGAACTGGCACTGGTCAACAAGCTTGCTGACCACCTCCGGATGCTCGCGGATGGCTTTGAAGGGAGGTAACCTCGTCATATGAGGACGGCCCTCCCGAGGTGCAGGTTGTTCAAAAATGAACGGAATCGTGAATTCAATGCAGAGCCAGAGACCCTCTGCAGAGCGCATGGCCAGGAGCGTGCCGCATCGTAGTCGCTCCCGTTGTGCCGCCGTGAGCCCTGGGAGACCGAAGATGGTCTCGGGGGATGCGCCACGTAGCGGCGGTGGGCCCCCGTCGCGGCTTTTGCGCGCAGAGGAAAAGGTGGAGCACGGAGGGGACCAAATGGTCCCGGCGATGATTCGTGATCTCAAGAGGAACACGATATCGCCCCAAACAGTGTCGCAAGCGACATCAAACGATATATCGATGAGAACATCGGTGTCCAGGATTTCGGCCTCGGGACAGAGAGCGGCGATCGCTGAGTGTAGATCGCCCTGGCGCCGTGGGCCGCTGAATACATATAAGAATATGCGCATGGATGGCTGGAATGAGACATTCCAATATGTGCTGAGGATTGAGGCTGCCCGCTGTGTATCCGAAGCTGCCGACGCTGGGATTGGCACGTCAGCCGGAGGAGCGACAGCCGGGGGCGGTGGCTTAGGCTGCGATTGCAGCTGCACCGCATGCAATGAGGGCAATGTGTCATCGCGTGAGGCGGCCCGAAACGAAGCGACGGCCGAAGCAAGACTCGGCGGCGATGACACAGGCAAAACTGTGGCCGCGGCAATAGGCGGCTGCGGCAAGTGCCGCTGTACCACGCATGGTGGATTCGAAGGTGGTGTGGCAGAGCTGGCCACACCCTCAGCTCCATGGGGGCCCGAGTGTGGTCAACCGTGATAGCCGCCCTTCTTGCCCTTCTTGCCCTTGCCCTTTCCCTTGCCCTTGCCCTGATTGGGAGGTGCCGAGGGAATGGGAGATTGGCAGGCCTCGGAGCCGTGTGAGTGTCCGAGGCACTTCCGGCACTGATGGACATTTGAGGGGTTCAGGAAGCAGAACTGCGTGCCCGGCTTGTTGACCGTGCATGTGCCGGCTTGAAACCCAGGGCACATAGGATAGCCACGCCGGTTGGTGGTCCATCCGGCGCCATCCAGGTTCCATACTGGTGGCGGTGCCGGGGCCCGACGACGTTTTGACTTGGCTGGAGGGCCGTCAAACAGCGCCCCAGGCGGTGGCACTCGTGCCGGTGGAGGCGGCATGACCCTGGCAGGATTGGCTGCGGGGCCATGGACGATGGCTGCATCGCCATCCACTAATCGCCCGATAGATGAAGAGCGAGTGAGGACAAGCAATGCTCCCTCCTCGAGCTCTTCACGCCACCACGTGATATCGCCTGTCGCCGCCTTCCACAGAAATTCGAAAGGGGCACTCGGATCGAAGGCGTGTGACAGACCCTGGTCCTTGGCGATCTGATACTCGGATGTCGCGATGATGCGGAGACGCTCCATCTGCTCCGATCTCATACGGACATCGCATTGGTAAATCAGATGCCAGACCGATGGGCCGTAGCGTGATGCGTACCTCCTGATGAGGGCACGATAGCCGTTGAGGGCTGTGATAGACACTGCCTTGAGCATCATGAGTGCTGTGGATAGGATGGTATAGCTCCGCTCCCATATGTCGAATGAGGGAGGTCCGAACATCTCAACAGGAAGGAGACGTCCATCGGAGCCGAAGACCGATCCCGCCAACTTCAGCTTCTTTGCGTTCCTCAGCGCGTGAGGGACAAAGAGCGCGAAGTCGACGTAGGGGATGCGAAGCTGCTCAGTGAGTGTGGAGATCACTGTGAGCTGCTGCGCCGATGGATCTTCATCGGCCGGAGGCATCCCGCCAGCTTTCTCCCTGTAGTTGTCGTAGAGTTGGACAACCCGCGAGTCAGGGAGAATGGCCAGCTCAACGTCGGATGTTTGATCCGAAACCGTGTTGAGCTTGAAGCGTTCGACACAGGCGATGTTGGCCACCACACTGCCTGGCAAGGCCAAGGCCGTAGTGTGAGCAGAGGCGCTGGCAGCCGTGGCCGCGGCAGCGTCCTCAGGCCAAGGGTCCAGCTGGCAGAGGCAGCGTGCCACCAGGCGAATGGTGTACAGCGTGCCCTTGGCTGCCAGAGGGAGTGGGGCGTCGGAGACACGTATTTCGCCCACAGCGGCCTGGTAGTCGCTCATGGGGATGGCCGCCACAGTGCTCGGAGGCATCTCAGGCGTCATACCCCAGGCGGCGAAAGCCGCATCGCGATTGGTTGGCGCGAGGCCAGCCCAGTCGCAGAGTGCCACCATGGAAGTGAGCGTCGGCACCTCAGATGCTGAGGGACGAATGGTGGCCATGGTGTCGTGCTGCGGATCGGGGAACCCCAATCCAGCCGCTTGATGCGCAGCACGGCACAATATCCCGGAATAAAAATTAGCACCGTGCAGAGCCCTCCTCTGACGGCCGGGGTATAAACATGCACCGTGCAAAGCCCTCCTCTGACGGCCGGG
>CAZBDA010000182.1:0-7581 GCA_964490445.1 uncultured Rickettsiales bacterium | reverse complement strand
GCGGTGACGGTCAAGGTGTAGGATTGGCTACCTCAGCCGAGTGAACATAACGCCTGTTATCGGACCTATACGCCATGCTTCCGCTGGCAGCCACTCGTTGCTCATGACCGCAGGAGTGACGATACAGGCCGAAGTTGCCGTCGATCTTCTCGACCAGCTCCCAGCCCTGGGCGCGCGCCTCACGGCGCCACTTTTCGGTCGTTGGCTCCCGGCGTACCATTCCTCGACTCTAGGGTAGCCGCCGCTGCCAGCGAGCCCACCAGTCGGTTTGTTGTCGGGATGGGCGTCATCGGGACTTGGCTCTGAACTCGCAGGCAGGTGGCAGTCTCTGGCGCTGGAGCGCCGCACGCAGGGTCCCCCCCGCCGGGTCGCCGAACAACTCGCCGCTCTCGTAGCTGCTCGCACCTACCGGTGGGACCGGATCGACCACAGTTGATGGACACGGTCCTGGTAGTGCAGTGCAAATCGCTGCCGGGAATGCAGTTCCTCGACGGGAAGGGGCCAGGGTCCGTCGGGGTGCACAGAGCGGGCGAACAACACGAAGTCGAGGTCTGCGTTTTCCAGGTTCTCCACCCAGGATGCGGGGCTCTCCGGGGGAGGATGGAAGTCCCACCACCACGGCTTGTCCTGTTTGTGCGTCGGCTCCCGCCGGGACCCATCGGGCGACAACGGCACCGTGCGATGCTGCAGCCTGCGTCCGAACAGGGGATAGGTATAGAAGAGGTTGCCCGGACTCGTCGCCGAGAGGCCGATCTGCGACGGCGGCAGCTGCTCGATGACTGCAAAGAGCTCGCGGCGCTCGGTGCTCGCCGGACCGTAGCTGGTCAAGCCATCGGGGATCTCTGCCGAGCTGTCGCCGCGTTGCCAGGACAGCAGAGCCAGGCAGCAGGCCGCGGCTGCCCAGGGCAGCCCGGCGGGCAGCCGGGCGCGGAGCCGCTCGAAGCTCCACAGCCCGAGCGTCGTCGCGGCGATGAGCACCGGCGATTCCAGCAGCCAGTCCTGCTGAAGGCAGGCCCAGACAAGCCCCGACAGTGGCAGAACGGTCGCCAGGCGCCAGCTGCGTGAGTCGGCAGTTCCCGGCAGGCAGAGCATCAGGCTTCCCAGCACCAGCGGAAAGCAGAGGTAGCGAAACGGGAAGTGCAGGGGCAGCGAGGGAAGGTTGGACGTGGCTGAGAACGGTGAGAGCAGGAAGAAGGCCCAGAAGCTCAGCAGGCACAATCCGACGAAGGCGCTGTAGCGGAAGCGCTCGCGCTGCTCGCGACGCTCCCTGGTGCGAAGGACCAGCGCAACAGCCCACGACGCAAGCCCCAGCACCCCGGTGAGCAGCATCGGCATGGTCGTGTAGGCCCAGGCCTCGAGGTAGCTGAACAGGTCGGTGTTGTATCGGCCCGGGTGACTCAGCAGGGAGGCGATGGAGGTCTTGTACCGGCTGTCGCGATCGAAGGGACCCTCGAAGAACAGGAACTCGGCCGGGAAGATCGGATTTCCGGTGGTCCACCAGTTGCGCAGGTACCAGTACGAACCCGTCAGGCACAGGCACAGCAGGAAGGCAGCAAAGGCGCGGGCGCAGCGGTGTCGCCGCGACTGGTAGAGCCACCATGCGCCGCAGGCGAGCACGAGAGGTGCCAGGATGGGCTTGGCACCGATGCCGATGCCCAGGCCAAGGCCACACAGGGCCGCCCGCCCGGCGAGTGCGCCGCGGTCGATGGGCGCTGGGAGCCACGCGACCGCCAGCGCGTACAGGGCAGTGGCAGTGACGCAGAGATCTACGGCGCTGTAGCTGCTGTGGAACTTCCACATCGACGGCGAGGCCAGCAGAAATGCCAGCGTCGCGACGCTGAAGTGGAGATTGAGCTCCATCTGGCGTGCGAACAGCAGCCACGACGAGACCAGCAGCAGCACCCACACCAGGGTGGCGAGGCCTGCCAGCGCATCGGTCCCGTGCGTCCCCACGAACCAGAATGCCAGCAGGTCTGCGTTGGCTGGGAAGTAGGCCTGGTAGCCGAGACCCGATACGGCCAGTGAGCCGGTCTGGGACCACACCGCGTGGAACGGCGCGTGGTACGCGAGGTCCTCGGCTGAGAAGGTCGGCCCGGAACGCATCGCGAACAGGCCGCACCAGGTGAGCAGGATGCAGGCGCTGGCAAGCTTCGCGAAAGCCCCGATCGGGCGCCCCGGAGAAGTGGGCGGGGCGTCTTTGCCCGGGGACCTGCGGGTCCACTCGTAGCCCGCCAGTGCAGCGAGCACGGTCGCGAACACCCAGGTCAGGTTGCCGCCGACGGCGCTGCACAGCTGCAACAGCACGAGCACCAGCGAACAGGTCAGGACGACCCAACTGGGCAGAAACAGGAGCGGGGGCGTGGCGGGTAGCCACCGTCTCAGGTAGCGAGCCCCGAGCCAGCACGGAGCGAGACAGTTCCAGGCAAACAGCAGCGTCAGCACGAACCGGCGGGGGCCCCTACCGCGGAGCTATTTCATGTAGTTGGCCATGTCGAGGCGGACGTTCTTGCCCGTACCTTCGTCATAGACCTTGGTCGAGAGCAGACCATGCAGGGGCCGGTCGGCATCCTTGTAGACGCACTTCATGCCCTTGGCTTTCTTGAGCAGCGGCAGGACGTCGTCCTGGCAGTTCTCGGCAAAGTCCTTCGCGGTGCCACCCCACTCCCAGGCCATCTCGGCATGCCCCTCGATGCACTGCTTCCAGGGCTTGCGCTGCCTCTTGATCTTGGAGAGCAGTTTCGAGCACTTGCCGTCTTTTTGCGATTGCGATGCAACGAGCTCCATGGCCTTGACCCGGGCATCCAATTCCACGACCTGGGACTGCAGAGCCTCGAACTCCTTTGCATTGGCACACCCGAGCACGCCGATGGGGATACAGATGGACAGAACCAGGGCGACAGCGAGGCGAGTCATGACTACTCCAAGGTGGGCCGTATCAGCCCGGCATTTGGTTCGCAGAGGCGCCATTATCTCAACTGCGCGTCGCTAGGGAATCCCACGGCGGCGATCTACTGCCTGTTTGCTGCCTGTTCGCTGCCCGTGGCCGGTCTTGAGCCATCGCTTCTTGCTGCGGCGCAGCCGCCGGTGATCAGCAGGGCGAGCGTCAGCAGCAGCGGGGCGGGACGGGGCACCGGATCATCCTAGCGGAGGGGCGGAGCGGGGGATGAGCAAGGCTGGGGGGGATGCGCCAGGGGCCTATTGGCGGAGACACATGATGGTCGACTCTGCAGGCCGAACAGAGCGGTAATTGCAACTATTTGTATCGCGTCCAGAGATCGGTGGTCGGGAGACTTACGGGAGAGCTGTCCAGGAGGGAGCCCTCCGGAAGTCCATTCAGGAAGACCCCAGTACCCCCTCGCTAGATCCGCTGAGTTGGCATAAGGCCTCTTATCGGACCCATACGCTCCCTCGTCAGAGATGAGCTTTGCCCTTGCGGTTGCGCAGGAGAATGACCGACAGGGCTGCGATCGACAGCAGCGAAGCCCCCCAGAGAACCGTAAAGATCGGGCCGGTGTCGCCCGCATTCCCGTCAAGGAGTTTGGAGACCACGAGCTCCTGCACCACGGCGCCGACCGATCCCATGCCGTTGATGATCCCCGCGGTCGCCACCGCCACCCGGGGAGAGCCCACCTCGACCGCTCCCGCTCCGGCCAACAGGGAGTCGGGACCGTAGAGCATGAAGCCGATCAGCCCCAGGCAGCACGCGAACAGGAGCAAGCTGCTGCCGCCGACGAAGTGGAGCGCGGCGCATCCACCCACCATCCCGAGCACCATCAGGAAGGAGGGGGGAGTTCGCTTCCCGCGGAAGAACCGATCCGACACGATGCCGGCGACCACGACGCCGGCGAAGCCCGCGAGATCGAAGACCGTGGAGAGGTAGCCCGCGTCATCGACATCGAGACCAAAGTTCGTCTCCAGGAGGAACGGGGTCCAGCTCCAGATCGCGTAACGGATGAACTTGATTCCAAAATAGAACAGCCCCAGGAGCAGGAGGTTGGTGACGAGGGCGCGGGTCCACGGAGACGGAGCGCCCTCTGCACCCTTCCCTTCTTCAGACGGCTCAAGAGGGTTCAGGCCCACATCCTCGGGGCCATTGCGCTGCCACAATGCGACGGCAATCCAACAGCCGAACAAGACGCCGGAGGCCATCAGGAAGGCGCCGCGGATCCCGAGGTGAGCAAGCCAGAACGCCGCCCACATCGACGCGGCCACCCCACCGAGCTGGTAGCAGGTCCCCCACAGTCCCATCACCGTCCCGCGCTCGGAGCGGCGGGTCCAGCGTCCGAGGGTGCCGACCACAGCGGGCCAGCCGGTGGCCTGGGCGAGGCCGTTGAGGCTCATAAAAGCGAAGAGCGGCCAGTAGCTGTTCGTAAAACCAAACGCGACATTGCAGAGGATGGAGGTCCCAATCCCAACCAGCAAGAGCAGTCGAGCCCCCCCGCGCTGCCCCAGCCAGGCACTCGCGAACTGCCCGATGGCATAAGCCACCAGGTAGGCCGTGCCTATCTCTCCCAACTCCTGGACGGTAAAGCCCAGCTCGTCAACCAGGGTGCCCTTCGCGACGTAGAAGGGCTTGCGGCAGAAATACAGGCCCGCATAGGCCAGCCAGGTGCTGACGAGGATCCGGCGGCGCCAGAACTGCATCCCTTCTCGCTCCTTTGCGCCGCCCACTCGACCTCCCCTTCCGTGCCGGGGGTTAGCATGGCGACGCGAAGCCAGTAAAGTCCAGCCTCCGGAGAGGATGACCGTGGGCGACATACAACAGATCAGCAGCTGGATCGGCGGGCAGGAAGCTCCCGAGGGAGGCCCCAGCTTCGAAAACCACAACCCCGCCACTGGGGAGCTCCTGTCGAGGGTCGAAGCGGCCAGCGAAGCCCTGGTCGATCGTGCCGTGCAGAGCGCAGCCGACGCCCTGCCAGCCTGGCGCAGCCGCAGCGGGGCCGAGCGCGGGCGCATCTTGACCGCAGCCGCAGCAGCCCTCCGCGCCCGCAACGACGAGCTGGCTCGCCTGGAGGTGCTCGACGTGGGCAAACCCCTGGCCGAGGCCCGCGCTGTCGACGTGGCCTCTGCAGCCGACTGTCTCGAGTACTTTGGTGGCCTGGCTGCGTCGCTGCAGGGCCACCACGTAGACCTCGGAGAGAGCGCCTTCGGCTACACCCGCCGAGAGCCGTTGGGTGTCTGCGCGGGCATCGGAGCCTGGAACTACCCGCTGCAGGTGGCCGCCTGGAAGGCCGGCCCAGCCCTGGCTGCCGGGAACACGATGGTCTTCAAGCCCTCGGAGCTCACCCCCACGACCGCAGATCAGCTTGCCCGCCTGTTCGGTGAGGTTGGTCTCCCGCCGGGGGTCTTCAACGTGGTTCAGGGGGCCGCCGAAACTGGACGTGCCCTGGTAGCCCACCCCGGCGTCGCCAAGGTGTCGCTCACCGGCGAGGTCTCCACGGGGCGCAGTGTGATGGCCTCCGCCTCGTCCACCCTCAAGCACGTAACCCTGGAACTCGGTGGCAAGTCTCCTCTCGTGGTCTTCGAGGACTCCGACCTCCGCAACGCCGTGTCCGCGGCACTCCTCGGCAACTTCTACACCCAAGGCGAGGTCTGCTCGAACTGCACCCGGGTCTTCGTACACGAGTCCATCCACGACGCCTTTGTGCAGCAGGTCCGGAGCCGCGCCGAGGCCATGACGATCGGCGACCCGATGTCGCCCACCACGGACGTCGGCTCCCTCATCAGCGAAGACCACCTCGAGAAGGTGCTCGGCTACATCGAGCTGGGCCAAGCCGAGGGGGCGCGTCTCGTGACCGGCGGACGACGCGTCACGGAGGGACCCCTGGCCGGGGGCTTCTTCGTGGAGCCGACGGTCTTCGCGGACTGCCGGGACGACATGCGGATCGCCAAAGAAGAGATCTTCGGACCGGTGATGTGCATCCTGCGCTTCGACGACGAGGACGAGGTGATCCGCCGGGCCAACGACACCCCCTTCGGTCTGGCGGCCGGGGTCTTCACGCGCGACCTGGCCCGGGCCCACCGGGTGGTGGCTCGGCTCGACGCGGGGACCTGCTGGATCAACAACTTCAACATCACCCCCATCGAGCTGCCCTTCGGCGGCAACAAGCAGTCCGGCCTGGGTCGGGAGAACAGCCCCGCTGCCCTGGATGCCTGGACCCAGCTCAAGTCGGTCTACGTGGAACTGGGGGACGTCGACGCGCCCTACTGAGCGCGACTCTTCGAGAAGAAGTCCGGCGGCAGCCCGCGGTAGTCGGACACGGCGAGGTCGGACAGCGCCCACGCCGCGTCGATGTCGGGGGTCCGGTGGGTGATTGCCACCGCCTGCATACCCCCAGCCCGGGCCGCCCGGAGACCCGCCAGACTGTCTTCGAACACCAGGCAAGCCTGGGCGTCGACACCCAGGCGATGCGCCGCGAGCAGGAAGCACTCGGGATCGGGCTTCGACCTGGCAAAGTCCTCCGCCGAGACGATCACGTCGAGCCACTGCTCCAGGTCCAACTGGGCCAACAAAGCATCGACAGCACTGCGGTGGCTGGAAGTCGCCAGAGCCGTCGGCCCACAGGCCCGCGCGGCGGCCAGAGCCGAGAGCGCACCGGGGATCGGAGGCGGCGGCGTCTGCTGCCAGCACTGCAGAAAGCGAGCGTCGAGGACCTCGGGAGAGCAGCGATCAGCCAGCTGGGGATGGCGGGCGATGAGCTCGTCGGAGATCGCCTGCCAGGTGCGGCCGAAGAAGCAGGTCGGATCCAGCTCGGGGTCCTCGATCCCTTCGGCTGCCAGCAGCGCCTCGACAGAAGTTGCGGTGAAGGGCTCGGAGTCCACGAGGGTGCCGTCCATGTCGAAGATCACAGCCTCCACACCTCGGATCGCGCAGGGTTCCGCGCTCATTCTCCCCCCTGACCGCCGTGCCGGAAGAAGGGAAGATCCGCCGGCGGAAGCGGGGTGTTGCCCAGCAGAAGATCCGCGGCTTTCTCCGCGATCATCATCACCGGCGCGTAGATGTTCCCGTTGGTGACGTAGGGCATCACCGAAGCATCGACGACGGAGAGTCCCTCCAGCCCGTGCACCCGCATCGTGCGGGGATCGACGACCGAGTCTTTGTCGACACCCAGCCTGCAGGTGCAGGAGGGGTGCAGGGCGGTCTCCGCATCCCGCGCGACCCAGTCGAGGATCTGTTCGTCCGTCTGGACCTCGGGTCCCGGAGAGACCTCACCCCCGTCGAGCTCCGCGAAGGCCGGCTGGCCGAGGACCCGGCGGACGCAGCGCACGGCCTCGACCCACTCGCGGCGATCCTGGTCGGTGGACAGGTAGTTGAATCGGATCTCCGGCTTGTCCCGGGGGTCGGTGCTGCGGATCCGGACCGAGCCCCGGGCGTCGGAGTTCATCGGGCCGACGTGGACCTGGTAGCCGTGACCGCCCGCCGGCGAGCTGCCGTCGTAGCGAATGGCCAGGGGAAGGAAGTGCAGCTGGAGATTGGGGTAGGAGACCTCCTGGTTGGAGCGAATGAAGCCTCCCGCTTCGAAGTGGTTGGTGGCCGCTGCTCCGCGACGAAAGAACAACCACTGAAAGCCCAGCCAAGGC
>CAZBDA010000181.1:0-7738 GCA_964490445.1 uncultured Rickettsiales bacterium | reverse complement strand
TCGTCCTGAGTGGCCCGGGGCTTCGGTTCCGAGAGTCGAGAACATCAACGTTCACTAATCAGCCGGTGGTTTTCGGACCACCGGCTGATTTCGTTCTGGGATCCCTTTCCTAGAGAGTTCCATGTGCACGCTGCTGGTCGCGACTCGGCTCTGGACAGGCACTCCTTTGCTCGTGTTCGCCAACCGCGACGAGAACCTGGGCCGTCCCTCGGCTCCCCCCTCCACGACCACCTTCGACGAACGGCGGGTCTTTGCGCCCCGGGACCTGCGCGCCGGCGGCACCTGGATGGGAGTCAACGACGCCGGAGTCCTCGTTGCAATCACCAACCGCTTTTCACCCGGAGGGCAGCCCCAGCCCGGCGATGCCAACAAGCTCTCACGGGGCCTGCTCACCGACGCAGCACTGAAGCACTCAGATGCGGCAGCTGCAGCCGCGCACGCAGCAGCCATCAACCCGTCGGACTACAACGGCTTTCACCTGCTGTGCGCCGACCGACACGGGGCCTGGGTCACCTGGAGCGATTCACAGCAGGTCCGAAGTGAAGCGCTCTTGCCTGGCATCCACGTAGTCACGGAACGAAGCTATGGAGCCGCTAGCAGCGGCCGCGAGGACGCGCTGAACTCGCTGGCCCGACAGCTCGAGCAGCAACCGACAGCGCCGCTGGCCCGCTTCGAGGAAGCTCTGGGCGTCCACCGCGACGACCTGCTCGATAGCACCTGCGTTCACTTCGACGCCGGCGAGTACGGCACCCGTAGTTCGAGCATGGTGCACTTCGACGAGGCCGGGCCCACTGCCTGGTACTACGCCGACGGGCCGCCCTGCCGCAATGACTACAGGGACCTGAGCGAGGAGATGATCTATGGCTTACGGTCGGGCGACCAGAGCGTCGCCAGGTAGCCCATGAGCCGATCACAGCGCCGGCCACGGTAGCTCGAGCGCATCAGCCAGCCCTCGAGGGCCTTGCGCGTGAAGCGCCGCTGGCAGCTCCGGGAGGCTCGGCCACCGAGCAGGCGTTTGAGCCAGAGCATCGACTTGGGGTGCTTGTCCCAGGGGCCCGCCACGACCAGGTGTCCGTCGCGGCGACAGACCCGCTCGGCTTCCCAGAGCAGGTGGCCGGGCCACGGCACGATGTGCACGACACTGGCCAGGATCACGACATCGAAGGAGTTGTCTTCAAAGGGCAGGTCACGGCCATCCGCCTGCACCGCCTCGACCTCCACGGCCATCCTGGCCGCGTGCTCGCGCAGAGCGGCCAGCGACTCCAGCCCCGGCTCTACCGCGGTGACGTCGTGGCCGTCCCGGGCCAGAGACAGGGCAATGCAGCCGCTTCCCGCGCCCACTTCGAGAATGCGCTTGCCGCGCAGTGGCACGATGTCGCGCACCAGCTTGACGCGTGCCGGATGGAAGAGGCGCTCGCCGACGTTGCCCGACACCATGGCCTGGTAATAGTCATAGGGATCCAGCAGATCTTCGAGCTCATCGTCCAGAGGGGCTACCACAACTCTGCGACCTCCTCGCCGGTGCTGAATGCGAAGCGAAAGTCATTGCCAGTGGGGTTGCCGCTCAGATCGACAATGCCACCGGCGGGCACGAGCACCTGGTAGGTCATATCTTCCGCCAAGGGCGCGTCCGGGAGGAAGCTCACCAACGCCCCCTGCTGGCTGAATGAGCCCGACACCGGGGTGCCATTCTCGGTGGCCACCCGCAACGAGCCTGGGAATACACTCTTGAACTCCACCTCCTCGTCGAAGGCGACACCGATGCCGACACCGGGCAACTGCAGAATCGCTCCATCCGAAGGACTGCTGAACTCCACCGTCGGACCCTGTGCGTCCACCTCGCCGATGTAGGGGACCACAGCACTCGCCTGACCCGCCTCGGAATCCTTGTCCACCGACAGCACCATCACGTTGCCGATGGGGGTGGCTGTATCCAGGTCACCCTGCAACTCGGCGCGGCCCAACTCGGCGGGCGCTGCCAGGGCTGTGATGTCGTACACGGCGGCAAAGTCAGAGTCGCCGACAAAGACCCGCTGCCCCTGCCGACGAACATGCCCACCGAAACCATCGCTGTTGTAGTGCTCACCGGCAAAACTCAGCCGGCCCGGCGGCTCGAACTGGTAGGCAATGAAGCCTCCACCGCTCTCCTTGCGAGCGAACAGGGCGGTACGCCCGACCCACTCGGCGAAGTAATAGTCGCGCTCCACCCCGTCGCCATCGGAGACCGCCACCTCCGCACCGGGCACCAGGTCGGGCTCGGTCGGGACGCTCAGGTCCATCAGCAGGGTGCGTGCACCTTCCAGGGACGAAACCATGGCCAGGTTTCCGAGGACGTGGACCCGGCCCACCCGAAAGGTCGGCTCGAACTCGAATTGGCTGACCAGTGTCGGGGCCGCGGGCTCTGTGGCATCGACGATGTACAGGCCGTTGTCACCGCCAGCGACGTACAGAAGGTTGCCGAGCCAGGCTGTGGCGATGGTCACTCGCGATACTGCGTCTGGGTAGTCGTAGCCGGGCAGCAGCAACTGCCCGGCCAGCTCCGGCGCCGCCAGGTCCGTGACGTCCCAGATCTGCGCACCCCCGACCACCGAGTCGCCTGCCGTCCCACCGTGGTAGGCGAACGCTGCATAGACACGCTCACCGCGGCGCGCCAACGAGATGCCGTGAGTCTCTCGGATGCCCGGGTCGCTCGCTTCCCCCACCTTCTCGGGGTTACAGGGATCGCTGAAGGCAAAGGCCGACAGGCCGCCGCCGCCTTCCTCAGGTGTCCAGGGCATCAGCAGGTAGCCGTCGTACATGGTTACCGAACCGTGGCGATCCAGGTCCGCCGCACCACCGTCGAGGAAGGCACAGGACTGCCACAGTGCCGCGGCATCGAACGCGCGGCTCGGACCGCCAGGACCGCTCACAGACCCCCAGTCACCGGGATCAGGAAAGGGGTCGGAGATCGGACCGCAGGCCAGCACGAGCGCCCACGCTGATACCAGGGCAATGCTCCTCGACAAGGCGATCTTCCTCCCTCGATTCCCGGGCTGCACACGCAGCAACCGTCCGCATAGTCGGCCACCGGGCAAGCTCGGGTCAAGGCATAGCCCGTAGCAGAGCTTGCTGGCCGCAATTCGTGCGAGTATGGACAGAGCAATGTCGACCTGGATGCGATTCCTACTGGCAACTGCGATCGCAGGCAGCGCGACTGGCTGCACGATCCAGGAGGCTCCCAGCGAACTCTCGGAGCTCAATCGCTTTTTGTACCGCGAGTGGGGCAGCCAGGACACCGAGTTGCTGGCTGCGGGCCTTGCCAACTTCGACGAGGTCCTGGCCGACGTCGACCTCGAAGGGCCGCTGGGCGATCGCTCTTTCCTACCGACCAGGCTCAGCGAGGACGACGTGCGCGACCACGAGCGCCCCGACCGGCCACTGGAAAACCTCCTGGGGGTCTCGGTTGCTCATCTCAGCCCCTGGGCCACGGGCGACCATGCCCAACTCATCGTCACCGAAGACCAGACCCCGGTGCAACCCACGGCGCCTCGCTACCAGCGGACCTTTACCGGCGACTCTGATCCCGAGTGCTTCCTCAGCCGTTCCTGCACCATGCTCACGACGAGCAACGACATCCGCCGCGAGAACATTCTGATGAGCGTCGACTTCACGAGCTTCAAGGACTATCGCTGGGTGCAGCTCGGAGATGCCGGCGACGATTCCAGCCGCTGGGCAATCGTCTCCCGCTCCTGGTTCACCGAGTCCTTCACCGCCGACAGTGGCAACGCCGTCCTGTGGCAGTCCCACACGCTGGACGCCTGGCTGGATCTTCCCACCGGTGGGTTGTTGCGATACCAGAGCAGTTGGTCCGAGACGGAGATCCCCGGGGTCACCGATCCCGACGTGTACCGCGGCACCATTCGAGTGTCCCTCGACAACACCTACGAGGCCGAGGACGACTTCCTCGGCGAACTGCTCGAACCGCGCTGAAGGGCGCAGGCAAACCACTACCCGCTGGGCTGGTATGCCTGGAGTTCGCTCTCCTCGACAACTCGCAGGGCTGGCTACGACTTCCTGAAGACCAGCAGGGTGGAGCCGCTAAGGACATTCTTGCGGCCACCTGCGACCAACAGGCGAATGGTTCCACCCAGGAAGATGTCGTTGAAGCGGGTGAAGCCTTTCGGCAGGATGCGCACCGCCTCCAGGCAGCGAACCAGCAGCCGCACCAGGGACGAGGACACCAACCACACGAGCAGCGAGTTGGCTGTCCAGTAGTGGTACCAGGTCGTTTCCTGGGAGATGTCCATGCGGGTCACACAGGTCAGCCCGGCGGCTTCAGCAGAGTCGACCACCCGAGTGACAGTCGGCAGAGGCGGCATCGCGGTGGCGTACTCGAAGTCCGCCGAGATCTGCGCGTGCTCGGGATTGTCCTCGTCGTAGCTGTCAGTTCGTCCCAGGCAGTAGGCAGCAAACAAGCCCTTTGGCCGTAGCACGCGCTGGATCTCACCGAGCACCACGCTCAGATCCGGGTAGTACTTGAGCGCGTAGACCGCATAGGCGGCATCGAAGCTGTCCGCCGCAAAAGGCATCGCCAGGCAGTCCCCCTGGACCGCTCGGCACAACGTCGAGAGTCCCGCATCCTGCGCGGAACTGTTGGCGCTACGTACCTCGCCCTCTCCCAGCGTGAGGCCGGTGACCTCGCTGCCCGAGTACAGGGAAACGCCCCGCATCATGCCGCCGACGCCGCAGCCGACATCAAGGACCTCCATGCCCGAGCGCAGGCCCAGCAGTCGCGCGATGCGGTGATGCAGGCTGCGCACAGCATCGTCGCGGCTCTGGCCGGGGTAGTCGGGGGGACAGAAGTGCCACCCGGCACCGTAGTAGGTCTCGATGATCGGACCCATCATCTCGTAGTAGGCCGAGGTAGCGGGACGGTGGTCGCCGGTCCTGCGAGCCTCGACGAACAGCTTCTCGTGCTGATCGAGGAACTGCACCAGGTCCTTGGACCGGAACTCCATCAGCAACTTCAGGTAGCGGCCCAACAGGCCCATCGTCTCCAGCTCCTCGTGCGAAGAATATGCGAGCGGCGGCGACAGCAGAACAGGGCCGGCACAAACGAGCCCGGCGCGCTGAGTACTTTGCACCGTGCCGGTGGCCGCTATGATGGCGGCCGATGAGCCCCCTGCCCTGCCCGCATCGGTATCGACATGTCCTGGTGAGCGCCCTGCTCTGCCTGGCAATTGCCTGCCTTTCCTGCGAGGACGGCTGGCAGAGCGAAGACGACCCGGTAGCTGGCGAGCACAGCCCCGAGTTCCTCGACGCCCAGGCGATCCAGGGCCGCTTCGTGCTGATCCTGGCTGGCGGCACCAGCGAAACCGAGTTGGACCTGCTGGCGCAGCGCCACGGTCTGCAGGTCGCCGACTTCGACAGCAGAGCCGGCGTGGCACTGCTCGACGGCCGCGCGCTGGAGCCTGCCCTGCCGCTGCTCGAGATGCTCGGCCACGAGGCCATCGTGCAGTGGGCCGAGCCGGACATCGCCGTCCACCTCGACCTGCAGCCCAATGACTGGCGCGCACCGATGTGGGCCTTCCATAACACCGGGCTGCACGACGGCAGCGAGGGCGCCGACATCGCGGCCTTTGCCGCCTGGGACGAGACCCTGGGCGGCGGCGTGGTCATTGCCCTGGTCGACAGCGGAGTCGACTCGGCCCACACCGACCTGCGCGACCGCCTCTGGCACAACCCCGCAGAGGTTCCCGGCAACAACCGCGACGACGACGACGACGACAACGGTTTCATCGACGACGTACACGGCTGGGATTTCGCGAACCGGGATGCGGTGCCCGACGACGAGCTCGGCCACGGCACCTCGGTGGCGGGGCTGATCGTTGGCCGCGGCAATGACGGCAGCGGCATCCTCGGCGCCGCCTGGGGAGCGCGGCTCATGGTGCTCAAAGCGATGAAGCCCGACCAGGAGGGTCGCCACTCGGCCTTTGCCATCTCCCGAGCCCTGCGTTACGCGCTCGACAACGGCGCCCAGGTGGTCGCCGCAGCGCTCAGCACCGAGGGCCGCTCGCGGGTCATGGAAGAGGCCGCCCGCGAGCTCGACCGCGCCGGTGTGATCCTGGTGACTTCCTCGGGCAACGACGAGCGCAACCTCGACGAGAAACCGCTGTTCCCGGCTTGCCTTCCCCTCGAGAACAGCCTGGTGGTCGCTTCCTCAGACCGGCGCGACCGGCTTGCACAGTGGAGCGGCTATGGCCGACGCTGCGTCGACCTGGCAGCACCGGGCGTGGACATCATCACCGCCGTCACCACCAACGAGAATGGCAACCGCTACGGCTCGTTCTCGGGCACGTCGATGTCGGTTCCCCTTGTCGCCGCAGGTGCAGCGCTGGCCTGGAGCGTGGCGCCCGAGCTCGGCGCCGAGGACATCGTCAGCGCCATCGTCGAGGGGGTCAGCCCACTGGAAGAAGGCGCCGACCGGGTCGCCAGCGGCGGCCGCCTCGACCTGCAGGGAGCCGTCAACGGCGCCGCAGCAGCCGGCGAAGTCGACCTCGACGAGCGCTCGGAGTGCCTGCCGGCCGGGGTGATCCGGTGCGGCGACACAGTCGGCCTCGACAGCAGCGATTCGAACGCTGCCACCAGCGATGCGATGTCCGACTACCCCTGCAAGGTCGGCAACTACCGCGGCGCCGAGGCGAGTTGGGAGTTCGTCGCGCCAAAATCGGGGGAGTACCGCTGGCGGCTGATCGATCCCGTGCCCACCGAACTGGACAACGACGTATTCGTGCTGTCGGCAGAAGACGGCACCTGCCGGGCCTCAGCCTGCCTGGACAAGGGCGGCTACGGCGCCAACTCCGTCAAGTTCGCTGCCACCGGTGGCAGCAGCTACTACCTGGTGGTCGACGGCTACAACGGCGCAACCGGCCCATTCCAGGCCCGCCTGGAGTGTCCCAGCGACGACTGAGACTGGCTCGCCCTGGCGCGGCGCAGGCCCCTGCCGCTACGACTCAGATCCCCGGATAGCGAAGGTCGAAGTGCGGGCTTCCCGTGATCGGCCACAGCACCAGGAAGTGGTGTACCAGGTCCGATGCGAGCAGGGCCCAGCCGAGCCTGGCACCCCAGCAGCGCAGCAGGTGGCCTCGTGGCCAGGCCCTTGCCACCAGGGCCAGGAGCAGGCCGATGTAACTGTGGTGAATGCGCCAGCCCAGGGTCAGCGGCGCCACAAAGGCGGTATCCACCGTGGATTCCAGGCCCCCGCCAAAACGCAGCAGGCAGGTCACCACCTCGATGACGAGCGTCAGCCACAGCACCCACTGCCAGTGAGAACCAGGCTGCCTGGCTGAACCGAACCTGTTGCGCATCCAACCTACACTGGGTCCACCGGGGCCCTCCCCGCAAGCCCCCAGGGCCAACGAGGAACCATCTATCCCCCTCCCATGACCTCGGCTAGTCTTTAGACAGTGCGCTACTCACTCCACCGCGGCCTCGCCGGCCTACTGCTGCTCCCCTGCCTGCTTCTGGCTGGCTGCACGATGCCGCCCTGGGACGAGCGGTGTTGGGCGGGAAGCGCCGACGAAGGCAGTTGCCCCGGTGAGTGCACTGATGGCATAGACAACGATGGCGACGGCCTGGTCGACTGCGAATCTCCCAGTTGTGATGCGGTGCCCATCTGCAGCTGGGGCGACGACGACACCGCGGGCGACGACGACAGCTGGGGCGATGACGACACCTGGGGTGACGACGACAGCTGGGG
>CAZBDA010000180.1:0-7787 GCA_964490445.1 uncultured Rickettsiales bacterium | reverse complement strand
GGTCGCGGCAATAGCACTGCGCATTGACGTTGGTTGTCCAATCCATCCGATCGTCGAAGGCGTAGCCCGACTCAATACTCTGGTTGCTGTAGCTGACCACCCCATCTTCCATGCGGCCCTGCCACAGGTGATTGGGCACCCGCCCGTAGGATGCCGACAGCAGCTCTGGGATGCCGTCATTGTTGAGATCACAGGCGGTCGCTCCCCAGCCCCAGGTGTGCGCCCTCGCTTCGTTCAGTCGGTCCAGGCTATTCCAACGGCCGGTTGCCAGGCCCAGCGCCTCGGTGCCATCCAGGAACGAGCCATCGCCCTGGCCCAGGTACAGGCGGTCCTGCAGCGGTGAGCTGTCCTCGCCGCGCTTGTTGTTGCTCACCCATACGTCGAGGAAGCCATCCAGGTTGGCGTCGGTGAAAGCGACCCCGTTGGGCACGGTGGCATGGCCACCGTTGCGAAGGTCACTCTCTTCGGGACCCAAGGAGAAGCCCCCGTCGCCATCTCCCAGCATGATTTCTGCGGTCTCCTGGCCCGTAGAGGATGGGTCCGACAGGCCCCTAAGCACCAGCACGTCCGTGGCGCCGTCATTGTCGACGTCCCCAGAGATCATCAATTCTCCCGACAGCCCCCCGTTGCCCGTCTCAGGCAGCCTGCCCATCAGCAGTCCAGACTGTTCGGTGATGTCCTCAAAGCTGCCGTTGCCCGTGTTGCGCAACAACCAACGACTGCGCTCGCCCGTCGCAAAGTCGTCGGGCCCCCCTCCCCTGCGTGCCAGCACATCCGGCCAGCCATCGTCATCCACGTCGACGATGCTGACGCGCAGCGCCAGGGCGCCGATGTCGTCGACACCCCACTGTGCGCTGGCCTCGACAAAGGCCTGCTCTCCAGCAGTCCAGCGGTGACCGCGCAGTTCACAGTCCTCCGGCTCCGGCTCCGGCTCCGGCGGGGGATTGCAACTTACGAGCAGCGGCAAGAGGGCCAACATCGAAAACAGAGACGTGCGCATGTCGTTAAGGATACTTGAGCGCTGCGCAAAGAGGCGGGTGGTTCTGCTACGGTCGGCCGTCCCCGCTGCCCTGCCGGCAAGTTCGCCGTCGGGCAGCGACCGAGGAGCCCGAGCATGCCGACCCTCGAAGTCGACGACATCACCCTGCACTACCACGATGCCGGCTCTGGCGAGGCCCTGGTGCTCCTGCATGGGCTCGGCTCGAGCGGCTTGGACTGGGAGTACCAGTACCCCGAGTTTGAGAAGGACTACCGCGTCATCGCCCCCGACCTGCGCGGCTTCGGCCGCAGCGACAAGCCAGAAGGTCCCTACCTTGTCCCTCGCCACGCGCAGGACCTGTGCGCCCTGCTCGACCATCTCGGGATCGACCGGATCCAACTGCTTGGTTTCTCGATGGGAGGGGCCGTAGCCTTTGAGTTCGCCGCCAGCTACCCGGAGCGGGTCGAGCGGCTCATCATCGTCAACAGTTCGCCGAGCTTCGTGCCCGATCACTGGCGCAAGAACCTCGAGGTCATCGTGCGCAAGGGCGTGGTCAGACTGCTCGGAGTGCCGCAGCTCGCCCGGCTCATCGCCAAGCGCCTGTTCCCGGGCGAGCACCAGCAGGATCTGCGGAGCAAGACCATCGAGCGTTATGGGGCCAATCACAAGGACGCCTATCTGCACGCCATCGACGGCCTGGTCTGCTGGCAGCTGGACGACGAGGTGCTGGCGGGCCTGTCCTTGCCCACGCTGGTCATCGCCGCTGAACACGACTACACGCCCCTTTCCGAAAAAGAGGACTACTGCACGAAGCTGCCCCGAGCGCGTCTTGTGCAGGTGGAGAACAGTCGCCATGCGACTCCCATTGAACAGCCCGAGTTGTTCAATGGCCTGGTCCGGGACTTTCTGCGCGAGGCCCTGTGAAGGCCCAGTGACCCCGACGGAGCCACCGCGAGGGCTGCTAGACTCTCGCGAATCCCGGTTGCGCTGCACCAGCCAGCTTGCGGATACGGAGGCCTCAATGGGGAACTGCAGTGCTGTTCGTCTCGTCGCTCTGAGCGTCCTGGTCGCCTTGGCCGTAGGCTGCAACAAGGGCAGGCCGATCATTGACGAAGCGACCGCTGTCTACCTAGGTGGTGACGCCCTGGAGGCCGCGACGATCCTGGAACGGGTCGCCGTGGAAGCCCCCGAAACCCCCGAAATCAACGAGGCGCGGGCCCTGGCTGTGGAATGGCTGACCCGAAAGAGTGAGCTGGAGAAGGGAGAGAGTCGTCGCACCTTCGTGGCAGCGGCTCTGAAGTGGGCGCCGGACGACCCCGACCTGAACTCCCGGCGATGCGAAGTCGAACTGGAGCTCAAGGAGTGGGAAGCAGCACGCACCTGCCTGCAGGAAGTGGATGGGCGAATTGCCGGGCGCGAGCAGAAACGGCTCGAGGATCTGCTCGCCGTTCACGACAAGGTCCTCGGTGATGCGGTGGAGCGCAAGCGTCTCCTCGACAGCGGTGACCCGAACAACTGGTACAAGCTACGCCGGGACTTCCCCGGCACAGACGAGGCCCATCTCGCCGGTGAGCGGCTCCCCGACGCTTCCCTGTGCGCGGACATCAAGCGTTTCTCGCAGGTTCTGTTCACCGGCGGTCAGACTGGCCCCAGCACCTGGGGTGCCCGACTGAGCGAGCAGGAGTCGCAGGGTTATCAGCGCAGGGTGCTGTCCGAGATCCGCAACGGCAGCACCGTCATCAGCGAACAGATCAACGCCTTTCGAACCGAGCTCTCCCAGCGGGACCTGATGGCCGACGAGGGACAGGTCCGTGACCTGTTGCTGGAAGGCTATGGACATATGCAACCGGCAATGGACCGGCTGACCAGGCTGTTCACCGGCAAGGCCTACAAGATCGCGGACCGAATCAAGCGCGTACAGCGCTTCGCGAAAGACTTCCTCGCAGTCGAGAAGAAGGTCGCAGAGAAGCGCCTCGCCGCAGAGAAGGCCTGCGAGGCACTGGGCCGCTAGTTGCCCATCACCGCGGGCTGACAGCTGGGCAGGTGCCCGCCAGCCGAGTCATCGTCGTCGCCCTCGATGCAGCCCTTGTAGTCCCCGCAGCCGCTATCGTCACAGTCCACACACTGATCTACGTCATTGTCCAGTCCGTCGGCGCAGTCGCCCCTGTCTGGAAATGACATGAGATTGTTGCCCTCAGTTCCCGGCGATGCGTCATCGTCGTCTCCGGGGCTGCAGTCAATCGGGGTCGAGTCATCGTCGTCGCCCGTGTCGTCGTCATCGCTGACACTGGAGCTGTCGTCGTCATCGCCGAACCCGTCCTCCTCCTCGTGCACAGGGACGCACTCGGGGTCGCAGTCCTCAGGACCCGGGCAGTCGTCAGCACAGGTAGCGGTGTTCACGCAGTAGGCGCTACACCAATGGCGCGTGGGGGCGCCGGTGATGTCATAGCTGCTGGCAACCCCGCACTCGTCGATCTGCCAGTTGGAACTGCTCGAGTCCCACCTCAAATCCCAGCGGATCATGCTGCCGGAGATGGGATCTCCTGCAGGGTCAAAGGCGATGGGACCGCTGGCACCCTGTAGGTTGAGACGATTGCCTGAGTCGATCTCCCGGAAGGCCACCAACACGTCCGACGGCCCGATGCTGACGCTGGGGCCCTGCGAGTTCCCTGCAAGTTGGCTGAGGCCGGTAGCAAGGGCGGCGCCGGTGGGCAGGTCAGCAGAGGTCGAAGACAGAGCGTAAGCAAGCAGGTAGGTGGCGTCGTATGCATTCTCGACGTAGTTGTGCAGGCTCTCGGCGCCGACTTCGTCGCTCCACCGAGCGAGGTAGCGATCGCGGAAGCCTTCCCAGGCGGCGTCGCCATCCAGGCGTCCCCCAGGGTTGGTGCCGAACAGCAGTCGGGGTTTGCCCTGACCGTCGTTCGGCAGAGCCGTGGTCAGGAAGTCCGAGCGCATGCCATCCGACAGGAAATACGAGGTGCCCGCAGCAGAAAGAACCGGCTGCAGGGCCTCGAACAGATCCGCAGACTCGTCGTAGCCAGCCAGCATGACCAGGTCCAACTCAGCACTCGAGATCTCGCCTACCAATACGTTCAAGGCGTCGTCATCCAAATCATCGAGCGAGTAGGGGTGCGAGTGAAACAACAGCTGCAGGCCACTCTCGCCCAGGGGAAAACCCTGGGGCAATTGCGCCTCGACTTTACCCAGCAGCACGTTTTGGAAGTTGTTCTTGAGGCCCTTCCCGTAGCTGTCGTCTGGGTACACAAGCCCTACGTTGACCGATGCGGCTGGTTGGCTGAACTGTCCATCGGCGCCAATCCCGGCGCTCTGCAACACCTCCCAGGTAGCGAAGTAGGCCATGGTGTCTGCCTGGACGCTGTCTGGAGGCACGGTCCGCCAGACCAGGTTGTTGTCGTCCAACCCCGAGATGTCTACGGCAGTCGACGCGGGGGACACCAACAAGGTCCCGGCTCCAATGGTGACCTGCTCGGCGACAGGAAGGGTCACAAAGGAGAACGCACTGCCGATGATCGCCGGCACACCAGCCACCTCGGCAAGATGCCGCGCCCCGGCGAGACCGACATCAACCGAGCCTTCATCGTCACAGACCAACACTGCGAGCTTGCGGCCACCCTGGCTGCCCTGGACTCCTTCCCGCAGGTTGATCTCGTCGACTGCCAGTTGGATGGCACGCTTGAGATAGAAACCCGATTCGAGGCTCTCTCCCGACAACGGCAGCAATGCGCCCAACAAAAGGGCGTCGCCATCGTTCACTTCACCGAGCATTTCTCGGCATTGGTCGTTCAACAGGGACACGCACAGGCCTTCGTCACCGCAGACAAGGCCGCCGGGGCAGTCGTCGTTGTCCTCATCACATTCGCCCGCTTGAAGTAGCAGGCTGCACGAGAGCTGCAGCAACGCGAGTCCACCCAGCAGCAAAGCCAGCGAGGCAATTCGTCTGCCCTTCATCGCGACCTCCCTGCCGGAGCACCAAATCGCATCGAGAGCCCCAATCCGGGCACACCACCGGGGCCCACCGGCAGCAAAACGACCGGGGCAGCCTTGTGGCGGGTTGCCACGGCCAGGATCACCGTCGCGACCGTCGCCGCCACGCCGACTCCCAGGCTGACGTCAGCTACCACGCCCAGATCATCGGACAGGGCCTTGGCTTCCAGTCGCTCTTCCCAGCCCCGGGTCGGTTCTTGCGCTCTTCCCTGCTCGAACAGCGCGGCGGCACCGCTGATGCCGAGAGTTGCCAGTGCTGCACCTGCTACCGAACCTGTGATCCAGGGAGCAGGATGCATCGGCCGGGTCTGCACCACAGGCGCCACCGCCGCGGCCCCGGTGCTCTGCTCCTCGACGGCCGGCTCCGGGATGTCGGGAGCTACCGGTTCGGGTTCGGGCTCAGGTTCGGGCTCGGATTCGAGGACAGGAACACTGGACTCGGCCTGAGCTTTGTCATTGACCAGCGTTGCCATGTGTTCCAGAGCAGCCTGGACGGTGTCCGGGTCTGCTCCTTCCTCAGCGACGAATTTCTTGAAGTAGGTGATCGCGAGATCAGGCTGCTCCATCTTCTGGTAGATGCGCGCGATGTTGTACAGCAGGGTGACGTCGGGGAACAGGTTGTAGGCGGTCAGCATCTCCTTGACGGCCTCCGGAAGGCGACCCTCCTTGTAAGCCTCGACTCCGAGGCGGCTGTGCTCTGATGCCTGCTCGGCAGCGCTCTGTTGGCTTGCCTCGGTGGTTTCTTCCGCACTGCTCGACGACGGTCCCAGAAGAAGGGCGGCAATGAGCAGAACAAAGACTCTTGGCACGGGAACTCCAGCTCGGCGCCGATGGGCACCATAGAGGTTGCACGCATCGTACCCTCGGCCCCGGCATGGCGACAACCAGTGACGGCTCAGTGGGCTACAAACCCACCCGGGCGTGGCTGGCGCTTCGGCGGACGAACCTTAGTCGTCGATCTTGTGGATCTTCGGCTTTTCGGGTGGGGGCTCCACCGGCTTGGCTTTCTCAGCCGGCGGTGCTGGCGGCTGGCGGGTCGACTTCCTTGTGCCGGAGCGTCGCTCGCTGCGTCGCGAGGACTTGCTTGGCTTCGGAGCCACTTCGGTCTGGATCTTCTGCAGGGGCACCGTGCAGCGGAAGTAGCCCTGCTGAATGGCCTGCTCGTCGACCATGCACAGCATGCTGCCAGCCTGGTAGCCACTCAACTCTGCAGTCAGGAGATAGCCCTTGGGCTCGGCGCGGACCAACCTCGTCAGCGAATCGTTGCCGAGCTCCTCGCCGTCTAATCGCAAGCTGGCACCCAGAGGATCCGAAGCCAACTGGAGCGCAACCGTCTGGAGCGCAACGCCCTCGTCGGGGGCAGGCGCCTGTACCGCGTCGGGGGCAGGCGCCTGTACCGCGTCGGGTGAGCGACCGCTCCACGCGACCACTGCGAAGATGCCGATTGCCAGCACTGCCGCAGCAACCATGACGGGAGTCCTGCTGGCAGGCTCGCCGCTGGCCTCCTGGGCCTCGTTGCCTACGGTCTGGGAGGTCGGTAGGGAGTCCGAAGACTTGGCGGTGGCCTCAAACTCGAACGTCGGCAAGTCGCCTGGCGAGCCCATTGGACCGACGCCGGACAACACCAGCTGGCTCTCCTCATCCAGGCAACCTTCCTCGACGATTCGGCCGAGCGCAGCCAGGACTTCATCGCAGCTGTTGTAGCGGTCCTCTCGGTCGTGCTGAACCATCAGGCGGACCACATCCACCAGGGACGCCGGAACCTGCCGATCCAGCAACTTCTCGAGATGGGCTTCCGAGAGACGCCAACCTCGCTCGCCGATGGGCCTGGCGCCCGGGCCGAACAGCATCTCCCAGAAAGTCATGCCAAGGGCATACAGATCGGCCCGCTGATCGAGGTCGGCTCGCCCCTCGAGTTGCTCGGGCGACATGTAGACGGGCGTGCCGATGGAGACGCCGGTGCGAGTCAGGCGCTCGGTATCGACAAGGTTGGCGATGCCGAAGTCGAGGACCTTCACCTCGTTGTCTGCGGTCACCATGATGTTGGCGGGCTTCAGGTCACGGTGCAGGCAACTGTGTCGGTGAGCATGTCCGACTCCCTCGAGCACCTGCCGAAACAGGCGCAGGGCAAGGCTCAGAGGCATGGGCAGGTTGATGAACTCCCCCATCACCGCGCGCATCGTGCGCCCCTCTACCAACTCGGTAATCAGCGCACAGTTACCGTCGACATCGACGTAGTCGAACAGTTGCACGATGTTGGGGTGCTTCAAGCGCGCCAGCGCCTGCGCTTCTACTTTCAAACGTGCCCGCAACTCCGCATCTGCCGCAAGGTGCGGGTGCAGCTTCTTGATCGCCGCAGTCATGCCGATCCCGGAGACGTGCTCACCGCGATACACGGTCGCCATTCCGCCACCGCCCAGGACACCCTTGAGTTCGTACTGGCCTACCTGCTCACCCAAATCAAAGCCAGTCTAGCAGTCGTGGCCACTGCCACAGGACAAGTCCGACGGGACTCCAAGAAGCTGGCCTCTAGCCCGTCACGCTGTGCCGGGCAATGAAGCGAAGCACGTCGGGGCAGCGCGAGATCGCCTGGAAAAGACCATCGCGACTCAAAAACCAACCACCGACCCGTTGTTCGGGCATCCCCTCGTAGCTGACCGGGTGGAGTTGGAAACTGCTGACATCCACCAGTTCCCCCATGCCGTGTATGCGACCGCGCGGATCGAGGAAGATGTCGGAGCTGTCACCACGCTGAAGCGACACCCCTTCTGCAAGTGCTTCGGCGACTGCCGCTGGCTCACGG
>CAZBDA010000179.1:2911-7841 GCA_964490445.1 uncultured Rickettsiales bacterium | reverse complement strand
AGCGGGCAGTTGTCACCCCCGTCCCCGATCCCATCGTCGTCGTCCTACGCGTCGTCGTCGTCTCAGTCCTCGCATGACAAAGAGCCTTCTCCGTCGGCTTCCGACTCACCGGCAGCATCGGCATCTGCCAGTCCATTGCAGTCGTTGTCGATGCCATCGCAGAGCTCCACGGCACCGGGCGCCCGAGAGGCATCGGCGTCATCGCAATCCAGGCACGAGAGACTGCCGTCTGCATCGAAGTCCACCTCGCCGGCAGCATCGGCATCAGCGCTGCCGTTGCAGTCGTTGTCGGCACCGTCACAAATCTCCGCGTTGGCGGGAGAGTTGGCTGCACCCGTAGCCGGGTCGTCGTCGCAGTCCTCGCAGGACAATGAGCCATCCCCGTCAGCGTCAACTTCACCGGCGTCATCGAAGTCAGTCAGACCATTGCAGTCATTGTCCAACCCATCACAGAGTTCGACGCTCTGCTCTGCAACCGTAGGCTCGCTGTCGTCACAATCGCCCGAACACTCCGCCTGGCCATCGCCATCCAGATCAGCCTCGTCAGCCGGTAGCTCGCCGTCACAATCGCCGTCCAGGCCGTCACAGAGTTCTTCGGCACCGGGCCGAATTGCAGGATTCGTGTCATCGCAATCCTCGCCCGCCGGGAAGCCATCGCGATCCAGGTCGATGACCCCGTACTCCACGTCCGCATACAACAGCACTTCGGCAGAGCCCCCGTCCCAGAGAATCGTGAGCACCCCCTGGTAGGTGCCCGGCTCGGTGCCACTGGCCTGGACCTCGATCTCAGTCAGACTCCCGGCGTCAAGGCTTCGCACGGCTTCACCCGGGCTGCTAAAGATGCCACTCCTCGGCTGCACCGTGACGGTGACGACCAGCGGCGAGGCCGGGTTCCACAACTCGACCAGGCCGTAGGCGAATGCGTCCGGTTCCACGGTGCCAAAGTCCACCTGGTCGGGACTCACCTCGAGGGAGGAAGGCTCACTACACGCTGTGATGCAAAGCGGCAGGCTAAGTGCGGCAATCAACAGGTGGGCGGTGCGGCGCAGCATCGTGCAAGTGTAGTGCATAGGGGGCTCCTTTCCACAGTCACCGCGGCCAACGGGCGTGAATTCAGGAAACAACCGGCCGAGCCCGGGCCAACGCGGGCACAAGATTGCCTTCCGAAGGGCTGATGAATCAGCTAGTCTGGGGTCTGGCCTGTAAACCCGTGAAAGGTTCTCCTATGTCCACCACTAGAGTCATCAGCCTCGTCATCTCCTGCTCTGCTCTGCTTCTCATTTCGGGTTGCGCGGAGTTCTTCGGCACGCACGATGGCTACGAAGAAGGTTCCTTTGCTCCGCGACTCGATGTCCAGGGTACGGCTACCTTCGAGGTGGTTGGAATCTCTCCGCAGGTCAGTGTTGCCGGCGCTGAAGTCGGTGTGTACATGGTCTCCGAGCCCGATGCCCCCGTAAGCGATTTCGAGGTAGAGGACTTCTGGTTCTGCACCTTCGACGGCGAGGCAGCCATGTTGGAAACTGGTGGCAACGACTATGACCCCGATGCCGACCTCACCGATGTCGACGAAAACGACCTCGAAGTCTCAGAAAAAGACCTTGAAGACGGCAATATCTCCGTTGTCACCTTCACCGTCCCCGAGGGAAGCGTAACCGGCGAAGGCCTGGTGTTTACGCCCACCGATACTCAGTACTTCGTACTCGGAATTCAGTAGCGCTTCCCGCGCGAGCCTCACAGCGAGCCGCTAGTACCCCAGCGGCTCGTTGTCGTTCTGGACGAAACTGAGCGCTACTTCTTCTTGCCGCCCTTCGCTTTCTTGCCGCCCTTCTGCTGAGCGGCGGCCAGGGCAAAGGCGAGAGCCGACGGTTGCTCGCCCTGTTCCTTCTCGACCTGCTTCCGATAGGCCCTGTAGTCGTCCGCACCGCCACTGTTTGCAAGAGCCTTCTGGGACAGCGTGACCTTGCGGGCGCGGCGGTCGAGGGCAAGCACTCCGACCTTGACGGTCTTGCCCGGTTGGAACTCACGGCGGATGTTGCCATTGCGGCGAAGCACGGCATGAGAGGTGGGCAGGAGCCCGGTCAGGCCGGGAGCGATCGTGCAGAAGACGCCGAAGTCGGCGACCTTTTCAACGGTCACCTCGAGTTCCGAACCGACCTTGATGTCCTTGCCCATGTCCGCCCAGGGGTCAGGCCCGACACGCTTCATCGAAAGGGACAGCCTCTTGCGGGCAGCATCCGCTTCTTTGACCGTGATCGTGATCTCCTGGCCTACCTCAAGTGCTTCACTCGGATGAGCAATGCGCTTGTTCCAATCGATCTCGCTGACATGAAGCAGGCCTTCCACGCCGCCTTCGAGCTCCACGAAGGCTCCGAAGTCCACCAACCGGGAGACTGTCCCCGTATACGTGCCACCCTCGGAGTAGCGGGTCTTGATGTCATCCCAGGGATCGTCCGAAGCCTGGCGCAGCGACAGGGAGATGCGGTCCTTGCCAGAGTCAATCTTGAGGACCTTTACGGTGACCTGTTGCCCCGCGGAGAGGACCTGCGCAGGGTCATCGACCCGGCTCCACGAAATCTCAGACACGTGGATGAGTCCATCGACACCGCCGAGATCAACGAAGGCACCGAAAGGCATCACCTTGCGGACAACTCCCGAAACGACTGCGTCCACCGCGAGGGTAGCCATGGTCGAGGCCGCCATCTCCTTGGACTGCCGCTCGAGCAATTGCCGCCGAGACAGGACGAGGTTGCGGCCGCTAGCCTCATACTGGGTGACCACGAAGCTGAGGTCGCGACCGAGATAATCCTCGAGGGCGCCGGCGCCGTAGGTGTCAATCTGGGAGCGTGGACAGAAGGCGCGCCTTCCGCCGACGCGGACCTCGAGTCCCCCCTCGTTGAAGCCGGTGACCCGACCTTCGACGGCGAGACCGCTCTGCACCGCCGACTCCAGCAACTCGGAGAGCATCTGTGCCTTCAGCGCTCCCATGGACAGTTGCACGACACCATCCCCACCAGCCTTGATAACCTGCGCTTCGAGTTCCTGGCCCACTTCGTAGACCAACTCTCCGTCATCACCGAGGAGCTCGCGCCGCTCGATGGTGGCCTCGGACTTCGCACCGATATCTACGAAGGCGACGTCGTCAGAGATCGAGAGGATCGTGCCCTTGATCCGCTGACCAGGCTTGAGTGCCTCAATGCCCGAGTGGCTGGCGAGAAGGGTCGCGAACTCCTCCAGAGTAGCCGGCGCCTGAGCCTGCTTCACGGCAGCAGCCAGGTCTCCTTCGTCCAGCGCACTGCCCGAGTGCGCCTGGTCGGCGAGAATCGACGCGTCCTTCGCGAGAAGCTGGGTCAGGGAATCTGCTGCTGCAGGTGCCGGAGCTGCAGGTGCCGAGGCCGGGGAAGACTCCACTGTCTCCTCTGCTGAGTCCGGCGATTCAGTCGCAGGCTCCTCGCTCGGCACGATCGCTGCGCTGTCGTCAGCTGTGACACCGTCGTCCGCGGCGTCACCCTTGGCGGGGCGCCGTCGGCGCACTACCACCGAATCGACAACTGCGCTCTCGTCGTTTTCCGGGCTGGACGCCATGCGTCAATCCTCCCTCACCGTAGCGAGCAATCAGCCGGGGCCAATTCCAGGGCAGCGCACATCGTCATGCACCGCCTACGGTGCGCGGAGCTTATAAAGGCCCATCCGGGAGGTCAATACAGGGCGTGGACCGTCGGCACTACACAGGCTGACCGATGCAGTGGACCGCCCCTTCCTGGAAGTACGCGACCTGGGGCTCAGGGCACGGTGACAGCGATTGACTGCCTTCTCTCGGAACCACCCTGGTCGGAGACCACGATCTCGATGGTGGGAGTCTGGCCCGAGGGCAGCGCCACCTGAGAGAAGGTCCAGTCCGTCGTCTGGACCCCGAAGTTCGAGGAGTCGGCCGGAGTCGGCGTCGCCACGTCGGGCTGCGGGACGTCATCGATAAGCAGCGTCAACAGGACGGTATCCGGCGCGTTGTCCGTGACCGTCACGGTGATGTCGACAGGCGAGGTCACCGTCGCATTGTTGGCCGGGCTGGTGATAGCCAGCACCGGGGCGTTGTTCACGCCGTATGCGACGTAGCCCATGGTACTGAAGGTGTTGCCGGCCTCCGGACCGTAGGCGGCCCCCGCCGATAGCGACGTAGAAGCATAGTAGATGTGGTAGGTGCCCGCGCCGTCATTGGCTCCCGGGTTGGCCTCCTCGAAGTACCGGTCAAGACGTCCGGTGGTGTTTCCGTCCAGCCTCGAAGGGGTGCTGTCCTTGGCGATGCAGGGATTCAACTCGTGCTTCGCCCAGGTCACCTGGTTGCCACCTCGAGCGACGCCACCCTGGTCAAAGTTGAAGGGTCCACTGGTACTACCCCTGCCCTGGTACCAGACCTCAAAGTCCTGGTTGCTCAGCGGGTCAGAGTTGTCCCTCACCGTCGGGAACATCACCTTGCGTTCGTCAAAGGCATCAGTCCCTCCCTGCGACAACAAGGGGTCCGGCGAACCCGCTGCGACGGTATCGAACTTGCTCCAGGTGAGGCCGTCCGGAGAAGTCGCATACAGGATGTTGAAGTCGTTCGTGGTGGTCTTGCCGCTGTACCAGGTGAACAGTGAAGCCGAAAGACCGGCAGTAAACACGTACACCGACGGGCCGAAGGCGAACTTGTCATCCAGGTTTCCCGACACCGTGCCGTGGGGAAGCACGGCTGTCGTGATCGGTGTCACGCCGTCGGTCGCGATGCGCTCAAACGGCCCGGTCGGGCTCGCCGCGGTCACCATGCCGATGTCGATCTCGCCAGTACTCAGCGTGGAGTGATACAGCAAGACATAGGGCCTCGCAGCCCCCTGCGAGGCGGGGAACGCTGCTACAGACGGCGAAGACACATTGCCAACGTCCCAACCAGAGGCGTTGT
>CAZBDA010000179.1:0-2811 GCA_964490445.1 uncultured Rickettsiales bacterium | reverse complement strand
GACCAGCGGAGTCGCCGCGACCGAACTCCAGTTGACTCCATCGCTCGAAGAGACCACGCCGATTGCACGGTCCGGCCCCGACGAGGCCCGATGGCCGCGGAAGTACAGGTAGTGCGTCGACGTGCTCGTATCGAAGAAATACGAGGGCTGAGCTGCCATGAACTGGTGCCACTGGTGCCGGAAGCCCGGATACACGGCCGGGCGGCACTGGCGCTGCATCCCTGAAGTGTACTCGCTGACGGGGAACACGGCTGCATCCGAGTCGTCGCAGTCGGTGCCGCCGCACAGCGTGCCATCGAAGCCGTCGCCGTCGCCGTCGGTAAGCAGATCAGACTCTGTCAGAGAGGAATCACCATCACAGTCGTTGTCGACCGTATCGCAATACTCGGGGCTGCCCGGGTTGACCAGTGGCGTGTCGTCATTGCAGTCACCGGTGCAACTCGAATAGGTGTCGCCATCGACATCGTCGAGGTTCAGGCTCGCGTCTGTGTCATCGCAGTCGCCATCGCAGGGCGCCAGGCCATCGCCGTCGCCATCCGTGGTGAGTTCACTGGTCGAACTGTCGCAGTCGTTGTCCTGACCATCGCAGATCTCGATATTGCCCGGGAAGTTGGCGGGATCTGCATCGTCGCAGTCCGAGCCGGGAGGCGGAGAAGGACCTGGACAAAAGGCGAACCCATCGGCGTCACTATCCGTGAAGCCATCGTCGACGCCATTGACACAATCGTTGTCGATGCCGTCGCAGAGCTCCGTACCCCCCGGGTTGGCCAGGATCTCGTCGTCATCGCAGTCACCGCCCAAAAAGCCGGCGCCCAGGTAGGGCGAGCACTCGACATACAAGTCGCCGTCGTCATCCGTCTCGTTGGCTGGGATGGCCTGGTCACAGTCGTTGTCCTCGCCATCGCAGAGCTCAAGCGCGCCGGGGAACGTTGCACCATTGGCCGTATCGCAGTCACCACCGCAATCACTTACGCCATCCTGATCCGCATCGAAGGGGTCATCGATGCCATTGACGCAGTCGTTGTCGATGCCGTCACAGACCTCGGTGCCCACCGGGCTGACCTGAGCATCCGTGTCGTCACAGTCATCGCGGTTGTTCACGTGGCCGGCTGGTGCCGCGCAGGAACTCACCGGGGTCCCATTGACGTCACCGAAGGTGTCGCCATCGATGTCGGGATACCACTCCACGACCACAGTGTTGTCGTCGATCTGGCTGTTGCAGTCGTTGTCCAGGCCGTCGCAGATCTCCGCTCCGCCCGGATAGACGCTGTTGTCCCCGTCGTCGCAGTCGTTGTCCGCAGTCGTGGCGGCGTCGCCGTCCGCACCGCAACTGGTGAAGGTGTCACCGTCGACGTCGAAGCCGTTGTCCGGGACGGTGTCGCAGTCATTGTCTACGGCATCGCAGACCTCGGGATTCTGGTAGTAGCGGAGCGGATCCAGGTCGTCGCAGTCGTCGTCGGCGCTGGGAATGGAGCCGTCGGCGCCACAGGTGGTCACCCCGTCCTGGTCGGCATCGAAGCCGTTGTCGGGGGTGCCGTCACAGTCATCATCAATCCCGTTGCAGACCTCGGTCTCACCGGGGTTGATGGCTGGCGCATTGTCGTCGCAGTCTTCGGCTGCCGAGCAATCCGCCCATCCCGCGCCGCCACAGTTCGATACTGCCGGACCATTGGGGTAGCCGTCGCCATCGATGTCGGGGCAATAGTCCGAGGTCTCTGCCGCGCCCGCGTAGGGGTCGCCATCGCAGTTGTGATCGATCTCGTCGCAGATCTCGGGAGCGCCGCCGAAGATGGCACCGTTCTCATCGTCGCAATCGTCGGCACCGAGTACACCAGGGCAACTGGTGGTCTCGAGGTGACCATCTGCATCGCGGTCGAAGTTCTGGTCGGCCAGGCCACTGCAGTCGTCGTCAATGCCATTACAGATCTCGAGCGCAGTCGGGTAGATCGTAGGATTGAGGTCGTTACAGTCACCATCACAGGTTTCGTAGCCGTCACCATCTTCATCAGTGCAATCGCCGCAGGCACAACCCACCATCAGGTGGGCGAGCGCGGCCAGTGCGACCAGGCGAACATAGCGATACATGTCTCTTCGTTGGGCGGTGTCCAACACGTGCCTACCTCCATGACTCGGGGCATAGTCGGGTTTTTTGATTCTACATGATCGTTACGGCAAGTGTTTGGGCTCGAAAACGCCTTGTATTTCAGTCATCTCCCGCCCTAGCACCAGGAAACCCACTGGCGCAGTCCACAAGCTGCAGTCCCCTGGTTGCCACTGCCAGGGTCAAGTTCCCCACGGAGAACAAGGTTCTCATCGTCCGTTTCGGCAAATTCTGTAGTTGGTCGACGATTTGGTTCCTTGCTGACCCCGAGCTTGTGGGCCTCAGTAGCCCTTTGCAGCGGTTACGGGAAGCCGACCAGTCTGTTAGCCTTCGAACCTCGGGGCCGATGGTTCGCCCCGCCTGGAGTCCGAGTCGGTGACGACCACAGCCGTCCTCGGTGAAATGATCGGGGGCCCCCGGGCGGTGGTCGAAATCGACCAGAGCCTGGCTGCGGTCAAGGTTGCCGCCACCGTCGCAAAAACTCTCGGCCGGACCATCCACGACGACGATGGCAACGAGAAACCCTGGAAAATCTACGCTCCGAACCGCTCGGGGGGCTTCGCGCCGATTCCCGTGTCTGCAACCTTGGAAGCAGCCGCGCGCGCGATCCAGAAGAAAATCGACTCAGGAGCCGATGCAGGCTTCGCTGGGCCAGGCGAACATGAAGGAAGCGCATACTCCTTCCGCATTCGCCTGTTCGTACCGTCGCC
>CAZBDA010000178.1:0-7842 GCA_964490445.1 uncultured Rickettsiales bacterium | reverse complement strand
CTTCGGCAGGGGCTGCTTCGGCAGGGGCTGCTTCGGCAGGGGCTGCTTCGGCAGGCGCCTCCTGCGCGGGTGCTGCCTCAGCGGGCCTGGGGCGCGCTGTGGCTGGTCGGTAGGCGCCCAGGCGGATCGAGGCCCGCAGGTCCAGGCGCAGGGCAGACCGCTCGACGCCGACGATGGGTATGGTCGCTCCGACTTCGAAGCCGAAACGCTTGCTGTCGCTGAAGCGCAGGCCGGCGGCAGCGGCGACTACGTCTACTGGGCCGCGGTAGCCGAAGTTGCCGTGCACATCGGCGACCACGGCGAAACCGGCGGCGGGTTGGAAGGCAACGCCGGCGGTGACCACGCCACCCAGCTTCGGCATCGGATCCCCCCGGGTGATCGCCGCCGAGGCGAGCACACCAGCATGGCCGTGCACCGACAGCCAGTGGGTTGGTGTCGCGACGAAGTTGACCCCCATGTCAAAAGCCAAAGGCCAGGCGTTCTTGTAGAGGTCGAAGGCCGTCGGCAGGACCGCCTTGCCGGTCAGGCCCAGCGAGGCCTTGGGCTTGATGAGTAGCCGCCAGGTGCCGCCGATGGTGGTGTGCCCGAGACCGAGGTAGGTGGACGGTGTCGGTGTGATGGTCTGTTGGAAACGGAGAAACTCGACCCGCGCGAACAGCTCGCCACGGCTGCCCAGAGCGAGACTGCCATCGAGGGTCATGCCGCCGAGCAGGTGGCCGTAGAAGTTGAATGAATCCACGATCAGCTGACCGCCGGCCGTGAGACCGGCCTCGCTGCGAGCACAGGTGCGCTGTCCCGCACCGGCCCGACCGTCGAGCAGCGCTGCGGTGATGGGACCCTGCGACAGGCCATAGGAAAAGGCCTCGCAGGGATCCGCCTGGGCCGGCGATGGCGCCGCCGCAAGCAGGACAAGGCCGACAAGGACCGTGAGAATGTGCTTCATCAGTTCACCCCCGTGTAGCCGTTGCCGTCTCGGTCGAAGAGAAACGGGTTGGTGAAGGCCAGGGGATAGCCTCCCGCCACGGCGGCGTAGAAGTAGTACTCCGGGCTGGTGCGGTCGGTTGGGATGGGTGGTTCGGCGAGGGGGCCCGTTGTGCCGAGGCAGGCCTCTTCGGGGGCCTCTTCCAGTCCTTCGACGTCTTGCCAGTCGATGGCACCGTCGCCGTTGTTGTCGCCGGTGTCCGGCAGGCCATCGCAGTTCAGGTCGGCGTTGTCTGCCAATGCTTTGCCCGCCTCGACGACCAGCCAGGCGTCACCCGATTCGGGCAGCAGCTCGGCAAGTGGAATCTGCAGCTCGTCGGTGCGTGGTGAAATGGTCGTGCCGAAGGGGTCGGTGGGATGGCTGAGTTCATCGCGCACAGTCCGCACCACCTCGCCGTTGACGACGATTCGAACCTCCTCGATTGGCACCCAGGGAGCCGCGCTCAGGTCGAGCCGAAGCATCGCGTCCGCGGCTGGCGAGATCGGCTGCCTGTCGGGTCTGTGGACGGCGCCTGTGGTGTCGTGGATCGACGCTTGTAGGACGGGGCCGTTGGTACCCACGAGGTTGCCGCGCTTGATTGCAGCGTTGAACACCGTCTCATCAAAGTCGAGCAGAGAGGTGGTCGTCCAGACCAGGTTGCGTGGTGATCCCAGCACGTTGTCGGTCAGGCCATGGGAGTCGCTGTTGGCGGTGGCGGTCCGAACTACGCCCTGGTTCAGCAGGTAGAACCAGAATGCGCGGTAGGACAGGTGGTCTCCATTTTTGGTGCCATTCATGACCTCCTGGGTGTCGTAGTCCGAGTTGGCGAAGTCCGAGCCGTCTGGTTGCCAGAGAAACATGCTCGCGGCGCTGCCGTCGAACTCGGCTGGCAGCGGCTCGTTGGTGGCAAGCCCCAGGGTGCTCGGGTAGCCGAGGTCTCGTCCGAATTGCAGATCTGCGACGGGGTGGTTCAACTGGACGATGCCGTTGTCGGCGTCCCAGCCAGTGAAGTTCTGCATCCGGGTGAACAACTCTCCCGGTTGCGCTTTTTCGTCCCAGTAGGCACCGCGCCAGGGCCCCTCGGGGTCAAAGGGCACCGGCCAGAAGTTCCAGTGCCCGACCACCTGCGGAAAGTCAAAGTCCGGCTGCAGGCGGAACAGGATGTGTCCGGTGGTCTCGAGACCTTCGATTAGATACATGCGGTCATAGGCGTCCAGTTCGCTCATCGCCTGCGCGTAGTCCCAGACCACGTCGTGGTCGGTGGAGGCGATCACCTGGACGCGAGCGGCCAGGAAGGCTGCTACCCGATCCGTGTCGGGAATCGATGAGTCGAACGAAGCGCTGCCGTGGACGTGCAGGTCGGCGCTCAGCGTGCCTGTCGGTTGCAGGTCGAGGCTGTGCAGCTCCAGTACCGCCGAGGAACTCGCGCCGGCCGTGATCTCGACCCGCTGGTGGGCGAGGGTCGAGAAGGGGCCGGCGGTGGCGAAGATGTCGTAGCTGCCTGGCAGTACTGGAACCGTCTGGGCGCCATGGACCAGGATGCGGTTGCAGGCAGGGGAGGGCCCGTTGGGGTTGCCCAGCAGCGGTGCACAGTTCTCGAACTGGCCGAAGATGGCACCCTCGACGGCTGTTTGCGTTTCGTCGTCGGCGGGGTACAGCAGGGCGAGCACGTGGTCTTGTACGCCGTCCAGGCGTGCGTCGATCATCAACTCGCCGACCGGTTCGATCTCGAGCAGGCCGACATCGACGGAGCTCTGCGCCGCCGAGAACTCTCGCACGAGAGCGCTGTGGCCGAAGGCCTGGACTGTCAGCACGTAGTCGCGGTCGGCGGGCAAGCGCACGCTGAACAGGCCGAGCTCATCGGGAATGACGTGGCTGCGCGGTGTGCGCTGAGCGACCGGTGTGCTCGCTGTGCCCTCGGCGATGAGCACGGCGGCGCGGACGCTCCGGCCCAGGTACTGGCCCGGTTCGCCATCGACCGTGATCTGCCCGCCAACGGTCACCCAGGGTTCGCCCCAGAGCTTTTCGCGAACCTCCAGGGCCAGGTCGATGGCGCCCGAGGCAGAGGAGCCTTCGGCGACACCGATGAAGCGCTCGTAGACCATGTAGTCGCGGGGCAGGACCACGCGGAAAGGCGCTCCTATGGCCGACACCTCGGTGCTGTGAAAGCCCGAGGCCTGCTCGATGTTGCAGGCGACTACGCCGTAGGAGACCGCCGGTTCGGTGTGTGCCGCGATTGCCAGGTACGGGGTGTCCTGAATGGCGGCGGGCACGGTCGTCAGGCCGAACGACGGGTGCTCGAAACCCGCCCCCTTCGAGGCGGTAAAGGGAAGGTGCTCACCTTTGCCGTAGTAGAAGCCGTCAGCGCCCGTCCAGGAGCGGGGTTCGGGACCGCCGTTGATGAACTCGGTGCGGACGCGAATGCCGGGGTCGCAGGGTCTCAACTCGTAGCGAGTGTTGACGCGGTACTCGGGGTGGTCGTCGAGGTGCCCGTGGAACTGGACTGCGGCGACGCCGGATTCTTCCAGGAACTGGTAGCTGGTGTACTTGACGGCGTCTTCCGGCAGCAGGCCGGTTGCGTGGAAGACGCTGCGCATCGAGTCATTGCCGCCGCCGGGGGTGCCCAGGTCGATGATGCTGCCGCCGGACGGAGCGAGGTAGTGAGGATGCTCCAGTGCGTCGATGACTGCGCTGACCAACCCGTTGGTCAGCAGAATGTCACCGGGGGCGGCCAGGGCATCCATGCCGCCGGGGACAGCGGTGTCGCCAGAGACTACGAGGCGGGCCTCGAGTTCGCCCGAGTTGTCGCACTCGAAGGTCAGAGATTGGCAGGGTGCTGTGACGATGCAGCCCTCGTCGCCAGCCAGGCAACTCTCGGAGCTGCAGCCGACGCTGCCCAGGGCCAGGCCAAGGGCAAAGGTGCTGATCAACAGTAGCAGTGCGATCCGGGGGAGACGAGGAACAGTCGGGCTCTGCAGGTCGGTCGCTCGCATGGAGGCTCCAGGGTTGGGCGCGGGATTCGGCGCCGACTGTACTAGAGCCGTCACCACTCGTCACGGTGTAGTGGTGCGGTGCAATGAGCACGGTTATGGTGGGCTGCAGTGAGTCGGGACCGGTCAACGCTGCTGCATCGAGAGTTCCCCGTGTTGCTCAGTTGCGCCGTGCTGCTGGCAGCATCGGCCTGCGTCGCAAGCTTCCAGGGGCCGGTCGGGCCGAGCCAGGACAAGCCAGCCACGGACTCCGACGGCTCTGAGAGCCCCTCGCCGCTGCCGCCCTGCGGCACCTGGGCAGCTGCCCAGCCGCAGGCCATCGTCCAGGACGGCGACCTGGAAGAGCTGTCGGGGATCGCCGCTTCGCGTCGTCACCCAGGCCTGCTGTGGGTGCTGGAGGACTCCGGAGCCGAGAATGTATTGGTGGCTCTCGGGCACGACGGAGCGACCCTGGGAACACTGCGGCTGGACGGTGCCGAGAACGTCGACTGGGAAGACCTCGCTCTGGGCCCATGCGGCGTGGAGCATTGCCTTTGGGTTGGTGACTTCGGAGACAACGGCGAGTCGCGGGACAACCTCCGCCTGATCCGGGTGGTCGAGCCTGATCCTGCGGTTCTCAAGCCGTCCGCCGAGACCTCTGTGCCGGCCGAGAGTTTCCCGTTCAGCTACCCTTCGGGGCCGCAGAATGCCGAGTCGCTGGTCGTTGGTGCAGACGGCATGCCGGCAGTCCTCACCAAGCGTAACGACGGGCTGACGAGGATCTACGGTTTCTCAGACCTTCAGGCGGGTCAACCGGCGAGCGCAGTCCTGTTGTCGACTCTGCCGACTTCCGCCAGCTCGGGAGTCGCCAGCGCCGCGACCGCCGCGGACCTGTCTGCCGATGGTGAGCGGTTGCTCGTTCGCACCTACGCCGGTCTGCGCGAGTATGTCCTGGGCAAAGCAGGCCTGGCGGCTGCGGCCAGTGCGAAGGTCTCGGTGCTCCCTGCTGCGCTGGAGCCGCAGGGCGAGGCGGTTGCCTACGACGAACGGGAGCGTCGCATCTGGCAGGTGTCTGAGGGAAGCCACCCGTCGCTCTTCGTGCTGCAGTGCGAAGACTGAGCTTCCTTGTGCTGACCGTCCGCTTGAGCCGAGTCGTCTGAACTGCGCTCACTGTTCCTTCGGCAGCCCACCTTCGACGATTGTGTGTGCCTCAGATGCTGGGACCTCCGGGAAGGTCTTGTCCTCGCTCCGATTCCCTGGCAGTTCGTCGCCGTGTGTAGCCCACCACTCGCGCGCCTGCTCATCTCCCCAGCGCGGGATCTCGCTGCAGTTGCGCAGGCGGTCACGAAGCTCTGCGGCATTGTTCGGCCGGTCCCCCGGCTTCTTGGCGAGGCAGGCGAGGATGATCTCTTCGAGTTCCGTGGGGATGGCCGTGCCCAGGCGTTCGCTGGGCGGCACGGGTTCTTCTTTGAGGTGGGCGAGGTAGATGGCCATGCGCTCTTTCCTCGTGAAGACGTCCGCGCCGGTGAGCAGGAAATAGCCCACCCCACCCAGTGCGTACAGGTCGGAGCGTTCATCGATGGTCTGACCTTCCAGGATGGCTTCGGGTGGCATGTACTGGGGAGTACCCATTACCTGGCCGACTGCCGTCAGAGGGGCCGAGCCGGGGGTCTCTTCCTGGTGGGTTTCCCGGACCAGCCCGAAGTCGACCACCTTGGGCACGTCCAACTTGCCGCCGCGGGCACACAGGACGATGTTCGACGGCTTGATGTCTCGGTGGATCAGCCCGAGCTCATGCGCCTCGGAGAGTGCATCGGCTACCCGCTCGAGGATGTGGACTACTCGCGAGGGGGACTGGGCACCGCAGTGTTTGACCAGCGTCCACAGGTCGGCCCCTTCGAGGAGCTCCATGGCGTAGTAGAAGATGCCGTCCTGAGTATGTCCGTAATCGAAGATCGTGACCGTGTTGGGATGGGACAGACGGGCTGTCATCTGCACTTCTCTCTCGAAGCGGATGAGGTCGTCCTCTCGGATCCTTTCTGGCAGCAGCATCTTGATGGCCGTGGGACGCCGCAGCATGGCGTGACTGGCCCGGTAGACCATGCCCATGCCGCCGGCGCCCAGCTTCTCTTCGAGTGTGTATTGACCGAGCTCGCGGGCTTGGATGACCTTGCGTCGCAGTCCGTAAATGGTGGTGGAGATGACGCTGCAGATGATGACCGTAAAGGTCCACCAGACGGTGCTTTCCATCGCCGTTGCCAGCGCCGAAGCCCCCTCGGCCAGTGGCTGGTAGCCTTCGGTCGCGATGAACACGAGCGGGACGCCCAGCAAGCCGGTCAGCCAGCGAGTGCGTCGGGCGGTACTCGGGATCACTGCGGCGCGAATCACCATCGCGTAGGTCAGCACCAGCAGGACCATCATCCAGGTGCTCTTGTGGGACAGCGTCAGGGCTTCCGCCGAGAGCTCCGTCCCTGTCCCCACCGTCGCTTCGTGTAGAGCGGCGCCCATGATCCCCCAGGCGACGCAGGCTGCGAACAGGCAGATGTTTTCCGCCCAGAGGATGAAACGCTCCGGTCGGGCAGGGCCGGTGCAGGCAAACCACAGTGCGCCGAAGCAGAGGTTGCCGGCGAGATTCCACAGGAAGTTGGGCTCGGTCAGTTGACCGGGACCCAGGCCGATGCCCTCGATGAGTGCGCGCAGGCAGACCCCGCTCATGGAGACGATGAACATCACCTTGCCCAGCGTCGCCAACCGTCCTTGTAGGAGGCTTGAGTCGGACGTGTCCGCGGAGCCGGGGTCGACAATTCTGCCGACCCGCCAGGACGGCGGACCGGCCCTGGTGATCGGAACGGCTGTCTCTGGTGGCTGTACAGACACGATAGTGGCCTTCTCCACGCCGTGAGGCTTGAGCCTCATTATCCCATCCGAATGGGTGTTCGGGGATATGCTCGCTGGATGTTAGAGATCTCCGAGTCCCTGTGCATTGCCCCTCGTTGGTTGGAGTTCCGGTATTCCCGGGCGGGAGGACCGGGCGGGCAGCATGTCAACAAGGTCGAGACACAGGTTGAGCTTCGCTTCGACGTGGTCGGTTGTGACCAACTGAGCCCGGCGGTGAAGGAGCGCCTGGCTGCACTGGCGGGAAGCCGACTCAGTCGCGACGGTGTGCTGCGCGTAGTTTGTGGTCGCAGCCGCGGGCGCGAGGCCAACCGGCAGGAGTGCGAAGCGCGCCTCCGGGAGCTGCTGATCGAGGCCCTTCGCCCACCGCCTCGGCCGCGGCGACCGACTCGGGTCTCACGTGGCGCCCGCAAGCGGCGGGTGGAATCGAAGCGTCGCCGTGGCGAGACCAAGCGTCAGCGCGGCAAGCGGTACGACGAATGACGGGCGGCCTGTCTCAGGGCCAGACAAAGGGCACCAGGTTGGTGCGTTCCTCGGCGTTACGCTCCGAAAAACGGGCCAGGCCGCTGATCATGAACCAGTAGGTGGTGCCCGAGGTCGGTACCCAGCCGGAGTGTTCGCCAAAGGGATGTTGCTTGATGTGGCTGCCTGCGACAGAACTGGTGGCCTTGCAGATCTGGCCTGGCCGCAGCCACTCCCAGGTTCCGGCGTACCACTGGCCATCCTCCCAGATGAAGATCCATGGGTTGGCGACCACGTCGACGCCGTTGAAATTATAGATAGGCCACACGTTGGCCTTGTTGTAGTCCAGGCAGAGGCTCGAACCGGAGACGTAGAGCGACGACAAGGTGCCTGTCTGTGGCCACTGGGAGACATCGCTGTGCAACCAGGTGACGCTGTTCAGGTCCGGTGGGCCCGGCGGCGGGGCCGGGGCCCGGGCGGGGGGCGGGGGCGGCGGGGGGGGCGGCGGCGGGCGGGGGCGGGCCCCGTCGTCTCGGCGGCCGATGTCGCCCCACC
>CAZBDA010000177.1:0-7847 GCA_964490445.1 uncultured Rickettsiales bacterium | reverse complement strand
GCCGTCTCCGTCGCTGTCACTGCTGCCGGCGTCGGTGTCGTCGAGGTCGAGGAAGTCGGGGATGCCGTCGCCGTCGCTATCGATGCTCGGATCGCTGCCCGCATCGGCGACGCCATCGCCGTCGCTGTCGTCATCAAGAAAGGCGGGCAGGCCGTCGCCATCACCGTCGGACGAGCCCTCGTCGGCATCGGAAATGCCGTCGCCGTCGGAATCCTGGTCGAGGTAGTTGGGGATGCCGTCGCTGTCCGCGTCGCCAGTACCCTCGATGCCGTCGAGGATGCCGTCGCCGTCACTGTCGGTGTCCTGGAAGTCGGGGATGCCGTCGAGGTCGCTGTCGGCCGTGCCCTCGACCAGGTCCGGGATGCCGTCGTTGTCGTCGTCGTCGTCGCCGCTATCGCAGACCAGGTCGCCGTCGTTGTCCGGTCCGTCGTTGCCCGGCGCGAAGCTCCCCGAGCTGCAGTCCTCGCAACCATCCCCTTCGCTGTCTGCACACACGAAGGGATCCGCGAGATCACTGTCGGTCAACTGGCTCAAGCAGCCGGCGTTGCCGTTGGCACCACTGCCGACCCCGTCGCCATCGAAGTCGACGCAGGAGTCGAAGTCGTCGCACAGGTCGTCGCCATCGACGTTGCCGGTCAGGCAGCCCTCGAGCAGATCGCAAATCCCATCGTTGTCGCCATCGGCGGGTTCGTCGGCGAAGTCCAGGGGGTCGGTGTTGCAGGCGAACTCGTCGAGATCGCTCCAGCCGTCGTTGTCGTCATCGCTGTCGCCGACGTCGCAGAGTTCGTCGGCATCGCTGTTGAAGCCGTCAGAGAACGTGTCCCAGACACCCGAGCTGCAGTCTTCACAGCCGTCGGGCTCGCTGTCTCCACAGACCAGCGGGTCGTTGTCGTCGCTATCGGTGATGACGCTGGTCGCGCAGCCGACGTTGCCGCTTGTGCCGTCGCCGATGCCGTCGCCGTCGGTGTCGTTGCAGGTGTCGATGCCGTCGCACAGGCCGTCGCCATCGGCATCGGGCGGCTGGGAGCTCGCCCCGTTGGGGTTGCTGCCACAAGCAGACTCGTGCAGATCCAGCCAGCCATCGCCGTCGTCGTCGAGATCCCCGGCATCACAGAGGCCATCGCCATCCAGGTCCGGCCCATCGTTGGCTGGTGCAAAGACCGCAGCCACGCTGCAATCATCGCAACTGTCGGCATCGTCGTCGGCACAGACATTCGAGTTCAGATCGTCGAAGTCGGGGCTGGCGAGGACGCAGCCAGAGTTGCCGTTGCTGCCATTGCCGACCTGGTCGGAGTCGACATCGACACAGCCGTCGAGGACATCGCAGACAGCGTCCGAGTCGATGTCTGCCGGCACGGAGACTGCATCCAGTGGGTCCGACAGGCAGTCGCCTTCTTCGATGTCGCTGAAGCCGTCGCCGTCGTCGTCCAGGTCGCTCAGATCGCAGGTGCCGTCGGAGTCGGTGTCGAGACCGTCGTTGCTCGGATTCTGGCTGCCCGAGCTGCAGTCGTCACACAGGTCGCCGTCCAGGTCGCTGCACGCCGTCGCCAGCGCCGGGTTGGAGTCGGCACTGTTGATGACCCCGTCGCCGTCGGAGTCGAACGGCTGACAGGCCTGCAGGCAGGCGCAGCCCACGTCGAGGCAATCGATGCCACCGTTGCTGTCGTTGTCGATGCCGTCGAAGCAGGCCGTCTCCACCGCGCCGGCAGTGTCACAGGCATCGCCGATGCCGTCGCCGTCGCCGTCGGCCTGGCTCAGGTTGGGCAGGCAGGGACAGTTGTCCGCTGGGTCCGGGATGCCGTCCTGGTCGGAATCCGAGAACGGGTTGGTATCCAGCAGCGCGTAATCAAAGGCGAGATAAGGCTCGTTGGGTGCATTCAGCGTGATGACGACCTGGCCGTCGAGCATGTCGGCCCAGGCAACCGTGGAGAACGCGGACTGCACGAGGCCGTCCTCGTTGCCACCCTGCAGGGTCAGGGTGACCGTCGTACCGTCAATGGAGATGGTCGCTGGAAAGACGTCGTAGTCACCAAAAATGAAGTTGATGAAGTGGTCGACCCCGAAGCCGGGCGTGCCCGCCGTCGGCACGGTGAATACGAAGATAAACTGGGCGCCATTCGCCACACCGCCCGCGCCCTCGACGGAGCGATCGGTCCACTGGGCGCCGTTGCTGGCACCTGCTTCGGCGGCGGAGCGGAAGTCGAAGGTGTCGCCGGAGCCCACCGCCGTGCTGCCGTTGCCATTCCAGTCAGGCAGCAGTTCACCGGCCTCGATGATCTGGTCGCCGTCGAGGTCGGCTGGGTTCCCGTTTGCCCCAAAAAGTCCGGCCGCGGGAATGCCGAAGCCATCGACATCGCCTACGAACTCAGTCACTGCTGCCGCCTCGGGGCTCGCCAGGAGCGCGCCGAATACGGCAACGGCACAGGAGACGCGAGAGCATGGCGACATCAGTGGGAACTCCGGGATCAGGCAATGAGCACCGGTCATCATGACAGCAACCCGCGCCAGAAGCAGCCCTTTCCGAAGGCGGCAAACGGGCCACCAACCCTTGAGTGTCCGCAGCGCCTGTTGTAGTACGTGGACGCAATGATCACAGAGGACTCTCTCGTTACAGGCGGCGCCGACTTCGGTATCGGCTGCCCTTGCCGGACCTCGTTGGCTCGAGGGGGCCGGAGCTTCGTATTCGAGAAGCGACTCGCCGGACGTGGAAAGAAATGGAGCGCGCTCCGTTCCTCGTAGTCGGGGCCGGGCTTGCGGGGCTCAGCGCCGGCATCGCACTCGGAGAGAATGCGATCGTCGTCGAACGCGACTCGCGTGCCGGCGGCCTGGTGCGCAGCGGCTGCTTCAACGGCTTCTGGTTCGACTATGTGATCCACCTTCTGCACGTCCAGGATCGCCGCACAGAAGAGTTGATCATGGGCCTGCCCGAGCATCACCTCGAGCGATGTCCGCCCACTGCCTGGGTAGACACCGCCGCAGGAGTCGCTCGGTTCCCACTTCAACATCACCTGGCGAGCCTCGAGCCCGAAACCATTGCCCGCTGCATCGATGGACTGAGGGAAGCGACCGAGCCAGGAGCCGAGGAGCCTGCCAACTACCTCGAGGTTCTGCGGCACGCCTTCGGTGAGGGCCTGTGCGAGCTGTTCTTCTTTCCCTACAACCGGAAGATGTGGAAGCGACCGCTGTCTCAGATCAAGGCCGCTCCTACCCTGTGGAACCTGCATCGGCCCTCCCTGGACGAGGTGATCCAGGGTGCCCGGAAAGAGGCGCAGGTGGCTCCCTCGTACAACTCCCATGCGTTCTATCCACGGCCGCCGGCGGGAGCGTCCCTGCGCGGCATGGAGGTCATCTCCGCGGGCATGGCGAGCAGGCTGCAGGACCTGCGGCTGCAATGCCGCGTGGACGCCATCCACCCCGGGGAGAAGAGTGTCACTGTCACCTCTCCGGACGGAACTCACCGCCTGGGCTGGGAGCGTGGCCTGGTAAGCACACTGCCCCTGCCCATAGCCATCGAATACTGCGACAACAGCCCCCAGGACCTGCGCGACGCCTGCCGCTCGATGGAGCACAACCTGGTGGTTTCCGTGGGCTTGAGCATCCGCGGGCCGAGGCCCGACCTGAGCCACTGGCGTTACTACCCCGACCCCGATCTGCCGTTCACGCGCCTCATCTTCCTGCACGAGTTCGACCCCAAGATGGCACCTGAAGACGGCTGGCCATTGCTCGCCGAAGTGCCGTTGCCCGCCGAAGCCTCTTTCTCGAAACAGGCCGTGGTCGAGGAGGTGCTCGCAGGGGTGCACCGCGCCGGCGTTCTGCCGGCTGGCAGCGAGATCGAAGCGGCCAACATCCTGGTCGCAGACCCGGCCTACGTGTGTTTTACCGATGACAGCGTGGCAGCGACCGAGGCAGCCGTAGAGTTTCTGCGCAGCCAGGGCATCGAGCCGTTGGGCCGCTACGGGCGCTGGCAATACCTGAGCATGGCGCAGGTCATCGAGTCGGGCCTGGCCCTCGGCGCCCAGCTACTCCACCTGGACGACTAGTGCCCTGGCTCGGAGTCCTGGTAGCGATCGTTGCCACAGCAGCGGCCACCTGGCTGGCGCGGGGCTTGGCGCGACGCTTTTCGATCGTTGCCGAACCGAACCCCATCGTCCCCCAGCACCGTGAGCCCGTCGCCTACCTCGGCGGAGTCGGGCTCGCCCTGGGCCTGCTCTGCGCACTGTGGGCTACGGCAGATCTGCACCTTGATGCAGTCACGGCCGGGGCCCTCGGCATGCTGTGCCTGGGCCTGCTCGACGATCTCCACCCCCTACAGCCGCTGTACAAGTTCCTCGGCCAGGTACTGATCGCAGGGATCGCGGTGGCACTGGGGCTGGGAGCAGAGCTCACCGGTCACCTCGTCGTCGACGCCGCCATCCACTGCTTCCTGGTGGTCGCATGGGTGAACGCCGTCAACATGACAGACGTCTGCGACGGGCTGGTCGCGGGCCTCGCGGCAATCGCCCTGCTGGGACTCTTCGCACTGAGCGGCTACAGCAACTCACTCGCCCTGCTCACCGCTGCCGCGTGCCTCGGCTTGCTGGTCTTCAACAAGCCCGTTGCTACGATTTACCTGGGGGATGCGGGATCGCACCTGCTCGGCTTTGTGCTGGCAGCCGTAAGCATCGAGGCCATCGCCCGTGGCAACACCTGGCAGGCGGACACCGCAGCAGTACTCTGCTCGGGGGTATTCATCTTCGAGCTGATCTTCCTCGTCCTCGTGCGGCAGGCACGAGGGCTGCCCTGGTGGCGGGGTAGCGCCGACCACTTCTCGCTACGTATGCAGGCAGGTCCCTTCTCTCTCTGGCAAACGATCCTGGTAGCGTGGGCAGGGGGCATGCTTGCAGCCGTCGCTGCCATGCTCCTGGCCAGGCTGGAGAGCGCGGCGGCGCTGTCGCTTATGGGCCTGCTGGCCCTGACCATCGCCGGCGTGACGCTGAAGTTGCTCGGCTGGACGGTGGACGGACCCCAGGGAGACCCGCGCTGAGAACGGAGACCCGGTAGCCACCGCCAGCCCCTGCAACTCGTCACCCAGAGGAGTCAGGGGTCAGTGGCGTGCCGAATCGTGGACTGAGAAGCCGCGGCAGAAGATGCAAAGCCGCGGTCCTTCGGGAATCGTCCAGAGCAAGGCCTTCTTCGTCCTGGAGCCACCGGGCAAAGGCGTCGTCCACCGTGGCCTCGAGACGGCCACTGTAGTGCTCTGAGAGAAGCCGTGCGCCACGCTGCCGAAGCACGTCCCAGGCGCCTCCCGCTGCAGCGCGTACGAAGCGCGCTGGCGTAGCATGCTTTCCGCGAGCCACGGCCGCCTCGACCAGGTCTACTACCCGCTCCGCCATCACTTCAGCGTGACTATGAGTAAGCGCCCAATGACGGCCTTGCTGGCCGATCTTGCGGCGCACAGCATCGGGTTTGCGCACGAGGTCGACCACCGCGTCCGTGAGCGATGCCGCATCGCCTGCACTCAGGACCACGCCCCCCCCTGCGGCGCGCACGATGGCACCGGTCTGGCCTGCCTGCAGGCACACGACGGGCAGGCCCGCGGCCAGGTAATCAAACACCTTGCCGCTGATCGTGATGCCGAACAGCGGAAAATCAGAGTGGCCCACGAGGCCCACATCAGCCGCGGCGAGCGTCGTGATGAACTCGTCACGTACGAGGCTTCCCAGGTAGCGGATCCTCGGGTGCGAACGAGCCACTTCTTCGACCCGTTCGCGGCCGGTTCCGTTGCCAGCAAACGCCCATACGATGTTGGGCTCTCGCTCCACGGCGTCTTGCGCCGAGTCGAGCAGAGTGTCGATCGCATAGGCCCAACTGAAAGAGCCGGCATACAGGACCAGCCGATCCTGCTCACTGAGGCCCAGTTCCGCCCGGCAACGAGCTCGTTCCTCGGTGCACAGCTTGGCGACCCGCGGGTCAGATCCCGTCGGAGCAACCAGGACGAAGCGCTCATCGGCCCCCATCCCGACCATGTAGGGCACGTAGGCCGGGGCGACTGTGGCACATGCATCCGCAGCCCGGTAGGACAGGGCCTCGAGCCACTCCATCGCCGCGAGCACGATGGGGTTCCTCAGCTGGCCACCCTGCTCCAGGAAGGCCGGCCACAGATCCCGGATCTCAAGGATGTAGGGCCGTCGCCAGGCGCAAGCCAGCAGCAGCGACGGGAGCAGCTGCGGCAAGACCGGAGACGACGCGAACACGGCATCGGGACGAGGCAGGCTGCGGGCATAACTCAACGCTGCCAGGCAGAACCGCAGGTACTCGCCGCTCTTGTCGCGCGCCACCGGCGGAGGCAGACGGTGCACGGTCAGCCCACCCTCGGTCTCGACGGTCACCTGGTCACTGACCTTGCCGCCGAGATGATCGCCCCAGTAGGACTTGGATGTGCACACTACGTCGACCTGCCAGCCCCTGTGGAGCCAGGCCGCGACGTGGTGCGCCCCACGAGCGTTGCCGGGTTGATCGCCGGTCACGAAGTTTGTGTGGATCCACAGCAGCCTGGGCATCTGCGACATTCTCTCCTACACCAACCTGGCGTGGCAGGGACAACCGGCGCGTTCAATCCAACCGGACGAGAAGCAACCAGGAAGAACGAACCACAGCCCCTGGAAATGGACTGCGTTTCCGGCTCTCAGCGAGAGAAGTCGTCGGTCTTGAACGCTCAGATCTCGGCCCGCTCGAAGAACCCTGGACCACTACGCCGGCACCGCGAGGAGCAGGGTCGGCGAAAGCAGGTTTCTACCAGCTGCCCCAGACGGCGAAGGAACCGTCGTCGCCGTCCCAGCAAGCCACACGCACGAGATACTCGACACCCGCCTCGAGCACCACGCCGCTAGCTGACTCGGAATTGGCGAAGCCGTCTTCGAACTCGTGCAGGGCGGTCTCGCCGGTCTGCAGGACAAAATCGATGTCGGCGCTCTGGGTCCAATCGAGACCAAAGTCAGCGCTGGCAGCGCCTGCGTCCACGGTGAATACGAAGAAGTCGACACCCTCGATATAGGACTCGCCATCATTGCCGCAGTCGATGTTGCCCTGGATGCAGAAGCCGGGGCTGGAGACCGCACCGAGGGAGTGCAGGTCGTCCTCGCCGCCACCGTTATTGGGCTCGACCTCGGCGATGGGGGTGAGACCCGCGGGGCACTCGGTGGGCGGCGCAGTGTTCTCTACGTCCGGCTCGGGCTCGTCGTCACCGTTGTCGTCGGGCTGGTTGTCGTCATCGTCATCGTTGTTGTTGTCATCACCATTGTCGTTGTCGTCGCCATCGTCGTTGTCGTCGCTGGGGATGTCACTGCTGCCGTCGCCGCTGGTTTCGTCACCGCCATTGCCGCGAGGATCCGGCATGCAGGCCGCAAACAGGGCCAATGTAATCAACATGAAGAGGAGGGAGAACAGGCGGCGGGACAGGTTCATGACAATCTCCAGGATAGAGCCGCGAAGCGGGTCTCCACAGCGAAGGCGGGCGGACAATAGGGCTTCGTGCTGCGGCGATCCACCGCTTTCCGAAAAAAGCCCTGTGGCACAGCTGGCGAGGGGCGCTGCCATCCTCCAGCAAGCTGTCTGTGCCCTTCCACCGGCCCACCATCCAGAGCCAGCAAGGATCCCGAGCCTGAGGCTTGTGCAGGAGCGCGCTTTGGACTAAACGGCATCTCATCGAGGTCCCTCCACGCCCTACCGGTAGTGGGAGCAACGCAGGAGTTCAGCTATGGCGAACGGCATTCCCCAGGTACCCGCACCGAGTAACGAGCCGGTCCTCAGCTACGCTCCGGGCAGCGCCGAGCGCGCGCGACTGGATGCGGAACTGGCGCGCATGAAGG
>CAZBDA010000176.1:0-7866 GCA_964490445.1 uncultured Rickettsiales bacterium | reverse complement strand
GTGTCGTCGTCGACTGTGTTGTGGTCGTCGTCGGTGCTGGCGTCGTCGTCTGCGGTGTCGTCGTGGGCTGTGGTGTCGTCGTCGGCTGTGGTGTCGTCGTCTTCGCTGCTGTCGTCGTCGTCCCGGGGTGCAGTGGAGCAGGACCAGGTCACCAGGGGCAGGATGAGCAGCAGGGAAAGGAGAAAGATGTAGTTTTGGTTCCGCATCCGCGCAGAGTACCGGTTCCGGCAGGATGGCGCTACACGACAGGCCGGCTAACGGGAATCGAGCCACTAACCTCCCCTCCAGTAAGGGTATCTATTGCTTAATAAAGTACTGTTTAAAGTATTTAAATAACTACAGAAAGCAATTGTAAACTAAAGCTAAATTCCATGTCGAGCAAGGGCCCACAGGATCTTGGCTCCGGCCCTCGCGGCGCCTTGAAAACTGCCCGAAATCTTGCTCTCTCCCAGCCGGTTCCGGTAGCTCACCGGCACTTCGACGACACGCAGCCCTCGTCTCGCCGCCTTGCATGCCATTTCGATGTTCCAACCCCAGGTAGCGTCTTGCATGTTCATGTCCTGGAGTGCTGTCCAGGAGATTGCCCGCATGGGTCCCATGTCGGTCAGGTGCAGGCCGAAGCGATGGCGAAGTGCGAAAGTCTGGAGCCGATTGCCCCAGACCTGCACTGAAGTCATGGATCCCGGCTCCGCCGTGCCAAGGCTGCGGGTAGAGAGCACGAGATCCGCTTCTCCAGAGACGATGCGGGCGACGAAATCGGGCAGGATGGCGGGGTCGTCGCTGTGGTCGGCGTCGAGAATGATCAGGACTTCGGGTTGCGTGGGCTGGCGTGCCAGCCAGCCAATGCCGCGCAGGCAGGCGCTGCCATAGCCGCGATTGTCTTCGCGGAGGACGACGGCTCCGTGTGCACGGGCGACCTCTGCCGTTTGGTCCGTGGAGCCGTTGTCGACTACCACGACCCTGGCTTGCAGAGACGACGGAATATCGGACAGCACCAGGGGTAGTGCCTGTTGTTCGTTGAGAGCGGGTATGACGATGGCAACGCTCATAGCCGCGGACCATAGCAGCCTGTTGTGGCACCACGATGATGGTGGGAAGGGGCATGCCGGGTTGAATGGACCGCGCCGATGGACTAGGAATGGTACAGCGCTGCGCTACGCAGCGACTGTGAACGATGCCCTTCTTTCTAGGCGCGGAGAGCTCTCGCAATGAACTGGAAACCCGCGCAGCGGCTCCACCTGGTCGTGATTCTCGTGGCGCTTGCCGCCTGCGCGCTTCCGCCGGTTTCGAGCCAGGCTGTCGACAACGACACTCCCTTTGCAGTCAAGGTAGCGGGAATGCCGGCATCGGTGAGCCCGGGAGCCGCTGCAGAGCTGGTAGTTGCCTACTCAGTATTCAAGGACCACTTCATCTATCGGGACATGTCGTCGGTGACCGTGGTGGACGCCGCTGGCCTCGAACTCGGTGCGGCTCAATTCCCAAAGGGAACACGTAAGTACGACACCATAAGTGAGCGAGATCGGGAGATCTTCACCGACAAGTTCGATGTGAAGGTGCCGTTGAATGTGCCCATGGCGACCGCGCCGGGGCCTCGCACGCTGAAGCTCCTTGCCAAGTGGCAGGGCTGCAATCTGCCGAAGAACTATTGCCTGTTCCCGGCCAGCGAAGAGCTGGCGGTGACCGTACAGGTGTCGAAGGCTGCTACTGCGCCGCGAGGCGGCCCCCCCGAGAACGCCGCGGGCAGCGCGCCACCGCCCCCCAGTCGACCGCCCTCGGTCTCGTTCGAGGGACTACCTGCATCCGCGTCGTTCCAGGAGATTGACCCCGAGGGCAAGAAGCACCCGGTGCTTGCACGTCTGCTCGCCGACCGGCAAGTGGTCATGGCGGGTGAGTCCTTCCGGTTGGCAGTTCACCTGCAGCAAAAAGAGGGCTGGCACACCTACTGGAAGTCTCCTGGTGATGTCGGACAGCCCACGCGTATCGAGTGGAAGCTGCCGCCAGGCTGGCAGGCTCAACCCTTCGAGTTCCCGGTGCCTCTGCGCTTCGAACAGGAGGAGATCGCCTCGGTCTCCTACGGCTACGACGACCAGGTGCTGTTTTTCAGCGAGGTCACTGTTCCTGCCGATGCAGCTGCCGGAACGGTGTTGCTGGAAGCAAAGGCAAAGTGGTTGGTTTGCGAAGTCAGCTGTATTCCTGGGCAGGCACAGTTAAAGCTTCCCATTGAGGTTGTTGCGGCGGGCGCTGCAGCAAAGGGTGCGGGTCGCTATGCGCCGCTGGTGCAGCACTTCGCGGAGCAGCACCCGGTCCATCCGACTTCGATTTCGGACTTCGCCATCGAGGCATCCCTGTCCGTGTCGGGGGTCAAGGCCGAGCAGCCGTTCAAAGTGGCGATTCGGGTGACGCCAACAGGCGAACGCAAGGTCAAGGCGGTCAGCACGGCGGGAACCTGGCCTGCTTTCGCGCCCATCGTCAAGCTCACCGGCATGTTGATGGATAGCTCCATAACTACCGGAGAAGACGGAGCGATTACGGTGATGCTCGAAGCCGAGAGCTTCGAGATGGAAGGGGAGGAGCTTCCCACCGATGAACACATCGGCGGTTTGCTGCAACTGAAGGTAGGCGAGGAGTGGCTCCGCACCGAGGTGACCGTGCCGGTGCCCTGGGTGAGCGCCGACCAGCAGGTCGATACTTCCCAGTCCGGCATGTTCGCCGCGCTGGGTGATGACGACGACTCGGCCGGCGACGGGGCCGGCATGGTGGTGGGGTCTGCTGACGTGGCCGCCGCCGAGGGCGGAGCGGGACGCTTCCTGTGGATGCTGCTGCTGGCCTTTGCCGGCGGGATTCTCCTCAATATCATGCCGTGCGTACTGCCGGTGCTGACGATGAAGCTGTACTCGCTTGTCGAGCAGCAGGACATCTCCACGGCCGAGCGGCGAGCTGCCGGCGTCGCCTACAGCGCCGGCATTGTCTGCTCGTTCCTGGCCCTGGCGGTGGCTGTCATTGTGTTGCGCCTGTCGTTCGGCCAGGACGTCCTGTGGGGCTTCCAGTTCCAGTACCCGGTCTATGTGGCCGCTCTGGCCGGCGTGGTCTGGCTGTTCGGCTTGTCTCTGTTCGGCGTGTTCGAAGTGCCTGCCTTCGGTGCCAACCAGGCAGCAGATGCTTCGGCTCGCGAAGGGACCTTTGGCTACTTCCTGACCGGGGTCTTTGCGACCCTGCTCGCTACACCCTGCAGCGCGCCTTTCCTGGGCACAGGTATGGGCTTTGCGTTCTCCCTGTCGACGCCCGGCGTTTTGCTGTTTTTCGCCGCGGCGGGCCTGGGTCTTGCCTTCCCGTTCCTGGTCATCGCGGTCGTGCCTGCCCTGTTTCGCTTTCTGCCGCGTCCCGGCGCGTGGATGGAAACCTTCAAGCAACTGATGGGCTTTACGCTGGTGGCGACGACGCTGTGGCTGGTGGACGTGCTCATGGGCCAGGTCGGTGCGGATGGGGGCATCGGTTTCCTCGCTTTCCTGCTGTTTGTCGCGATATCCGCCTGGATCTTCGGTCGCTGGGGAGCTGCAACGGAGACGGGTGCCCGACAGCTGGGTGCTCTGGCCGTTGCCATTGGTGTCGGCGTGCTGGGCGGCATGCTCTTCCTCGATCTCGAGATGGCGGAGGATGTGCCCGTGGGTGCCGAAGGACTCAGCACGGATCTCGATTTCAGCGACGCGGTCCCCTGGCAACCCTTTTCCGAAGAGAGCCTGGAGCGGCTGTCCGGTACCACTGTGTTTGTCGACTTCACTGCCGACTGGTGCCTGACATGCAAGGTGAACGAAAAGACCATCCTGGAGAGTTTGGCCGTGCGAGAGGGCATGGCCGAACTGGGGGTCGTACCACTGAAGGCCGATTGGACTCGCCGGGACGAGGTGATCACCAAGTGGTTGCGTCGCTACGGCAAGGCGGGTGTGCCGTTCTACCTGGTGGTGCCGGCGGACCGCAGCCGGGCGAACATTGCTCTGCCCGAGGTGATCACTGTCGATACGGTCCTGACAGCGCTGAGGCAAGCAGGCGGCTGACCCGGCGTGATAAGTTCTGCTGGACCACCCGGAGGCAGGTCCCGTGAACCCCTTGATTCGTTCCCTCCTCTCGCTTTTCCCGGCCGTGCTGCTGGCTGGTGCCTGGGGCTGTGGTGGAGGCATGTTTGTCTCGTGCCCCGAAGGTGCTGAGAAGGCAGAGACTGTAGACGGCGGCTACTCGTGTCAGAAGCCTGATGGGACCTCGCATGGTCCATTCCGTTCGCTGCATCCCAATGGCAAGGTTCGGGAGACGGGCAGCTACGTCGATGGACTCGAGGACGGACTGTTCGAGGCCTGGTTCGATGATGGCGAGCCCTACTCGCGGGGCGAGTACAACATGGGCGAGCCCTGGGGCACGTTCACGGTCTGGCACGACAACGGCATCGAGGCCCTGGTGCGTGGCTATGACCAGGGTGTTCCGGTCGGCATTCACCGCTGGATTGACGATGAAGGCAACCCGGCGCAGGAAACCGAGTACCAGGACGGTAAGAAGGTACGCTCATCGCGCTGGGGCCGGCGCGGTCAGAAGGTCCATGAATCCGTCTGGGAAGAGGAGCTGTTGATCAGCGAGGTGAAGTGGAACAACCAGGGATTCAAGCTCTACGAGGCGGTGGGGCTGCACACGGATGCCGGCTCCGTCAGGAAATGGAGCGAACAGGGCAAGCTGCTCAGCCTCTCTCACTACTCCAAGGGCCACCAGGTAGACGAGGCGGTCTACCACGGCAACGGTGCCGTCGCCGAGAAGCGCGCCTTTGGTGCCGAGGGACGGCTGCTGACCTTCGACAAACAGGACGAGAACGGCGCCATGATGAGTCGAGTCGGCTACGACCCTGCCGCCGGCTCGACCAGCTGGCCGGACGAGGCTGTCGGCACTCTCGGCATCGGGCTGCTGGTTGGCGATGATGCCAGGATTGCCGCCCTGGTCCACGGCGGCCCGGCGGCGCTGGCTGGTGTGCGCATTGGCGAGAAGCTGCTTGCCATTGGTGACTGGCAATTGCCACCGGCTCCCGAAGAAGAGTTCATCTCGAAACGGCTGAACGGCGCGGTTGGCGGTTCCGTACGCCTGGTCTTGCAGCCGGTGGTTGGCAACGTGCGGACTCTGCAGGTCATTCGTGTGCACCGGGATTTCGTAGATCCTCGTCGCACTCGGGTGGAGCAGTGGTCGGTTGCCGGCAGCCGTGTCGAGCAACGAAGTTACAAGGCCGGCTTCATGGTCGAGGAGCGTCTCTGGTACGACTCGGGCAACAAGCGCCAATCAGCCGATTACGACAGCGAGGGCAAGCTCGCGTTCCGACGGGTCTGGCATGAAAACGGCCAACTCCGCGAAGAGCTTGCGCCGGTGCAGGGCGACAAGCACCTGCTGTGGCAGGAGTGGGATGCCGACGGTACTCGCCTCGGTCGGGGATCCTACCTCTGGGGTACCACCGACAAGGCAGGAAGCCTGCAGAAGGATGGCCTGTTCTCTTACTGGCGCCCCGACGGGGAACTCAAGAGGACAGTGACCTGGAAGCAGGGCCGCAAGGAAGGCCCCTGCGTCGGGTACCACGAGTCGGGAGATCGCTCCGAGGAGGGGGCGTACAGCAATGACTTGAAGGATGGCAGGTGGCTTACTCATCGTCCTGCGGTGAATTCTGATCCTGACATCCCCAGCAGTGCCCTGGAGTCCGAGCAGTTCTGGGCCAAGGGCAAGAGGCACGGAAGCTTCAAGCGCTTCGACAAGCAGTGTGGCTGGTGGATCGAGCAGGGCAGTTACAAGGACGGCGTCAAGCACGGTGCGTGGTTGACCCGACCGGGTCCCAGGTGGCACTCCTGCGACGAATCTGGAATGGCGACTCGCGGCACCTGGAGCTCGCGAAACCGGGCTGAGACCTGTACCAAGGGCAACTACCGCGACGACAAGAAGTACGGCGCCTGGAAGAGCCGCAAGGACTGCTGGTGCGAGGCTGGTGGGGAGAGCCCCTGCGAGGTGTTGGTCCGAAAGTACGGCAACGACGAGATCTTGCTCGGGGAAGAGGTCTCCACCACCTTCTAGTCAGTCGGGGCAGCCGTCCCGGTCTCGGTATCGATTGAAGGTCTCTGCACGCATTGGGCAGCGGTCGTGGCGGTCAAGAATGCCGTCGCCGTCGTTGTCGGGGTCCGGGCAGCCGCCCAGGTCCTCGAAGCCGTCGTAGTCCTCGGCGTCGAAGGGGCAACTGTCGAGCTCGTCGGGGATCTTATCGCCGTCGTTGTCGGGGTCCGGGCAGCCGTCTGCGTCCTGGTAGCCGTCGATGTCTTCCTGGGTGGCGGGGCAGCGGTCATAGACATCGGGGATCAGGTCGTTGTCGTTGTCGAGCTCGGGGCAGCCGTCGTCGTCCTGGAAGGAGTCCAGGTCCTCGCGCTGACCTGGGCACTTATCGAACTTGTCCGGCACTCCGTCGCTATCGAGGTCCTCGCGTAGTGCCTGGGCGCGGGTGGTCTTGACCTGGGGACTGCCGCGGCTGCCTTCGCCGGCAGTCCCGAACGTGGCGCAGCCGGTCCCCAGAGGCAGGAGCCAGGTCAGCAGCACACTGAGGAAGGCAAGACGAAACATGGCTTGGAGGGACCCGATTGGGCACCCAGCCTATCTACTGCAGCGAGAAGCGCTGAAACTCGATGTCGGTGGTGGAGTGGTTGAAGCCCGCCCAGTTGAGCTGGCCCGTGCTGCCGACCTCGAGGGAGTTGTGGAAGCCGTGGGCGCCGTCGCCGCGATGGATGCCGTGGGTCCAACCGTTACCAGTGTTGACCGCGAGGATGGCATCGTTGTTCACGCCGTCGTGGTACATCACTGCGGGGCTGTCGCCGACCCAGGCTGTGGCGGAGTCCGCGCCGATGAACTCGCCGCTGTGCACCACCGTCGCGTCGAGCGAGGCACCCGTCCAGCGGCCGAACATCAAGGCCTTCGCGGCGAGGTCCTGGAAAGAGACGTACAGGCTGCCTCCCTGCTCTGTGATGTCGGGCCAGGCGCCTGTCTTGCCGAGTTCCGAGGTGTGCCATGTGGCGGTCGTCCAGTTGCCGGGCGTGCCGCTGGCAACCCGCAGCTCACCTGCTGCCTCATCAAAGTAGGCGATGTGTACGGTGCCGTTGGCCGAGACCAGCAGGTCGGCATACTTGCCCGTCGCCGAGGAGGTCGAGCCGTCCCCTTCATCGACCGTCTCTGTAGACCACTGGCCGCCGTTGCGATGGGCGACCTTGAGGCTGCCCGCTCCATAGTCGTAGTAGGCGACGATCGGTTCGCCCAGGCGGATGCCGATGCTGGCAAACTCGCCCACGTTGCCGGTGTCGAGCGTCTCGACAGTCCAGCCCTCGCCGCTGTCGGTTGCGTAGCGCAGCCGACCACCCTCGCGGTCCCAGTGGGCTACGTGGGGGACATCTCCCGCATCGAGAGCGATGGTGGCGTAGTAGCCGCCATCGAAGTTACCGATCAGCAGGCCGCCCTGAACCTCACCTTCGCCGTCGACACTGTGGTGAGTGAACGCGACCGGATCGCCGCTGCCGCGGGCTACGTACAGGGCGGTCGTGTCCCGCTCCTGGTATGCAAGCCAGGGATTCCCGGCGCTATCGAGCGCCATGTCCAGGTAGAAACCGCGGTTGTAGTTCGGTGCCGGGGTGGGATCGGGCGTGGGCTCGCTGATGGTCTGGTCGCTGCACTCGCAGCTGGCCAGGACGAGCGCGACTCCGAGTAGAAGGATGGTGCGCCAGGGGGCATTCAGGAGACGATTTGAGAAGCTGGCCAAGCGGTGCTCCAGTTGGGGGGCATTCGACACACTGAGCCCTAGCACCTGGGCCCGGGGGGGTC
>CAZBDA010000175.1:0-7894 GCA_964490445.1 uncultured Rickettsiales bacterium | reverse complement strand
CGCGTCCGCCGAAGAGATCGAAGAAGTCATGGGGGCCGCGCCCGCCTAATAGAGCGAAGAAGTCATCGTGGCCGCGCCCGCCGAAGAGGCGGCTGCCGGCACGACGGTGCCTGGCGGACTCGATGCTCAACTCCGCGAGATTGTCGACTACATGGGCGGCGCCTACCCAAAGGACAGTGTGCCCGAGCCGATTCAACGACTGTTCGGCTACATCGACGGGAATGACCTGGACGGTCTGCGTGCCAATCTCAATCCGCTCTGGAAGGACCTGTTCAAAGAGGTCCAGAGCACCGGTGGTTTTCACGCCAATGCGGTGTCACGCTCGTTCCGGGCAATCCGCGAGTTGCTCGGCCCGACCCGCTCCTGAGCCGACTGGGCCCGGCGCGCCTGCTCAGTCGCTGAATACGGCGGCGTGGAATTCGGACAGTTCGTCCAGGTCCATCTGCTGCGTGTTGTCCGACAGCGCGAGGGCCGGGGTCGGGTGCACCTCGGCCATGATGCCCTGGGCCCCTGCAGCCAGCGCCGCCTTCGCCATCGGGATCATGATGTCCTTGCGACCGGTGCCGTGGCTCACGTCGACAATGACCGGGAAGGGAGTCTCGATACGCAGCAGGGGGATCGCCGATACATCGATGGTGTTGCGGGTCCAGCGCTCGTGGGTACGGATGCCGCGCTCGCAGAGGATGATCTCCTGGTTGCCCTCCTTGGCGACGTACTCAGCTGCCAGGATGAACTCTTCGAGGGTGGCCATGAAGCCACGCTTGAGCAGCACGGGCTTGTTGGCCTGGCCGAGCAGGCGCAGCAACTCGTAGTTGTACATGTTGCGCGTCCCCACCTGGAATACATCGCAGTACTCCGCCACCTGCTCGTAGTGCCTCGGATCGAGAATTTCGGTCACTACCGCCAGGTCATAGCGATCGGCCACCTCGCGCAGGATCTTGAGCGCGGCAACGCCGAGCCCCTGGAACGAGTAGGGCGAGGTCCTCGGCTTGTAGGCGCCACCACGCAGGAAGGACACCCCCAGCTCCTTGAGATGTCGGGCAACCCTGTCGGTCTGCTCGAGGGATTCCACGGAACAGGGCCCCGCGATCAGTTCGGGTTGGCCTCCGAGACTGTGACCACAGATGCTGTACACCTTGTCCGGATCGCCCTGGCCTCGATGCACGTGCAGTTGCCCGCGGGTGTCTGCCTTCATGTGCTCCAGCGCCAGCTTGAAGATCTCCTTGAAGATATGTCGCAGCCGGTCGGCAGTAAGCGGCCCCTCGTTGGCAAGCATGAGTTGGTCGAGCATCTCAGCCTCGCGCTCGGGGCTGTAGAGCCGGGAACTACTCTTCTCCTTGATCAACTTGATCTGTTCGACCAGCGCCAGGCGCTCGTTGAGCAACGCCAGGATCTCCTGGTTCGTCGCATCCACGCGGCCGCGCAGTTCCTTGAGTGTGGGCGTGCTCATCGGCGGGCAGGGTAACAGCCGCGGCAGCGCTCCGCCCGGAACAATTTGCTGCCCGCGGCGGGCAGGCACGCAGGGGAGCTTGCACGTGCACCGACCCTACCCCTAGAATCGTCCGACTTCGGGTGGCAGGAACAGCCCGCAGCGGAGGAAATCCACCATGCCCAAGGCCCGGTACATCGCAGCCGCCGGGGCTGTGCTTGCAGCGTTCGTCGCCCTGGGTCTGGATGCATGCAATCCCTACGACCTGCTGGTACACGACCGCTTCGAGCAGGCCGAGTTCAACAGCGAGGTGGACATCCTCTGGGTGGTCGACGACAGCAACTCGATGGCCAGTGCACAGGCCGAGATCCAGGCCAACTTCGGTGACTTCATCGCCGAGTTCGCGAACCTCGACTCCACCGAGGGCCAGGAGTTGGACTACGACTCGGTCACCGACGCCACCGCCGCCTTCGCCGAGTTCCTGCAGAACCAGGAGCGCTTTCTGAACTACCACATGGGGGTCACCACGACCGACCTGGACAACTCCGGAAACGGCAAGCAGGGCAACATCCGCTCCCTCGGCCCGGTGGGCGGCGCAGGGGGTTGCCAGCCACCTGCGATCCTGACACCGGCGAGTGACAACGTGCTCGGCGACTTCATCGACCTGGTCGACGTCGGCGTGTCCGGAACGGGCAACGAGACCGGCACGCATGCGGCGGCCTATGCCATGTGCAAGGGCCAGGGCACTGACTTTTGGAACGGTCTCGAAAATCGCCCGGACACGGACCCGGTCAAGATCGTCTGCCAGCAAGTGCCCGAAGCAGAACGCTCCTGCAACGCCGGTTTCTTCCGCGACGGCGCGGCGACCGTGGTCATCGTCGTCTCTGACGAGGGCGACGACACCTACCGAAGTGGCTTGTTTCCGCCACCGGAATGGGTCAGCCAGTGCGAGCTCGAGCACAACGACGACCTGTTCTTCGGTGAGTGCGACTGTCGCATCTCGTGGTTCCTCGACTTCTTCGACGGCATGGACGCGCCCGTGGTGTTCGCTACCATCGGCCCGAGCTACCAGGCAGGCTCCGAGGAGACGGTCTGGTGCGACGGCTCGGTACGCACCATTCCGGGGCCCTGCAACGAGTTCGGCTCCGACGTCTGCGGCCTGGACTTCTACCAGCAGGCGGCCTGCCTGACGGGCGGCCTCTACAGCCCGATCAAGATCGCTACCGTCGAGGATGATCCCACCAGTTGCACCCTCAACGATTTCCAGGAATCCCTGCGCAACATCGGCGCGCTGGTCAGCGGCCTCTCGGCAGGCTGGCGCCTCAGCACCATCCCCGACGAAGAGACCATCACCGTCATCGTCAACGGCGAACTGGTACCCAATCACGCCGACGCGCCCTCGGGCGGCTGGTCTTATGCCCCAACCGACCGCAGCATCCGCTTCTCCGGCCAAGACGTGCCGAGCTTCAATGCCCAGGTCGACATCTACTACTACCCGCTCCACGACCGCCGCAGCCAGGTCGGACGCGATCTCCCGTTCTAGGCAGCAACTGGATTCCCCGATGAAGATGTTCGCGAGACTCCTGCTCCCGGTGCTGGCCCTGTGCCTGCTCCTGCCCAGCGGCGCCGAAGCTGCCAAGCGCAAGACCACCAAGAAAAAGAAGGACGACACCTCGGAGGTCAAGGTCGAAGAGGTCGGCGTTCTGCGTAACCAGGACGTGCGCGTGGTTCAGAAGAACCTGTACGTGAAGCGCGGCCACCACGAGGTCGGCTTCCTGCTCAGCACCCAGCCCTGGGACCCCTACACGGCGGGCCTCATGCTGGGCTTCAACCTGACGCTCAATCCAAGCGAGAACGTCGGCCTCGAGATCATGCTCCAGGGCGGCTACGGCTGGGGCAACGGCCACTGGCAGGATGTCACCTTCCTCGGCAACTCGGCCGGCGGCAACCTCACCAGCCTCGGCTCCGATGCCGCCAGGCAACTGGCCGGCGGCAGTGTCAACGTGGTCTGGTCACCCATCTACGCGAAGCTCGCCTGGGGCAGAAGCAAGGTCATTCACTTCGACGTGTACGGCACCCTCGGTGCCCACGGCTACCTGGCACAGCGCCTCGAGGCCGATGCCGGGTTCCGCGCCGTGGTCGGCCCCAGCGTAGGGCTCGGGCTGAAGTTCTTCCTTAGCCCGAAGGTCGCTCTCAAGGTCGATCTGCGCGACCACATCTCCATCGAGCAGCGCACCTACTCGGGCAAAGTCACCGCACGCAACAACTTCCAGTTCGGGCTGGGACTCGCCTTCTACACCGGTCGCGGGAGGTAGCCAGGTGATCGCCCTGCGTGTCCCACTGCTGGCGATCGCGGCCGGCCTGCTGCTCTCGAGCCCGGTGTTCGCGCAGACAGCCAACTGCGAACCCTGGCGCCTCGCCGACGCTTACGAGGGGATCGACGAGGAGTACGCGAAACTGAAAGCCGGCGGGAACGCCGAGGCGACCTGGCAGTACGAACAACAAACGACCCTCGAGGAACTGCAGTCGTGCCAGGGGAGCATCGGTCGCCGGGCAACCTACTACTGGGTAATTGCCCAACTCATCCGTGGCAACCTGAACGAGGCTCGCAGTGCCATGCCGGTACTACAAGCCCTAAGCAATGCCCGAGAGTTCAACGACGAGCGAAAACAATACACCGCACTCGACGACCTGCTGAAAGCGCGGGAAGCGGACCGCGATGCTGAGAACGAACGCAAGCAGGAAGCAGAACAGCAGCGCAAGGAAGAAGAACAAGCCCGCCAGGATGCCCGGGACGCCGGGATCGCCATCGAGGAAGACACTGCTCCCGAAACACCACGGCGGCTGCGCAAGGCAATCAAGCAGTTCGGCGCAAAAGAGTGGGCTCTCTCCAGCCTGAGTTTCAACAAGGTGCTCGAAGACCCCGACGCCGAGTACTTCCACAGCGACATCCGCTACTACCTGGCCAACTGCCTCGAGCAGATGGGACTGCCCTACTCTGCCCTCGAGGAATACAACCGCTTCCTCGCCGGTGCCGATCCCGGCAGCAAGTTCCTGGCCAAGGGGATCAAGCGCTCGGTGTCGCTGGCGCGTCGCATGGACGCAGGTTGGCTGCTGGCACCGGGGCTATCGAAACTCGACACCTCAGCCGTGAGCGCCGGTTTCCAGGGCCCCGCCATGTACTGGGTCGGCATGTTCCACTACGACAATCAGGATTGGGCAGCGGCCAGGGGCTACCTGAGCATGGTGCCGAAGAACACCGAGTACTACGCTCGCGCTCGCATGGTCGAGGGCATCGTGCTTACCCGAGAGCAGAAGCCCGTCGATGCGATAGCGCCCCTGGCTGCGGCGGTGAACTCGGCGCGCCGAGACAGCGGCGGCGGCAACACCTGGGAAGTCGCCAACATCAACCTGGCACGCGCCTACTACGCAATCGGTAACTTCGAGCGGGCCATCGAACACTTCGAGCGCACTCCGCGCGGCTCCGAGTTGTGGTTCGAGTCGATGTACGAAGCGGCCTGGTCTTACTTCCGCTTGCAGCGACTGTCGGGGGCGCTGTCCCACCTGCAGTCGGTCGATTCCCCGTTTTTCGACGGCGTCTATCACCCGGACGCGACCCTGCTGCGGGTGCTGATCTTCTACTACCTGTGCAAGTACATCGACGGCCAGAAAATGCTGGCGAAGTTCACCGAACGCCACTACCCGATAGCGGAGCAGCTCGAGACAGCCATTCGCGAGGCCGAGAAGGACCCGAATCGGCTGTTCAAGGCGCTGTATGCCTGGAAGACCGAGCGCAAAGATGCAGGCATCCCCCTGCCGGAAGCGGTGCGCCAACACTTCGCAAGCGACTCCAACCTGGTGCACGTGGGCAACTACATCGCCGGCATCGACCGCGAACTGCAGGCTGTGGCGGCTCTCAAGACCGGCTGGGAGCGCTCGGCATTGCGCCGCGACCTCGAGGGCGCCCTGGACAAGCGGCGCCGCTCCGCGACCGAGGACAAAGGGCGAGAGGCCATGGCCAAGCTGCGGGGAATGCACGCCGTGCTGCAGGGGCACCTGGGCAGTTCGGAGATCTACAAGGTCGAGTTGATCACCGCCGAGAAGGACCTCTACGACGCGGCCTATCGCGGCCAACTGCTCGACAAGATCGCGAACCGGAAGATGGACCCGAACGTGCCACAGGGCTATCGCTACTGGCCCTTCCAGGGCGAGTACTGGCTCGACGAGCTCGGCTGGTACGAGGTGAACACCACCAACGAGTGCCTCGAGATCCGCAAGTAGCCGGCCGCGACGCGTTCGACTGCGGGCCGGTTACCGAACGGGCTGTCCCTCCCCCTGCAACCAGGGCCGAAGCTGCTCGGGTACGCTCGGCACCTGCTCGCCACGCGCCCGGAGCAACTCCTCTACCTGCCGCAACTGCTCGCGGATGGCGATGATGGAAGTGGAGTCGCCGAGATCCACTGCGATCTGCAAGGCCGAGACCAGGTCGCGATGAGCAGCTTCGAAGCGCAACAGGGCGAGGTGCGGCAAGGCCATCGAGTAGAGCAGTTGCCCCACTTCCAAACGGCGGCCCAACTGCCGCCACGCCTCCAGCGCCTGCTGGTACGCCGCCAATGCCTGCTCCGGCAGCCCGAGACTGTGCCGGCCCCGCCCCAGCTCGTACAGAAGCGAGGCCCTCAGTTCCCCCGCGTCTCCGCCCCAAGCAGCCAATTGCCCGAGCACCGCGTCGGCGTCGCGTTCGAGCGCCTGGGCGTCGCCAGTTCGAGCCACTACAGCGAGGCGCTCGATCGCGGTCTCGAGCGCCTCCTGTTCGGCGCCGGCGCGACGGTATTCGAGCACTGCCTGTCGGTAGGCCTCGAGTGATTGGACCGGCCGATCCGCATCCGCCAGGGCGCGCGCCAGGTTGTAGCTGCTGGTCGCCGTTCGCTTCGGCGTACCCTGTTCTGCACGAAGCGCACGGGCCGTTCGCAAGGCACCCGCCGCCGCCAGGGGCCGGCCGGCCTGCACCATGGCGACCCCGGCATTGTTGAGGGCGTCGGCCCGTTCCCGGGGCCGGCCGAGGGCTTCGTACACCTGCTCAGCACGCAGGTAGTTGTGGGCTGCGAGTTCCCAACTCGCAGCCAGCGCCAGGTACCAACCGGTCGCAAAGGACAGGTCCGCATAGGGGAGGGCTCCACTGTGCTGGTGGGGCGCAGTACCCCGAGGCAACTTCTGGATCGCTTCTCCATCGACACGAGACAGGCCACTCCGACAGAGCCTGAGTGCCGCTTCCGCCTCATCGTGAAGCACGAACAGGTCCGCGAGTTCCGGCCGATAGTCGATACGCTGCGGAAACAGCTTCACCAACTGTTCCCGCCAAAGCAGCGCAAGCCCTCTCTGTCCGGCCGCCTCCGCAGCCAGCGCCAGCGCCAGCAGTTCGCTCTCACCGTCGGGGTTCATGGCCACAGCGGCGCGCAGATCCGCGGTCAGCACCTCGGCTGCTGGCGCCGCAGCAAGAATCGCGTGCACTCTGACCGCCGGATCCGCAGGCCAACGCTCGACCGATTGGGCGGCGAGGCGGCGATGTTCCTGCCAACGCTTTGCTACCGCCAGTAGCCGCAACTCGGCCAGTAGGAAGGCGTCGGCAAGGCGGGTCTCGGTACTCAGCACGACCGTCGCCTGCGGCTCGTCGCCAGCCGCACTGGCGCGACTCAGGACACGGGTCAGTCCCCGAACGGCCCGATGCAGGGGCCTGCGGTCGGCGAGGGAGAGCTGCCACAACACCTTCGCCCCTCGGGTGGTCTCGATTCGCAATCCCTCGGAACTGCGCACGAGCAACCACGGCAAGCGCCGCACCTCGGCAGCCTCCCTGGCGTCCTCGAGACGAGTCGCTGCTGCCGCCAGCCGCTGTCGCAAGCCGGCGTCAGCGGCTCCAGGCCAGAGACGCAGTGGCACCACTGCGAGCGCCCGAACGAGGGCGGCCTCGAGCTGCTGGGCGTCCAGGATGGCCCGAGCATCGGCTCCTTCCTCGATGTCGGCAACCACCAACACCGGCTGGCCCCGCAGGTAGCCCAGGTCGACTCCTCGTCCTCGGGTCGTCGCACACCCCGCCAGCAGCAACAGCACCACCAACAGGCAGAACGTGAAGGCGGTGCCAGCAATCCCGTCGCGGGTTCGCTCGCAGCGAAGCAGGTGATCATGGAGGACAGGCAGGATGGTCTCCGGCAGGATGTCGGCACATGATTGCTGGAATCTACCTGCACATCCCGTTCTGCGGGCACAAGTGCCCTTACTGCGACTTCAACACATACACGGGCATGGAGCACCGAATTCCGCGCTACATGGAGGCTCTGCGGGGAGAGTTGAGGCTTCGTACATCGCGACTTGGGCCCCTTTGCGATGCCATGCAGAGCGTCTACTTCGGTGGCGGCACGCCCAGCCTGTTGCCCGCGACAGAAGTCGAGCAGACCCTGGCCGAAATCGATC
>CAZBDA010000174.1:0-8008 GCA_964490445.1 uncultured Rickettsiales bacterium | reverse complement strand
CGTGGACTACTTGTTCGGGGATGACGACTGCTGCGGCGATGATGACTAGTGGGTTGATGATGACTAGTCATGAGGTGACGATGACAGCACAGGGGATGACGACGACCTGGCTCCCGGCTGTGTCGCGTGCAGTGGTAGCTATACCGTCAGCAACGCAGCGGATCTGAGCGCCCTGGCAAGCTGTGGAAGCATCGACGGTGATCTGACCATCCAGAGCACCCCGGCGGACCTGGTCGACCTGGCGCCGCTGGCCTGCCTGGAGCGGGTGGACGGCGATGTGTTCGTGTCGAACACATCGGCCCTGGCCAGCCTTGACGGACTGCACAACCTACACACCATCATCCGCGGCCTCGAGGTGCACGACAACGCTGCGCTGGGGGACGTCGATGGGCTGGCCGCTCTCAATTGGCTGGGCGTGAGCCTGCACATCTACAACAATCCTGTGCTCGCCAATCTTGACGGCCTCGCGGGGCTGCAGTCGATTTCGACGGATCTCGTGATTCACCACAACCCGCTGCTGGTGAGCGCGGACGGACTGGCAAACATCTTCATCGTCGGTGCCGACATGCGGGTCTATGACAACTACGCGTTGCCCAACATGGATGGCTTTGCCGCGCTCACGGCAGTGGGCAGCGACCTGAATGTCGCCTGGAATACCGCGATGATCAACATCGACGGTCTCTCGAGTGTGAGTACTGTGGGGGTTGATCTCGATGTGGCGCGCAATCCTCTGCTGACGCAGATCGATGGTCTCTCTGGGCTCTCCTATGTCGGGGGAGACCTGCACGTTCACGACAACGTCGGCCTGCTGAACATTCACGGCATGAGCAACCTCACTGCGGTGGGCTCGGACCTGCTCATAGCCGACAACGATCTGCTCACCGACCTCAGTGGCCTCAGTTCGTTGACCTCGGTTGGTCATGATCTCGACATCACCAACAACCAATCGCTGTGTGAGAGCTACGCGAACGCGGTGGTGGCTCCCATCGCAGTGACTGGCTTTGTGAACATCTATGGCAATGGCGGTGTCTGCCCGCCCTGATAGCTGCGCGCGGGGCGGGATCACAGCAGGCATCGAACTGCTATCGACAGCAACCTCGAACGTAGCTATTGAGTGGTTCTTCCATAGGAGTTCCCGATGTCCTTTCGTTGTGTTATAGGAGTTCCCGATGTCCTTTCGTTGTGTTCGGCCCGTCCTGCTTTCGCTGAGTTGCTCGCTGCTCCTGGCGTGCCCCGCCGCCCCTGAACCGGAACTCGACCTGGATCGCATCGAGAGCACCGAGCGTCCCGGCAAGCGTAGCGAGGTGCTGGCGGTTGCCGATGAGTTGAGTAACTCCATCATGATCTTCGGCGGCAACGATGCTCCCATCGTCGACCAGATCCCCTGGGCTGCCTACCGGGACGACACCTGGATCTTCGAGCCGGGATTCGGCTGGGTAGAAGTGAGCTCCGATGAGTCCCCGTCTGCTCGCGGTCGCTACACGCTGGCCTACGATGCCCCGGGCCGTCGCGCCCTGCTGTTCGGTGGCCGCTGGCGAGAGGCCAACACGACCGGCCTGTATGACCTGTACAACGACCTCTGGCAATTCGACTTTGTCACCAGGACATGGTCCCTGCTGCACGATGGTGAGGCCGATGCCCCGGCTGGCCGCTACTACCCCGCAGGCGCCTGGGACGAGCAGGCGCAGACCTTTTACCTGTGGGGTGGAGCGACGAACCGAAACCCGCTGGCTATCGAACCGTCCTCGGAACTGTGGGCCTGGACCGATACCCAGGGATGGAGCGAGGTCGAGACCAGCGGCAATGCACCGTCGTCGCGGGCCTTTTTTGGCTCCTCCTACGATCCGCACAAGAATCGCATCCTGGTGATGGCGGGCCAGCGGGGAGACTTCCAGAGCCTCGCGTACAACGACTTCTTCTCCCTTGATCTCGATGATTTTCGTTGGCGGGAACTGCACGATGGTGCCAGCGATGGCGACGCCCCATCGACTCGCATGCATCCTGCTTTGAACTACGATCCGCTGCGAGAACGCTACCTGTTGTTCGGAGGACACACCGACATCGGTGATGCCAACGATCTGTGGTCCTTTGATCCCGGCGACAAGGTGTGGGACCTGGTCTACCAGGGCGACTCGTTCACGGGGGAGCCGCTCGGCTGCCTTGGCAACAGCTCAGAGGTGCCGGCCAACTACGTCGAACAGGATCTCAACATTCTCGAGCGCCGGCATCGAGGGATGCACGCCATCATGTACGACAACATCTGGGTCTTTGGCGGCATGCACGCTGAGTGCAGTAACCAACTCGATGATACCTGGCGCTACAGCATCGCCGATGCTCTGTGGTCGGAGCTCATCGAGTCTCGTACCGGCGAGAGTTGCCTGCGCCGCAACGAAGACTGCCAGTGTCTGTGCCTGTGAGAAGTGTGCTGTTGCTGATTCTCGGGTGCCTTGTGGCCTCGGGATGCCAGCCACCGGAGCCCGCCTTCGAGTTGGGAACCGGTGAACTCGAGTTCGAAGCCCTCGAGGACGGCGATGAAATTGTGGTGATCCACGGCCCCCAGGGTGGCTACCACCTGCTGGGCTCATTGCGTGCTGTCGGCATTGAGACAGGGAATCATGATGATCTCGCAGACCCGGACAACCCAACGATGCAGCTGGAGGTCGAGCATGACGGTCGGCAACTGGTGGTCAACGGGACCTTCACGCAGGGGATGGTGCCTACCAGTCCTCCGGATCCCTCGTGGAGCCACCAGATTCTCGGCCGACTCGCGATCCTGGACATCGCCGATGACAGCGAACTGGACGGCGAAGAGGTCGTCTTCTCAGCGCGCATTACGCCGACGTCGGGTCCGGTCTTTACGGACTCGCGCACGCTGACCGTCGAGCCGCATCCGCTCAACTAGAGCGCTTGTAGACAGTTTGCCGGCGGCAGGTACCGCTCTCTCAGGTGGACGGTCAGCCCGAGAACATGCCCTTGAGCGTAAAGAAGAAGAACGCCGCCAGAGTTGCGCCGACGGGCAGTGTGACCAGCCAGGAGACGATGATCGTGCCGACAACCCGCAGGTCGATAGCACCGAGACCTCGGGCCAGACCGACCCCGATGACCGCGCCCACAGCGATGTGGGTGGTGGACACGGGCAGTCCCGTTCGCGAGGCCACTACGACCGTGGATGCCGCGGCCAGTGTCGCACAGAAGCCCCGGGTGGGAGTCAGGGCGGTGATGTCCTTGCCGATGGTCTTCATCACCTGGTAGCCGAGCGTCGCCAGGCCGACGATGATGCCTACCCCGCCGACGATGAGGATCCACAGTGGCAGTTCGGAGTTCTGGGCAATGTCCCCGGAGTTCTTGACGATGCTGACCACGGCGGCCATGGGTCCGATTCCGTTGGCCACGTCGTTGGAGCCATGGGCAAAGGCCATGGCACAGGCCGTGAAGATCATTGCCGGCGCGAACACACGCTCCAGGCTTGCGAAGTGGAACTCCTTGTCAGCGACAGGGTCAATCTCGACCTTCGACATCAGGTACCAGCCAACGGCTGCGGTAAGAATGCCTACCACGATGGAGAGCAGCACGCTCATGCCGATCGTGAGGTCGAGATTCAGGTGCTTGAGCCCCTTGAATGAAGTGACCAGGGTGATGATGAAGCCGACCAGGAAGATGTACATCGGGCCCCAGCGCTTGCCGGCCTCGAAGGGCTTGTCCTTTTCGAGGATGAGACGATGGATGGAGATCATCAACAAGAAGGCGATCAAGCCACCGACAGCCGGAGAGATGACCCAACTGGCGGCGATCTGAGCAATCTTCGGCCAGTTGACCGCCTCGGGGCCGATGCCCACCAGGCCGAAGCCGACCACGGCACCGACAATGGTGTGAGTGGTGGAGACCGGCCAGCCCTTGCGCGAGGCGATCATCAGCCAGATGGCAGCCGCTAGCAGTGCTGCGAGCATCCCGAAGACCAGTAGTTGCGGCTCGTCTACGATCAGAGACGGGTCGATGATCCCCTTGCGAATGGTCTTGGTGACATGCCCACCCGCCAGGAAGGCTCCGGCAAACTCGAAGATGGCTGCGATGATGACTGCTTGGCGGACTGTGATGGCACCGGATCCCACCGACGTGCCCATGGCGTTGGCGACATCGTTCGCGCCGATGCCCCAGCACATGTAGAGCCCGAAGACGACGGCCAGGCCGATAAAGACGGTTCCGTGTAAGGCGATGATTTCCACTGCGCTGCCCTTACTACCTGGCGATGATGAGTCGGAAGCTGTTGCCGACCTTCTCGGCGTAGTCCGCCAGGTCACCGATCCACTCCAGGATTCGGTACCAGAGCACCACGCTCATGAGGTCGAGTTCACCCTCCAGGGAAAACAGAATCCTCGACAGCTCCCGCTCGAGTCGGTCGGCCTCACCTTCTGCCGTGTTGATTTCCGAAACCAGGGCCTCGACCTGGTCGACCACCTTGCCGCGGAATCCCACTTCGAGGAGTTCGTCGAAGAGCTCGATGACCTGCGTGGTCATCTCGACCACCTCGACACACTTCTTTGTCAGCGCGACCAGGGGTTCCCTCATCGGCTCGGGGGTGGGCATTTCCCGCTGTAGGAAGATCCCTGCGATGTCCTCGGCCCGGTCGGCGATGATGTCCTGAAATTGCAGGACGTCGAGCAGGTCGCGACGGTCTACCGGCATGAACAGCCGCCTCGGCAGGTGGAGTCGGCAGGAGTGCTTCAAGCTGTCTGCCTGCTCTTCGAGGTCGAAGATCAGCTTGGCCTTCTCCTTGAGTGTTTCGTGGTCCGCATCGACGAGAGCCCGCATCAGTGCAGGAGTGTGGCCGGCACACTCGTTTACGACCCGCATGTGCGCCTGCAGCTCGCCAAAGGGCGCGTGCTCTCCGAATAAGCTGGTAATCGTCGCCATCACTCCTCCTGGGCGAATCGGGCGGCCTTCGCAGCGGCCCGACGGTAGATAGGGCGTATAAGCCAAGAGTTTCGTTTGATGTCAATGGTCCCGGTGGGGTGTCCGGTGCTTTTCCAAAACGTCTGCGAGGCTGCAGGCTAGTCGAAGACTTCTAGAACGAGAGTTGGACTTGAGATCGCGCGCGGAAGTCGACCGCGTCGTCGCCGTCGGCCTGCTCCGTCAGGACGCCGACATCCGTCTGCCACTTGAGGTTGTGGCCACAAAAGAAGACGTTGATGCCGCCCAGGATCTCCTGTTGGGCGCCGCCGTCGCCTGCGGGCATGATGCGTGCGTAGCGGATGACGGGCTCCACCCTGTTCTTGATGACGTATCCGGCCTGCACATGGAAGCCGACGGCATCGAAGCGCTGGTCGCCGAATCCCTCGCCGTCCTGCGCAGTCGCGAGGTAGACACCACCCGTGCTGCTCAGTCCCCTGATGGCCAGCGCATAGTCGATGCCGGCTCGGATCGCGCTGTCGTCGTCATCATCCGAATCGAAGTCGAGCAGTACGCCGCCACCGATGCCAATGCCGAAGTCGCTCCCCTGGTAGTCACCCTCGGCGTAGCCGTCGAAGCCTGTGCTGTGCCAGCCGACGCGGGCCACGACCATGGGGTCGACCAGGTCCGGGAGATTCGAGAACTTGCCGGAGGTGATCTTGCCTTCGCCGGTGCTCGGGTCCACGCTGACATCGCCTTCCAGTTGACCCTTGTCACCGGTGCCGTTGAACACGCCCACCGCGTACTCGAAGGAAAGCTCCGTGTGACTGTGCAGCATGATGCCCAGGTCACGGCCTGCCTCGAACTCCTTGTCGGTGATTGCTCGGTCGACGAACTGGTGCTTTTCGCTCGAGATCAGTTGCTGGCGGGAGAAGGGACGCTTGAACTGGCCTACCTGGACCATCAGTTTGCGATCGATGATGTTGAAATCAACCAGGGCATCTTTGAGGCTCACGCCGCCCTTGTCGAAGGCCATTTGCAGGGCGAAGGTGACGCGCTTGTCAAAAGCGTGACCCTTGAACTTGATGCGAACGCGGGGCAGCGAGAATTGCGCCTCGTTGCCGCGCGGGTCACCCGCGCTGTTCTCGAAGCTGAAACGAGCCTGCACTCGTCCGTTCAGGGTGATCTTGAAGGCACCGTCGGGGCTGGCAATGAAGAAGCCCTTCTGGTAACCGACTGCTGGCGGCGCCGGACTCGCTGGAGCTGTCTGTGCGGCTGTGGGTAGCACAGCGGGCTGTGCGTCGGGCGCGACCTCGACGGCAGAGGTGGGGTCTGTGTCGGGCGCTTCGCTTTCCTCGGCAGGCGGCTCTTCGTCGGTGGGGGTACCGCTGTCTTCAGAGGCCTCGTCGCCACTTTCGGCTGTGTCATCGCCGCCCTGCTCAGAACGGTCGTCGGCGAGAGCTGAAGCGGGGGCCAATCCGAGCATGACCAGGATTGCCAGCAGCGCCGAGTAGGAGCGGTATGGGTGGCTTCCCGAGGGTGTTCGCATTGGGTTCTCCAGCCGATGTTGTTGATGGCGCGGGGTATACCCAACTGTCGGTCACGGCGAAACACGCGGTTTCAATTTTTTTGTCACAATTTGGCAGGCTAGGGCGACCGCCCTCCAGGATCGCAGCGAGCGGGTGATTGGGAGCAATATGAGTGCCGGTCTTCGCGTCTTCAGTCTGCTGTGGGTCATTGCTCTGCTGGCTACCTTCACGGGCTGCTCTGTCGCCGCGGACGATGCTGCCGGCGACGACGATGCTTCCGACGACGATGATGCTGCCGGCGATGACGATGCTGCCCCGGGTCCCGTACAGTTGTTCGACGCTCACATCCACTACAAGACGAGTGACTCGGTCACCGCGTTTCTGGCCATGGCTGAGGGTGCGGGTCTCCTTGGGATTTCGGTCCTGGGTCCGGCCAACTCCTGGCCCCTGTACGAGGCCCATCCCGACTATGTCGTTCCCTTCCTGTTTCCGACGGCACCCCTGTCTGGGCTCGTCACCGAGGTGAGCGAGGGGCTCGCAGCGGGCGCTCGGGGGATAGGTGAACTGAGCATCCGGCACTTCCCTGCGGGCGGTGCGACAGGGGGAGTTGACGAACCCGCTGATCGCCAGGAGTTCCTCGATGTCTACGACCTCGCGGCCAATGCCGGAGTGCCCATCAACATCCACTTCGACTACGAGGAGGGGAACATGGACTCGTTCGAGGCGGCGCTGGCCTACAACCGGAACACCACCATCATCTGGGCCCATGCCGGCGATGGACCGCCCAGCGCCGTGGGCGCGCTGCTGGACGCCCACCCGAACCTGCGCGCTGACCTCTCGTGCCGAAATCCCTTCTATTTGCCGCGCCACACCTTCACCGAGCAGCAGCAGTCGATTGCCGAGTTGGACAGGGTGACTCTGCGCGAGGACTGGAAGGAGGTCCTCGAGCAGCACTCGGACCGCTTCCTGTTCGGCACCGACATCGGTCCCGGCGATCGCGACAGCCAGATAGGCGAGGTCGTGCCCTGGTACCAGCAGATGCTCGGACAGCTTGCTGCCGAGCATGCTGAGGCGATCGCCAACGGCAACGCCAGGAGCCTGCTGGCCCTGGATTAGCAAACTCTTTTTCGACTTCTACTGAATGCCTCGCGTCTCGGCCCCGTCACAGGGTTGAGTTCGGCGCACAAGGCGGCGGGCCATCGACACGTCTGCAGCAGCGGCTGCTTCTGGGCCGCGAGGAGTTACACCATGAGCCGCAGCCTATCTCTTGTCCTCTTTTCCACCCTCGGGCTTGCCCTCCTGGGCGGCTGCGAGATTCACCTGACTTCCGGTCCCGATGCCTGCGACAGCGAGCTGTGGATCGAAGACGGCTTGCTGTTTATTGGCTGCAATGAGTCTGAGCCCGCGCCGGACTTCGTCAACAGCGGCCCCTGCCTGGAGTTCACTGACGGCTACTGTGATTCCGATCTCGACACCATCCCCGACGATGTCGAGGGGCTCGGTGACAGCGACGGCGATGGCGACCCTGACTGCGAGGACACCGACTCCGACAACGACGGCATCAGCGATGAGCAGGAAGCCGGCCCCTTGCC
>CAZBDA010000173.1:6165-8096 GCA_964490445.1 uncultured Rickettsiales bacterium | reverse complement strand
GGGCTGGATGTCGCAGGACCTAGGCGGTCCGCGTTCGAATCCTGTCTCCCCGACCCCAAGCCCCCACCGCAGGGCGCCAGCCCAAGGTGGGGGCTACGAGGTTGGCAGGACAGGATACGAACCTGGACCCTCCAGACATAAGCAAGCCGCAAAGCGGCGGCTCTTGGGCAGCCGAAAAGGGAAAGCCAAAGGCTTGCCCTTGAAGGCCCGCGAAAGCCCCTGGAGGCCAGCGGCCGACAGGGGACCGTGGGGCTGGATGTCGCAGGACCTAGGCGGTCCGCGTTCGAATCCTGTCTCCCCGACCAATCTTGACGGTCCCTGAAGAACGGCTCGTTCTTCAGGGGCTTTCTTGGTTTTGGAGTTCGATAAGGCCAACTGGAGCGGTGGCCGTATTGACCGAATGTCAGCCAAAAACATGTCTTGAACATCGTCTTTGATGCTTGTCACGTTTTCTTGTCCGGCGATAGCGACGACAGGTCCCTCCACGGCTCGATGGTGGCCAGGAGGTCGTCGAAGCACTCGGGCGTCCGCTCAGCGAGTCCCTGCTTGCGTCGCCATGCTGCCCACTTTGGTTGGGCACGCTCCGCGAGGTCGTCTCGCCGTTGGGGACCTCCGACCAACCAGCGCCGGGATCTATTTGGAGAGTACTTAAGTTAGTCGCTCTAAGCCCTACTGGGCCAGCCGGGCGCGGAACTGAGTGTGGCAGGACACGCAGCCACTCTGAGTCGCGGCCAGCTCCTCGAGCGTGGCGTCCAGGTCTTTCGCTGCGGCCGCCTCGCCGAGTCGGACCGCGGCGTCGTGCACGACCTTGTCGGCGCCCACGAAGTCGACCATCTCCGGTCCCAGCACACCCTTGATGCGCGCCACCTCATCGGGTCCCACGTGGGGATGGTCGGCGATGCCCTCGGCGGCCTTCGCCACCGCGGTGAAGTCCTCGACCCACAGCCCGGCCTGCATCCCGGCCATCTGCTGACCCAGGGTCACCATGATGGGCTTTAGGCTGCCGTTGGCCGCACTGCTGGTGGTGGGCTCGCCGTGGGCGTGGTCGCCGTGATCGTGGGAAGCTGCCGGATCGGCGGCGGTCGGCTCGGCCTCGACGTCGTTGCAGGCGACGGTCGTGACCGCCATCAGGGCGGCCAGCCAGGTTGTACTTGTCTTCATGTTCTTTGTTCCTGTCCAGAGATGGGGGGAAATCAGTTGGGCCCGTAGGCGCCACGAAGGGTGCGTGCGGTGTGCGCGGCCACGACGACTTCGAGGGCCGTCTTCAGCTCGGCGGCTCGCGCCATGGCCAGGTCGGCTTCGCGGTCCAGCAGATCTGCACGAGTGGCCCGTCCTTCACTCACTGCAGTCTCGGTCGCCGCCACCGCTCGGGCGGCAATGCGGATGCGCTCGGCGGAGACCTCCAGCTGCTTGGGAGCCAGCTCGATCGGCACCAGCGCCTGGGCCAGCTCCACCTCGGTCTGCCGCCTCATGGCCGCCAGCCCCGCGCTAGCCGCCTCGGCCTGCAGACGGGCGGACTGGGCGTCGAACCAGCGAGGGCCCGACAGCTGCCAGCTCACGATGGCCGACGCATTCCAGGAGCTGTTCCACTCCTCCTTGATGGGGAAGTAGCGCGTGTTGGGGTTGGCGTATTGAGCACTCAGTCGCACCGCCACCTGCGGCGCCAGGATGCCGGTCGTGGCCTTTGCCTTCGCCTCGGCCGCCTCGACATTCGCAGCCCCCTGCGCCAGTGCCGCCGAGATCCCCAGCTCCACCGGCAGCACCGCCAAGCGACCCGCTTCCCGCACCACATCGACCGAGGGGAGCTGCACCGCCTGGCCCACAACCGATTTCAGTCCGGTCGCCGCCACGGCAGCTGCCACCTGGGGCGCACCCCCCAGCGGCTCCGCCTGGGCCCGCGTAAGCCCCACCACCGCCACCAGAAACTACCC
>CAZBDA010000173.1:0-6155 GCA_964490445.1 uncultured Rickettsiales bacterium | reverse complement strand
CTGCCACCTGGGCCTCAGCGAGCTGCTGTTTTGCTTCGGTTTTCTTCAGCGAGACCACGGACAGCTGAAGCTCCGTCGCCTGCTCGATGCGGGCAGGCGCACCAGAGCTTGTTCGCGACGCTGAGCCGACTCCAGGGCCCGCTCGCGACTGAGGACAACCTCGTTCGCCACATCGACCCCGTACCAAGCCCGCACGAAGTTCAGCCAGAGCGAGGCCTCCACGTCGGCCTGTCCGGCCTCGGTCGCGGTGAGCGCCGAGCGGGCTGCCCGACGACCCTGCCGAATCGCGCCACCGGCGTACACCGGCTGGGTCAGCGCGACCTCGATGGCGTACTGCTGCTCCACGAACTCGCCCAGCTGCACAGGGTCCGGCGTCGAGCCGTCCGGAAGCTGGATGGGAATCGCGATCAGCGCCGGCTGCACGTAGCTCAGCTCCGTGGCCCGTGCGGTCAGGTCCAGGGTCGGCAGCATGCGCGCGGTGGCCCCATGAGCCTGCTCTCGGGCCGCATCTACCCGCAGCCCAGCAGACGTCGCCGCCGGGTGCTGCAGGGTCAACTGCCAAGCCTGCTCCATCGGCATCTCCTGGGCGCTGGCGGGCATCGAGACGGTCAGCAGGGCGAGCATCGCGGCCACAGCGGCCGCAGCCAGCCCGGGAGGCGGCTTCACGGTGGGGCGCTGCAGCCCATCACCGATGTCGTACAGCACCGGAATGACGATGAGCGTCAGCAGGGTCGAGGCCAGCAGTCCGCCGATGACGGCGATGGCCAGGGGCGCGAAGCGCTCGGCGCCGAGTGCCCAGGCCAGCGCCAGCGGCACCATGCCGATGACCGTCGAGAGCGAGGTCATCATGATGGGACGAAAGCGGCTGCGCACGCCGTAGCAGATGGCTTCACGCCGCTCGTCTCCCGCATCTCGCCGCTGCCGAATGATGTCGATGAGCAGGATGGAATTGTTGACCACCGTGCCGACCAGCAGCACCAAGCCGACCATGACGGGCATGGACACCGGCTGTCCGGTCAGCTGCATGGCAGCCGCCACGCCAACCAGGCTCAGGGGCACCGCCATCATCACTGTGACCGGGTGAATCCAGGAGCGGAACTGCGAGACCAGCAGCAGGTAGACCGCCAACACGCTGACTGCGAGGGCGCTCAAGATGGAGACCCGGGACTCGATCAGGTCGGAGTTCTCGCCTTCGATGCTCAGGGCGTACCCCTCGGGCAGGTCCAGGTCGGCCAGCGCCAGCTCGGCGTCGGCGACCACAAAGCTCAGCGGCCGCCCGTCGATCTGCGCTCGCACATCCAGCACCGGGTTCAGGTTCTCGGAGGTGAACAGGCCCTGCTCGATGGCGGTTCGCGTCTTGACCACCGATCGCAGCGGGATGATCTCGCCACTGCCCTGCATCACCGTCGGCCAGGACAGGAACTCATCCACATCCGGCGAGTTGGTCCGGGCAAAGCGCACCTCGATGGGCTCTGCGGTCGCCTGGTCCGAGCGCCAGACTCCGGCGTCGATGCCCTCGGCACCCATGACCAGCTGTCGGGCCACACTCAGGGGGTTCTGGCCCACTGCCAAGGCCTCGTGGGGCTCGACCGATAGCAGCACGCGCTCCATGTCTCGGCGCCAGGCCCGGGTCGGCTGCACGATGGACTCGACACCGGCCAGGGCTGTGACCACGTCATCACCCAACGCATCGAGCACCAGAGGATCGGGCCCGCTGACCCGCGCCACCAACGGTGCGATGGTGGTGGGCTTAGCGGTGTTTCCACTCTCCTTCACCACCACATTGGCGATGCCGGGAATGCGGGCGATGTCGGCGCGCACAGCCTCTTCAATCTGCCAGATGTCCCGGTCACGCTCGGTTCTGGGCGACAGGGTGACGCTGATAAAGCCCTGAGTTGGGCCCATCACGCCGGAGCCGCCGGCGAACTGCATGCCTGGCTCGAAGCCCGCCTGAGACTGCACCAGCAGCACTTCTTCGTGCTTGGCCAGCACCTGTTCGATCTGCACCACCACAGCGGAGGTCTGGACCAGCGAGCTGCCCGACGGCGTCTCCACCGAGACGCTGAACGCGCCGCTGTCCATGCGTGGCAGCACATCCATGCCGGCCATGCGTACCCCAGCCAGCCCGACCGCAAAGGCCAGCATGGCCGCAATGACCACGACATTGCGCCAGCGCAAGCCCACATCGAGCGCGCCCATGTACCGGTCGCGTAGCCAGTCCATGATGCCCTGAAAGGGCTTCGAGACCCAGGCTGCAGCGGCCTCCAGACGGCCTCCATCCTGGACATTCAGGCTGAGGATGGGCACCAGCACCAGAGCGACCAAGACCGAGGACGAGAACGCGATGAGCAGGGTGATGGCGAGGGGTCCGAACACCTTGCCGACGAAGCCCGGTAGGCCCAGCAGCGGCACCAGCACCGCCAGGGTCGTCGCCACGCCGGCGAGCACGGGCAGGATCACCTCGTCGGTGCCTTGGCGAGCCGCGTCCATGGGCGACAGCCCCTCGTCGCGCAGTCGCACGATGTTCTCGACCACGACCACCGAGGCGTCCACGACCATGCCGACCGCCAGAATGACGGCGGACAGGGTGACCATGTTGAACTCCATGCCCAGCAGCCACATGACGCCGAAGGTCAGGCCGAAGGACAGGGGCATGGTGAACGCGGTCACCATGGCGACGCTGGCCCGACCCAGGAAAAGGAACAGGACGGCCGAGGCCAGGAATAGCGCCTGCCACACGTTCGAGAGCAGGTTGTTGACGGACTGCTCGGTGAAGCTGGCGGCCTCTTCGCCGCGCACAAAGCTCAGGCTGGGCAGCTCGGCTTCGAGCTCGGTGATGACCTGCTCGACGTCGGCGACCACGGCGACGGTGTTGGCGTCCTCAGAGCGGTAGACCTGCACGGCGATGGTGCGCTGGCCGTTGACCGCGAACCAGGAGTCGTCCCGCTCGGCATCGCGACGCACGGTGGCGATGGTGTCGAGGCGGAGCTGACCGCCATCCGCGAGGGGGATGGGGATGTTCTGCAAGTCCTCGACGCGATCAGCGCGCTGGTCGACGCGCAGCATGGTCTCCCCTCGGTCACCGCGCAGGCGACCTGCGGGAAGCGAGAGGTTGCTGGACTGCACGGCACCTGCCACGACAGGCAGCGCGATGTGATGAGCCTCAGCGAGCACAGGGTCCACATCGATGAGCACCATCGGGACACGCCCGCCGAACACGTCGATGGCCGCGACGCCTTCCACAGCCTGCATGCGCGGGGCGATCACGTCCTCGGCAGCGCGCCGGGCCGCCAACAGATCATCGGAGACGACGGCGACGGTGTAGATGGGCCGGTCTGCGGTGCTGAAGGTCATGACACGGGGCTGCTGCGATCCACCGGGGAGGTCCTCGCCGATGCGGGACAGCGCGTTCTGAACGTCGACGGCAGCCATCTTCACGTCGGTGCCGTACTGGAACTCGATGGTGACCATGGACAGGTTGTCCTGGGAGCTGGAGCTGGTCTTGGCCACCCCTTCCAGGGCGGCGAACTCAGTCTCGAGCACGTCGGTGAGGTCCTGGTGCACGTCGGAGGCTGTGGCGCCGGGCCAGGCGGTCACGACGTTGACCAAAGGCGGAGCGGTGTCGGGAAACAGGCGCACGGGAATCTGGCGATAGGCCACCAGCCCGAACGCCACGATGGCGACGACGAGCGCCCATACCGCGTGTCGGTTGCGCAGGAAGAAGCCGGTGAAACTCATGGCATCACCGCCAGCACCGGCCTGTTCAGCTCCAGTGCAGCGACGCCGCCAGAGACGACGACCGAGCCTTCAGCGAACGGGGGGTCCACCGCGACCCAGCCGTCCTGCCGGGGTCCGACGGTCACATCGACACGCCGAAGCGCGGTCCCTTCGATCAACAGCACGTAGGAGCCGCCATCTCGCTGAACCAGGGCGTCGTCCGGCACGGAGCTGGTCTGCGCGCGAGCGGCCACCACGACTGTGGCGGTGGTGGTGCTGCCGGGGCGCACCTCCAAGCTCTCGTCCGGTCGAACCAGCAGCTCCACCAAGCGCCCAGGACCCATGGCCTGGGCCCCGACCTCCACCACATCCCCGGAGCCGAGTGCAGAGTGCACGCGCATGCCGACGGCGATGTCGTCGAGGTCGGCTGCGGGCACCCGCAGGCGCAGGTTCCGCTCTCGGCTGCCGTAGCTCAGCAGCGGGGTGCCCGGCATGACGGTCTGGCCGACATCGACCATCTGCGCCAGCACCTCGCCATCGAACGGAGCGCGCTCTCCGGACCTGCGGCCGGCGACCGACACCTCACTCTCCGCGGCCTTGGCGGCCTCGACCGCCAGCGTGGCGGAAGCACAGCCCTTCTCACTGCGGTCGAGCTGGATGGTCGGCAGGTCACCGGCTTCGGCCAGCGCGCGGTCGGTGTCAACTTGGGCGCAGGCAAAGTCACGCTCCCGTTCGGCGCGACCGCGGTCTGCACTGACCCGAGCGATGCGAGCGGCGATGTCCGGCGCTGAGATGTGCACCAGGGCTGTGCCTTCATGCACCGCAATGCCTTCACTCACCGCAACCTCGGAGACGGTGCCAGGCACCTGCGCCAGGACGCGAACCGTGTCGGCCGGAACGACCTCGGCCAGGTAGCGCCGGCCTTCGAGCACGGATCCCTGCCGCACTTCGACGCCTCGCACCGCTTGTACTTCGAGCTGCGCGTCACCGGGCTCGGTCCCGCCGCCTGCAAGTAGTCCCGCCAGCAAGAAGTAAGTGATCGCTTTCATGATTGGCTCCAATAAAGGTCGTGCAGCACCGCGACGACATCAGACAAAAAGCAAGGTGTGGAGGGTGCTCCACGCGTGATCGATGCGAGCCTGCAGGGCTTCGGACGAGCCGGTACGTCCCAGCGAAGCTTGCATCGCGAAGGTGAGCAGCACGCCCTGTAGCAACATGCTGGCTGCGGGCACTTCCAGCTTGGGGTGCAGCTTTCCTGCGGCCTTCAGCTGGCTCAAGCACTCCATGAGGTAGCCGACGCTGCGCTGTCGCCAGCCGCCCATGCACTCGCGACCGGCGTCTCCGGCCAGGTGCACGAGACCGTCGGAGAAGATCAGGCGGCCGACCGAGCCCTGTGTGCCGACAAGAGCGGCGCGGTGGCGGAAGAAGCCCTTGAGGTCGCCCATCGGGCTGCCCGTTGTCACCAAGCCGGCGTCGATCTGTTCTCCGAGCAGCTCCATGGCGTGCAGCACGATCTCCTGCTTGTTCTTGAAGTGCCGGAACAGGGTGCCATCGCTGATGCCGACCCGGGCTGCCACCGCTCGGGTGGTGAACCCCGCTACCCCGTCCTCGACGAGCGTGCGCAGGGCCGCCTCGGCAACCTGCCGACGTCGGGTGTCGGTATCTTCGTAGTGACGGGCCATGGACAGCTCCTTTCGGATCGATTCGACAGATCAGGCAGGGTTCTCGAGAGCGGCGACCCCAGCCCAGCTGAATGCGCCGAGTATCGCTAGAGCACCGACAAGCACGAGGTACGGAGGCGCACCCAGCAGCAGCTCGGCGACGATGCCCAGAGGCATCAGCAAGCCGGCAAGGGTCAACCCAGCGATGCCGGCACGGCTGCGCTCACTGACGTGCAGGTGAGAGAGCACCATGCCCATGACCAAGTTGAGCAGAGAGAACAGGGCGCCATGCACGTGAGCCAACCTGGACTCGAAGTGCTTGCCAATGCCGTAGTCGGCGGCCCACTGCGCGTGGTCGGGCGCAAAGTCGCGCAGGTAGATTAAGACGAAGCCGTAGACCATGAACATCGCCAGGCCCAGCAGCCCCACCGACAGGTTCCATCGACCAGAAGCGAGCGCTTTCATTGGATCTCCTCAAGAAGAAAGCAAGTGATCGCTTTATTCTTGAGGGTAAGGGCTCCTCCATCAACAGTCAAGGGCTTCCTGAGTTTGATTAAGGCCAAATCGGCTTCCGTGTCCTGATTACCGATGCCAAGAATGACCTTGCGGTGTGCTTCTACGAAAGACGCGGGATGGTACGGCTCACCCAGGACGGGTGGCCCTGCCGTATGGTGCTGGACATCAAGCCTCTGGCTCACTCGCCGAAGTGAGCAGCTTCGCCACCTCGACCTCCGACCAACCAACGCCGGGATCCACCCAAAAAGTTCGATAACCGTT
>CAZBDA010000172.1:0-8152 GCA_964490445.1 uncultured Rickettsiales bacterium | reverse complement strand
AGATGATGACCAGTAAGGCCCCGACGCGCCGCCTATCGTAAAAATAGAGGCGGCGCGAACACGGATCCAGACAGTGGGCGCATGGGCTGGATCCGCGTCGCTATCGCACCCCGCGAGAGATGTCGCCGCTATGGTTTCGGCCGGAATTAATCGCGCAGACATCATCGTTAACGATCACAGCGCCTGGCGAAAAAAGCAGAAATTCAGCATAAGGACGCGAGAAAGGCTGATCCGCTTGGCGGGCGAGTGCCATGCCTCCGGGATCGATGTCCATCTGATGTCGTGGATCATGCCCCATAGGGAATATTTGGAGGATGCTGCAAAATTCCTGATCCCCCTCATGGATGACACTGGCGCAAATTCGCTGATCTGGGATGCAGAGGAACCGTTTACCCAGGCGCGTAACCCGATGAATTACTCAGAGGTTGCATCTCTTGTGGCGTCGCTGTTCGCAGGACGGAAATTCGAAATGGGAGTGACAGGGATCCGATATGCCCCGAGGCGAAAGCTTGGCCCGCTGATCGCTGTGTGTGACTACGCGGTGCCCCAGTGCTACAGCACAAGCACGAGCAAGGCTGATCCGTCGACAGTCGTCAGCAGGGGCGTCAGGCAATGGCGAGATAAATTCGGAGAAGAGATCCGGATCGTCCCCGCGCTCGCGGCCTATCGCCAGACAGGGATCCGCGGGCACTCTGCCGGATCAGCGATGCGCGCGGCAATTGATGACGCGCAGCAGCACAGCAGCACGGTGATCTATTGGGGGATCAATTCGATAAGGAGATCCCCAGATGTTACGCGAGCGATCGCAGGGATCCGCGATCGGTGATTAGATATAAATAGCAGCGCGCAATCTGCGCTATACACTATTCTTGACACGCGAACGGATTCGCCCCCACAATGGGTGCGTGCCGTCCGTGCCGACGACTGACGCCGATCCGGCTCGCGCCTCTTTCGCTGGTGGCGCGATCGATCTATTTGCTCTCGACGGTGACGGTGACGAGTCGCGCGGCACTGTGCCGACGACGATCCCCCTTGCACCGATCGGTGATGTTGAGGCGCGCGACGGCCGTTTTTTTCGACTCCCGGAGGAAGATGTCTCGGATGTCATAGCGAGAACGCGCGCCGATTACCCAGACGGTTTTGTGCTCGACTGGTGGCACGACGCTGAGAGCGGGCACCCGGTGAGGGAGGCATGGGCGGCGGCCTGGATCGATCCTGCGAGCATGAGAATCGAGGGCGGGCTACTTGTTGCGGATGTTGAGTGGACGGAAGACGGCGCAAGGAGCGTGGCGTCTAGATCTGTCAGGTATATTTCACCCGCTTTTATTCCTGACGCCGAAACGCGGGTGATTCAGCAATTTACCTCGGCTGCGCTGACGAACACACCAGCGCTAAGAATGCCAGCGCTAAACAATAGAGAAAGTGCAGATATGTCAGAAAAAACCAACAACCCATCAGGCGTGCGCGCTGTGCTAGGGCTCCAAAAGGACGCGACGCACGACGAGATCACAGCGCTAGTTGTTTCGCATAAGCGAGACGCGGAAGCCTTCGCTGCCCTTAAGCTGGAGCACGGATCCACGATCGAATTGCTTGAGGCGAGCAAGGGCCAATTGGCAAATGCCCTTGGCAAGATCGAGATGCTAGAGAGGGCAGACGCAGATCGTGCCGCTGAGGCGTTTGAGGTGAAGCGCGATCAGGCAATCATGGGAGCCCTAGAGGCTGGCAAGATCACGCCTGCTGAAGTTGACAAATACACAGCGATCGCGCGAGACGAGGCCGGCTTGACAGGCCTCGTGGATCTGTTTTCCGTCAAGCCGGACATGGGATTGACCAAGGTCACGCCCGGGCTCACTGAACCGCCCAAGGGCACAACCGAAGCTAGCTACATCGCAGGGTATGACACAGCCGAGGAATTCTCCAAGGCGGCCGGCGTGCCTCTCGCGTTCTCTAGAAAGAAATTTGAGGAAAGAAACCAATGACCGTTTCAACAAACATGGCCACTCTCGGCACGCCGGTTACGCAAACCGCCGTTGCCGCTGAGGCCATTGATCCGTCGAACCTTGTTGCGCTGAACGCCGCGGGCCTTTTGGTCCCTGCGGGAAGCGGAGCCGCTGTTACCTTTCTCGGTTGGTCTGAGAGTGGCGGCGCAATCGGTGATGTCATCAAATTCGCGCGCGGATACGTCGGATTCGAGAACGATGTGGCGGCGCCTGTCACCCAGGCCGATGTCGGTTTAGCTGGCAAGGTCGGAAACGACGGAACGAGTATTACCTTTTCACCAGCAGCAGGCACGGGCCTAGTCGCCGGCAAGATCACCAGCATCGACGCAGAGGGGCTCGTTTGGGTTGACACCCGTACCGTGCTCTAGTCTGAAAGGAATCGAACGATGGGAACCAACGTTACAGGAAGCCAGCCGTTTAGCTCTGAGGTCTATTTGACTCAGATCTTTCCGGATATTTTCAAAAGCGCATTTGAAAATGCGATGACCGTACACAGCCAGGCCGGCGGCCTGCTGATGGATGTCGAAAGCGACACAGAGCAGAACATCTACACTTTTCTGTCGCAGTCGATTGGAATGCAGAAATGGGAAGGCGAGCGCAAAGTTCGCGAGCTTTCCGGTAGTGAATTCACCGTCGTAAATGATGATTTCGAGCTTACCTATGGAATCAAGCGGGATGCGTTGCTTGATCGCTCGCGCATTCAGGGAATTAGCGACTACATCACAAAGATGGGCGAGGCAGCAGCCGAGCACAAAGATCGCCTTTCTTGGGAGTTCCTTGATCTCCAGGGGACTACAGCCCTTTGCTATGATGGGACGCCGCTTATTGGCGCAGCTCACCCGCTTAAGAAGGGTTCGGATTGGTCCAACATCGACACCACAGGGGCTGGCCCTAAGTGGTTCTTGATGGATACGCGCACCAGTAGCCGCGCCGTTCTTTTTCAGACGCGAGAGGCTTATAGTCTTGAGGTTCTCAGTGCTGACGTCGAGAACAGCGAGCGCGGATTCATGCGCCGTGAGCACCTCGTCGGAGCGTTCTCGCGTGTTGCCGTTGCGCCTGCGATGCCACACAGGGTCTTTCAGAGTACAGCTACCCTCGACTTCGCCGGGTTCTCTGATGCCCGTGCGCAAATGCGGCGATTCAGGGGCGACGGAGATCGGCCAATCATGGTTCAGCCTAATGTTCTGATGGTTCCCCCGGAGCTTGAGACAACAGCCCTGCAACTGATGCAGAATGAGCGAAACAGCTCGGGCTCGTCTAACATTCTCCGCGGCGCCGCGGAGGTTGTGGTCAATCCGTTCCTCGCATAAGGCGTCTGTGTTGCGCCCTTGGCCCCGTCCGGCATAGCCGCGGCGGGGCACAGGCGGTGAAAGGCTCTTTCGATGGCATACATTACCGCGCAGGAGATAGTGGACAGATATGGTCTAGACTATCTGCAGGGCGTCGCAGATCGGAACTGTGATGGATTCGTGGATCTTCCCTCTGTAGCGCTTGCCATTACTGATGCCGAATCTGAAATAAACAAGTTTCTGAGCACGAGATTTGCTGTGCCTATCGCAAACGCCGAAACGGATGACGCTTGGGCATGGATCAAGAGGTGTACAGCAGATCTGGCGATCTATTATCTTGCTGAAACGTGGGCATCGATGACTGATCTTATCGCCAAACGCAGAGATGAGGCGATGGAGCAGCTGAGGATGATTGCAGACGGCACGATCAACCCAGGCGGATCGGCGGTTGTGCAGGCCAACTCCTCGCAGGTGTGCGCCAACGCGAGGCTATTAACTCGATCGCAATTAAGCGAGGTGATCTAGTGAGCGTGGAGATCACGATAGAGGGCGTCAAGGCTGCGCAGATCGAGCGCGCAGTTTCCCGGCTTTTCATAAAGTCGACTATGGGAAAGTATGCCCGCGCGGTCAGGGACAACACGCGGCTTCGCATGATCGACGAGATCGATCCAGAGGGCACCCCATGGGAGCCGCTAAGCGAACCATACGGATCCCGCAAAAAGGGGCCAGGGAAACTGCGCGAGACCTTGGCGCTATTCAATACAATGCACGCAGAGGCACAGCGCGGCGCGGCGCAGGTAGGCACGCGGATTGATTATGGCACTTTCAATCAGTACGGCAGCGAATCGATCGGGGTAACTATTGGCGCCTTCGGTGCAGAGGCCAGCCCGCGCGATCTCCCTGCGCGCCCATGGTTAGGCGTGACTGATGACGACACGGAAGACATCAGCGATCTAGCTGGTGAGATCTGGGAAGGCTCCTTCTGATGGCGCTTGAGGTTATAGACGGCGCGGTAAACGCAAGAGATGGGATCGCGGGCGCAGAAGTCGGAAGGCTAGAGGCGTGGGCGGTCAACTACCTGCAGCAGTACGGGAAATCTTTTTTCAAGACGATCGAGAGATGGCGGGGCCAGATAGATGCAAATGAAACAACCCGGCTCGGCTTCAAGGTACCGGCGCTATTTGTCACGTGTCTAGGCACGAGCGGATCGATCGATAGTTCCGGGGCTGCCCCGATAGTAAAGGTTCGATTTGCTGCCGCCGGGATCACTGCCAACGGGACTGGCGCAGATCTTGGTGAAGAGAAAGGTAGATACCACTACGGGGTTTCTATGATGGGGATCGTGTTGTCTCTAGTTAATCAGATGGTGCCGCCCAAGGTGCTCGATTCGAGTTTTTCACCGGCACGCCGAGTGGATGATCCGCGATACCCTTGGCGGCGCGCGAACGAGATCGGGGCATCCAACAAGTACTCAGCGAAGCTTGACAGAATGGGCTTTTCGCTTTTCGAGATTCAGTGGTCTCACGATGTTCAGATCGGCAACATAAACCTAAATCTGTTGCCGGATCTCAATACCATCTTTGGGGACATACACCCAGACGGCGGCACGCCGCCGGCTCTGGGTGAGGTAATATTCACATAATGGCGAGCCCTAAAAAATACAGCATGAGGCCAGCGAAGCGGCACCCGGACGGCTCGCCAGTGATGGTCAAATTCAACAACGGCCGAAGCGCGATCGCCCAGCAAGAGTCGCTCCAGGTAACGCCAGATCTGCACCGGGCATACATGGCGGGGGATCTTGAGATCGACGGTTATCCCCACGATCGGCCAGGCCAAAAAAAGACCCAAAAAAAGAAGGCGCAGAAAAAGCGCGCACGGAAGATCAAGGCCTCAGAACCTGAGGCGAAGGATACAGAGGCAATCTAAATGGCACTCGTTACAGGCGTTCCCCAGACAAATCTACCCGGACGTTATGCATCCATTGACAACTCAGCAGCGGTACAGGCTACGGCTGCGACATCATATAAGGTGCTCCTGATCGGAACAGCCGCGGCGGGATCATCGGGGCCGGTTAATACTGTCGTCCAGATGTTCTCTGACTCAGACGCGGAACAATGGGGCACCGGGAGCATGCTGGATCGCCAGGTCTCACAGGCGGTAAGCGCAAATTCATCCATACCAGTCTACGCGATTGCACTTGCCGAGGCTGGCGGATCCACGAAGGCGGAGCAGGCGATCACCGTTCCCGCCGGGACATCCACTGCAAATTCAACCTTGCACCTGTATGTAGGCGGCCAATATGTGCCTGTGCTTGTCGCTGAGGGGGACGATCAGGATGCAGTGGCAACGAAGATCGGCGCGGCTGTGGATGCCAAATCGACGCTACCAATGGTAGAGAAGTCTGTAGCTTCGAACCTGTGCACACTTGAGAGTAAATTCACAGGCGAAGCGGGGGATTCAATCACGATCCAATTCAATCGTGGGGTGCGCGAGTCTTTTCCGCCTGGGATCCCTGCGCCCACTGTAGTGCAGACAGGCGGCACGGGCGATCCGTCGATCGTTCCCGCTGTAGCGGCGATGGTTGACAGCCAGTACACGCATATCCACCTCCCCTATCCGAACACGACAGCTCAGAATCTAATGAAGGATGAGCTAGATTCCAGATTCGGGCCCGAGGATCAGCAGTGGGGGATCAGTTTTACCGCCGTAAATGATTCAACGGCAAATCTGACCATATACGGGAACGCCAGGAACTCACAGCTTCAGGTGTATCCAGAATTGGATCCGGGTACAGCGTCTCCACTCTTTGAGGCGATGGCCTCAGGGATCGCTATCATGGCAGGGGAGCCGGATCCCGCTATGCCGTTCCAGACGCTAGGCTTGCCAGGTGTCGCAGGTGCGCCCGAGGGTGCCGGCCAGCGCAGGAGCAGACCCGAGCGCAATACACTGCTTGGTGACGGGATCGCAACCACCCGCGTAGCCGACGACGGCACCGTGAAAATTGAGCGGATCGTAACTTCGTATCAGACGAATCCAGGCGGAAGCCCTGACATCAGCTACAAGAATTTGAACACAGTTTTAACTGTGCTTGTGTTTAGGGATGCCATCAATTCGCACTTCTCGAAATTCGCAAGATATAAACTAGCGGACGATGGGAACAACTTTGGCCCGGGCCAAAGGGTAATGACGCCATCAACAGCGAAGGCTGAGATCATCGGGGGCTTTGAGGTGTTTGAGGATGCGGGGATCCTTGAGGATGTGGAAGGGTTTACCAAATCGCTCATTGTAGAGAGAAGCCAGGTTGACCCCGATCGGCTCGAATATAGCGGTAACCCTGACACCGTTAATCAGTTCAGAATCCTGGCAGGAACTATCGCCTTCAAGCTCTAGGAAGATAGGAGACCAATCAAATGGCACAGTTAACAGGACGCGCGGAAGTTTTCATAAACAACATTAAGATGGGCACGACAGAGGGGCCCACTATTATGTTTGGCGGGGAGGTCCGCGAAACCGTCAAGGGCCAATTCAAGCCCCAAGGTTACAAGGTCACAGACGTTGCGCCAGGCGGGGCCAGCATGGTTATCGCGCACGGGCCCGGTGTTGCCGTTTCTGATTTCGATGTGACGGACGCAACCCTGATGTTGGTGACGGACACCGGCGCAGTGTTCCTTGTTACTCAGGCGACAAGGGTCGGCGATCCGCCTGAGCTGGACTCGGGGGCCGGAACCATCTCAGTGAGCCTTGAGGGGCAGCCCGCGAAATCATTCTAAGTGCTATCCTTCCGCCATGAGCGAAGATGCAAACAGCGATGAGAAGACCTGGCGGGATGACGATCGCGTAACTGTTACGCCTACACATTTCGAAATTCAGATCTACAAATGGGCGCCGCACGATGACCCCGAGCGGGTAAAGGCTGAGCGCGAGAATCCGCCCATGGCGCCGCCTGACAAGGTGAGCATCAGGCGATCATTCACGGCAGGCGATGCCGTGCGCATGGACGAATACCCAGACACCGGGCAGCGCTCGCGAGAGCTTGCGATCTGTTGCATCCTGACAGGCAGCAACACGGGAGGCGGGCGCGTGTCTGCCGAGATGATGGGGCGAATGTCCTATCAAGATTACCAGATCGTTATTCAGGCTACGGACGACGCTGTTGCGGGAAAGGACTAGAGCGGGGCGGCCTCATTGACAGCCAGATCGCAATAGTCGCGCGCACCTTTGGATGGAAGCCGAGGGATTTCGAAGGCGTTACTCTCGATCAACTGAACGGCTGGTATATGAGGGCAGCGATCGCCCTGGGAATCACGGACTAACCCCATGGCCGACCTCGCATTAAACATCAGGATCAAGGCGTTTAACGAGAGCGCCGCGGGTCTGCGCGCGTTTCGCAAAGATCTATCCGGACTGACAAAAGAGGCCAAACGGTTTGGCGTTCTCAGCACCACGTCATTTAGGGCGACGCGCCGAGAGGTCGAAGGCCTAAGCAGGGCAACGAAAGGCCTCAAGCTTGGCAAGGGCGGCGGGCCCGGCGGCGTGACAGTGATCGGCCAGATGGGGCGCGAGGCTAAGGCGTCGGGCATCGACATAAGGCGATCGGCGCAGGGCATGGCCGACCTAGGCCGCGCGGCTGAAGGCCTGATGCGCGGGCCCGTCCAGGCGTCGCTAAAATACGAAACCAGCCTTTCTAATATCCGAACGCTTACAGACGAGGCACACTTCTCGACCGCGCAGCTTGAGGACATTACAAAAAAGGCGTCGCTGCAGTTCGGCGGCACTGCTGCAGATCAGGCCGGAGCTCTTTACGACATCATTTCGGCAGGGGGGACCGATGCCACGCAAGCGCAGCAGACACTAGACGCGGCG
>CAZBDA010000171.1:0-8204 GCA_964490445.1 uncultured Rickettsiales bacterium | reverse complement strand
GCGCTCCCGTCCCCGCCCCGCACCGACAGCCGCTTCTCCTGCTGCCAGCCCCCGGCTGCCTGGGGCGCCTTCCTTCTCTGTGAGTGCTGACGAGCCGTCGGCCAAGTCGCTGGCCCACCAGCCTGCTGCCCCGCATGCCGTCGCCGTGCTCGACCAGTTGTGCTCGGTATGCTCCAACCACGATCTGAGCCAACTCGCACGCCGCCTCGATGGCCTCGCTGTGCTGGTGGGTGAAGACCTCGTCGCCGTCCAGCAGGAACTGATGGGGGACGTGAACTGTCACGGCTCGGTCAAGGAAAGCGCGGAGCACCTGGTCCGCCTCGGCGGCAAGCGCTTGCGCCCGCTCTGCCTGGCGTTGGCGGCGCGGGTAGGCGAGCCCAGCGACGACCATGTTCGCGATCTCGCCGTCGCCGTAGAACTGGTCCATTCAGCGACGCTGCTTCACGATGATGTCGTAGACCTGGGTGATACACGCCGTGGCGTCCGCACGGCCCGCCTGGTGTATGGCAACGCGGCCTCGATCTTCGCCGGTGACCTGCTGCTGGTTGAAGCAATCCGCCGGGTCGTCAACACGGGAATTCCGAACCTCCTGCCGAGCATGCTCGATGCGATTGACGAGATGATCGGCGCTGAGTCCCTACAGTTGACCTGTCGCGATCTGCTGGTGGTCGATCTCGATACCTACGAGGGCGTCGTTGTCGGCAAGACCGGTGCGCTGTTCAGTTGGGCTCTGTATGCAGGTGGTCGTGCCGGCGGCTGTGACATGGCTGTATGCGAGTCCCTCGCCCGCTTTGGCAGGGAGTTGGGGGTGACCTTCCAGCTGGTCGATGACCTGCTCGACCTGTGTGGCGATAGCAGTCAGACCGGGAAGAGCCTGTTCGCGGACCTTCGCGAGGGCAAGGCGACCTACCCGTTGATTCTCGCCATGGAGCGTGACCCGGAGCTGATGCCGATGGTCGAGGCGATCCTGGCGCACCCAATGGGCGAGGACCTGCCCGGCGAGGAGATCGACCGCGTGCTGGAGCGAATGGCCGCGACCGGGGCCCTCGACGAGACCCGGTCTGTTGCCGCGCAGCGCAGCGAAGCTGCCATCGCTGCTTTGGCTGGTGTTCCCGATGGCCCGGCTCGTGCCGGCCTGGCGGGGCTATGTGAACTGCTCCTTCGCCGCATACGTTGATTGACTCAGAGGTCAGGAACAAGCTGATGGCACGCGCCTCCACCGACACCAGCGCCAGGCAGGATGGCTACCGGGAACCCGGGGACCTGGTCGAGGACTCCCAGCCTGGCAACTCGGGTTCGGACGCGAGATCGAGCCGATTCTCGGTGTTCGCGACCATTGCGCCAGCGGTCTCGCCCAGTCGCTTGCTGCGAGCCTTCCCGGATGAGCCGGCAGTGCTCTGGCAGCCTCCGGAGGGGCCCGCCATCCTCGGACTGGGAGAGGCCGGGCGGGTGGTTGCGTCGGGGCCGGGCCGATTTGCGGCGGTGCGCCAGAAGGCTGCGCGCCTGCTCGCACGCATCGACGACCTGTCCGTTTTGGATGTCGAGCCTGTCCTGCTCGGGGGCTTCGCCTTCAGTCCCGACCGCTCGGTAGGATCGGAGTGGCAGGAGTTAGGTGATGCGTTGTTCCGGCTGCCCCGCTGGACCTATCGCCGCGATGGGGACAGCGCACACCTGCTGGGCGTCATCGAGCGGGACGCGGATGCCGCCACTGTTGCCCGCTTCTCGGCCACGCGGGAGACCTTGCTCGACCTGTTGCACGCCCTTTCTGTCGAGGTTGAGCAGCCCTGTGCCGAAGCCGATCGTTCCGCCACCGTTCGCCCGGAGTTGCCTGCGACCAGTGCCGTTGCTTTTGACCACTGGGATGCCGGTACCCGAAATATCCTCGAGGGAATCGCTGCTGGTGTTTTGACCAAGGTGGTTCAGGCTCGGCGTCAAACGATTCGGTTGAGCGGCAGGGGAGTCGGTGATGTGCTCGACGGCGTTGCGCCGCACGGGCCGACCTCGACGCGGTTTGCGATCCGGGAGGGTGGCACCGCCTTTGTCGGTGCCAGCCCCGAGCGCCTGGTCAGCAAGAGCGGCCTGGTGGTTCGCACCGAGGCCCTGGCCGGGACCGCTCCAGTCGGTGACCACGCTTCGCTGCTCGCCAGCACCAAGGACCTGCGTGAGCAGCGCCTGGTGGTCGACGAGATTCAGCGTGTACTACGGCCGCTTTGTGTAGAGATGGAGGTCCCCGAGGAGCCCCAGGCCCGGACCCTGCGTGGCCTGGTTCACCTGGTCACTCCGATCGAGGGAAGGCTCCGCGAGCCCTGCCACGTCCTCGACCTGGTCGAAGTCATGCACCCGACTCCGGCTGTCGGTGGTCTGCCCCGCGCCCGTGCGCTCGACTGGATCGACGACAACGAGAGTGCCGGCCGCGGTTGGTATGCCGCGCCGTTCGGCTGGATCGATCGTCAAGGCGACGGCGACTTCCTGGTTGCGCTGCGCTCCTCGCTGTTGGAAGGCGGCTTCGCCCACCTGTATGCGGGTGCCGGGATCGTCGAGGGCTCCGATCCCTCGAGCGAGTATGCCGAGGTCGAACTCAAGCTCGAGACGATGCGCGCTGCCGTCGCTCGCGGCGGCGAGGTGCGATGACGCTCGCCAACCTGCAGACCGAGTGGGCGCGCTTGCTGCTCACTACCTGGGTGCAGTGCGGAGTGAGTGACGTTGTCGTCAGTCCGGGCTCGCGATCGACGCCGTTCATTCATGCCTGTACCGAGATCGCCGGTCTCCACTGTTACTCGGTGATCGACGAGCGCAGCGCCGCGTTCTTCGCCCTGGGCCAGGCCCGCGTTACCGGTCGTCCAACGCTGTTGGTGTGCACCTCGGGGACGGCGGGTGCGCACTACCTGCCGGCGGTCATCGAAGCTCGCTACTCGGGACTTCCGTTACTGGTACTAACAGCCGACCGGCCGCCGGAACTCCAGGGCTGTGGTGCGCCACAGACCATCGACCAGCGGCATCTCTATGGCGTCCATGTGAATGCCTTCCATGACCTCGGCATGGCGGATTCGCAGCCCGCTGCGCTGTCGGGACTGAGACGCCGCGCCGCGCAGATCGTGCGGCAGTGCCTGGCGCCGGAACCGGGCCCTGTTCATGTGAATGCTGCCGCGCGCAAGCCACTGGAGCCCCTATCCCCGTCCACTGCCGACGAGCAGGACCTCCACGAGCGCGTCAGTGCGCTGTGTGCTGAGCCGATTGCTGGCTACAGCCCGTCGCTTCGTAGCGTCGACCAGGATGCCGTGCGGTCGTTGGCAATGCGTTGTCGGCAGTTGCCCCGTGGCCTGATCGTTGCCGGTCCTGCACCGCTCGTACAGGCTGGGCTCGCTGCGGACGTGCAGGCGTTGTCGGCGGCCACCGGCTATCCCATTCTCGCCGACCTGGCCAGCCAACTGGGCGGCGGTCGCCCCGGGCACTCCGCCCTGGACGGTCTGTTCGCCGGCGCCTCGAGCGCAGCGGCGTTGCGGCCGGATATGGTCCTGCAGTTGGGGCGTGCCCCGACCTCGGGGCATTGGTCTCGACTGCTCAGCAGTGCGCCGCAGGTGGAGCGCTATGTGCTCGCCGAGTTCGGCAACCAGGATCCCTGGAACAGTGCAGCGGGGCACCTGTCGGCTAGCGTCGAGGACACCGTCCGCTCGTTGGTCTCCGAGTTGGTGTCCCTTGGCCCCTTGCCGTCGGTCGCTGGGCAGCGCCTGGAGCGTCCGGTTGCTTCGGCGCTGGAGCATCTGGGGAGTGTGCAGGCTGCTTTGCTGGCCGAGCCCATTGGCCTTGCGTCGGAGGCGCGCGCCGTCGTTGAGTTGCTCGCCAGCCTGCCGGAGGATGCGTTGCTCATGTTGGGCAACAGCCTTGCCATCCGTCTTGCCGACCTTTGGGGTGGCGAGTTGCCCCCAGGTGTTGGTGTCCTCTCCCAACGCGGCGCCAGCGGCATTGACGGTCTGCTCTCGGGCGCCGTCGGTTCCGCCCTCGCCGCAGCTCGTCCGACAGCCCTGTTGCTCGGCGATGTATCGCTGCTTCACGACCTGACGGCGCTGGGATTGCCGGCGCTCGCCGAGCTTAGGACCCCGTTGCTGGTAGCCGTGCTGAACAACGACGGTGGCCGGATTTTCGACCAGTTGCCTGTTCGCCAGTTGCCCGGCCTCAGCGAGGACCAACGGTCGCTCTGGACCACCCCCCACGGTCTCTCCTTCGAGCACGCGGCTCGTCTCTTCGACGTGCCTTGTGCCTGCATTGAGCCGGGAGATGGCGCCGCCGATGCGTACCGCGCAGCGTGGGCTCGACCCGGTCTGTCACTGGTCGAAGTGCAGGTGCCAGCTGACGCGGCCTTTGCGTTGGACGCTGAACTCCGGGAGCGGCTCGCGATGGCGATGCAACCGGGAGACTCGCCGCTGCCTCCAAGCTCTCCGTCGGAAGGTCATGTCCGCGGCAATTGAGCCGGGCTCCGTCGCGGCCTGGTTGCTGGCGTCGCGCCCTCGGACTCTGCCGGCAGCGGTGGTCCCGGTGGCCGTCGGAACTGCCTGTGCCTATGCCCTCAGCAGTGCCGACTGGGATGCTGCCCTGGCCGCGCTCGGGGGCGCTCTCCTGATCCAGGTTGGTACCAACCTCGCGAATGATCTGTTCGACCACGAGAAGGGTGCCGACACGGCGGACCGCCTCGGCCCCACCCGGGCCGTCCAGGCGGGCCTGTTGTCGCCGGCACAGGTACGGGTCGGAATGGCTGTGTCCTTCCTGCTCGCGACGCTCTGTGGCCTCTACCTCTGGTCGCTGGTGGGCTGGCCTATCTTCGCGGTCGGCATCGTCTCGATCCTCGCCGGCGTTGCCTACACCGGTGGGCCGTTCCCCCTTGCCTACAACGGGCTGGGTGATGTTTTCGTGATGGTCTTCTTCGGCTTCGTGGCGGTTTGCGGCACTGCCTACGTGCAGATGGGTAGCGTGCCCCTGCTGTCGGTGATTGCCGCGTTGCCGGTGGGAGCGCTGGCGACGGCCATGCTGGTAGTCAACAACCTGCGCGATGTCGATACCGATCGGCTGGCCGGCAAAGGCACGCTGGTGGTGCGCTTTGGTCGCGGCCAGGCCCTGCTCGAGTACCCGTTGATGTTGGTCCTTGCCTACGCAGCCACCGTGGCAATTGCCTTGTTGCCCGAGGGAGGTCCTGCTGCCCTGTTGCCACTGCTGACCCTGCCCCTGGCCTGGCGCCTTCATGGTGAACTGCGCAGTCTCACCGGCGCACCGCTGAATGGCACGCTGGCGGGCACGGCCAAGCTATTGCTGTGCTTCGGCTTTCTGCTGGCGGTGGGATTGGTCGTTCCGCTGTGACTCTCGCGGCGGTCAGCCTGACACCACTGAGCGCGCAGTTGGACGGTGGTCTTCGCAATTCGCGCGCGTCGTGGTCGGGGCGTCGCGGCCTGCTCCTGCAACTGGTCGACGGAAGCGGGGCGATTGGCCAGGGCGAGGCCTCGCCACTGCCAGGATACTCGCCAGATACGCTCGAGGACTGTGAGCGCTCGCTGTGCTCGCTGGATTGGCAGCGGCTCGCGGCTGAGTTCCTCGCAGAGCCGGGCCCAGCAAGCCTGGCCGAGGCCCTGGCCTTGTTGCCCGAGAGTCTTCCCGCCGCCCGCTTTGCACTCGAGTCAGCGCTCCTGGAGCTAGTGGCTGAGCAGTGTTGCTCCTGGCAACTGTTGGGATTGCCCGCGGCCCCATCCGATGCTCCTGTGCCGCGTTCCGAGTTGCTCTCTGCTGACTGCCCCGAGCAGAGACTCGCGGACGGCCGCTCGGCGCTCGCACGCGGCGTGACCGGCCTCAAGGTCAAGCTGGGGCTCGAGGACTTCCAGGTCGAGTTGGCCGGGCTGAGCGCCCTGCGCGCCGGCCTGGGCGATGACTTTGCACTGCGTCTGGACGCCAACGGTGGCTGGAGTCCTGCAGAAGCCCGGGCCAAGCTGAATGCGCTCGCTGTGTTGCGACCGGAGCTGGTCGAGGAGCCCGTGCCGTGGACGCAGCTGGGGGAGTTGGCTGCCGCCCCCGTGCCCCTGGCGCTCGATGAGTCGCTTCGGGACTCGGCCTGTCGCACGGCGCTGGCGGAGCTTGCCGCCGCGGGCCTGGTGCAGGCCCTGGTACTCAAGCCGACGGTACTCGGCGGGGCGGGAGCGTGCCTGCAGCTTGCTGCCGAGGCTCGCAGCCACGGCCTCGACTCCTGCGTGACCCACTGCTTCGAGGGGCCCGTTGCCTACGCGGCGACGATGCGGGTCGCGCGGCTGCTTCCGGAGCCTCTACCCTGCGGCCTCGCTGCTCATGGTGGCCTTAGCATGCAGCCAACGGGCGAGTCGAAGTTGTGCTGGAGCACTTGAGATGTTGAGTGTCCGCGCCGCCGCCGGCGAGGCTGCCGACCACCCCGCGTTGATCGGCGAGGGCTGGGCGCTCGACTACCGCGAACTCGCTGAGCGGGTCGTGCCGCGGGCTCGCTGGCTGCTGACGCACGGCATTTCGCGACTGGCGGTCGTTGCAGAGCGACGCCTGGAGCCCGTTTTGATGCTGCTTGCCGCCATCGAGGCGGGCATTCCCCTGGTCCTGTTGCACTCGCGCTGGTCACCAGCTGAGCGGCAGAGTGCCCTGGAGTTGGCCGACTGTGGGCTGGTGGTCGACGAGGAGTTCGAGTTTTCGCTCAGTGGTGGCGAGAGGGCCGAGTTGCCGTCGCCCCAGGACATCGCTGCTGAGGCCTGCCTTGCCGTCGTCTTTACGAGTGGCTCCAGTGGCCGTCCGCGTGGCGTCGTCCTGAGTCGCCGAGCCTTTCTCGCAGCCGCAGAGGCCAGCGCTGCGCACCTCTCCTGGCGGAGTGACGACCGCTGGTTGGTGTCCCTGCCCCTGGCGCATGTCGGCGGCTTCAGCATCCTGGTGCGAACGCTGCTCTCGCGCCGTACCGCCGTGCTCGCCGCGCCCGGATCGTCCCGGGCGGAAGACCTCTGCGCGCTCATCGACAGCGAGGCAGTCAGCCTGCTGTCCCTGGTTCCAACGACCCTGCGGCGGCTGCTGGAATGCACGCCCCGTTGGGACCCCAGCCCGAAGCTTCGCGCCATCCTCGTGGGCGGGGCTGCGTGTCCGGCTGCGTTGCGTCGAAGCGTGCGCGAGCGGGCCTGGCCGGTGTTGCTGACCTGGGGAATGACCGAGACCTGCGGACAGGCGGCGACCCAGTGCCCGGGCAGTCCGGTCCCTGGCGACGCCACCGTCGGGCCGGTCCTGCCGGGGGTTCAACTCTCCATCCAGGACGACGAGATCCTGGTTGCGGGGCCGACCCTGCTGTCGGGTGTTCTTGCTGAAGAGCATGCTCCTCTCGACGACGCAGGTCGCCTACGGACCGGCGATCTGGGTCGCTTCGACGAGCAGGGACGGCTCGTCTTGCTCGGCCGCCGCGACCAGCGCATCCACTCCGGTGGCGAGAAGGTACAGCCGGGCGAGGTAGAGGAAGCGATCCGGGAGTTCCCCGGAGTTGTCGATGCCTGCGTGGTAGGGCTGGCTGACGAGCAGTGGGGCCAGGTCGTCGGCGCTGCGGTCGAGACCAACCTTGCGGCCGCCTTTGATGTCGCGGCCCTGGCGCGGCACCTTCGTGAGCAGCTGGCGCCCTGGAAGCGGCCGAAGCAGATCCAGTTGCTCGAGTCGCTGCCGCGGACGCCCTCGGGGAAGGTCGATCGTGCAGGCGTGGTCCGCCAGTTGGCCCTGCCCGGCGAAGGGGCGCTCCAGCCTCAGTAGATGCAGGAGCTGCCGACGAAGGTGCCCCGGCCGTCTTCGCAGATCTCGATGGGCCCTCTGAGCATGCTCCATACGCGGACATCATCGATCCGACCTTCGAAAAACGAGTTGCCGAACTGGTTCCACGCGGCAATCTCGAGGTCAGTCGCTGCCAGTAGGGGCATGGTGGGATTGTCTGCCACGTTGTTGGCTTCCTCGGTACCATTGACGAACAAGCGCACGATGTTGTCGCCAGCGGTGACAAACTCAGGCCCATAGGTGAGGGCAAAGTGGGTCCAGACGCCGGCAGGGAATGGGTTCGGGGTGTAGATAGCTCTCTCGATGACACCGAGGCCGCCTCCCGGATTTACTGTCTCTAACTGGCCGAAGATTCGGCGGGTGCCGTTGTTGTTGAGCGAGAGCCGATAGTTGTTTTCTGTGCCACCGGTGAG
>CAZBDA010000170.1:7339-8273 GCA_964490445.1 uncultured Rickettsiales bacterium | reverse complement strand
CGGCCACGGCGACGACGACACCGGCGGCGGCCACGGCGACGACGACACCGGAAACAGCCAGGAGTTCGACTGCGGTGATGGCGTCGACGACGACGGCGACGGCCAGATCGATTGTGATGATTCCGACTGTGCGGCCGATCCGGCCTGTAGCGGTGATGACGACACCGGCGGTGGTGGTGGCGACGATGACACCGGCGGCGGTAGCGGCGACGACGACACTGGCGGGAGCGGCGAGACCGAGGACATCGCGGGCGGTGCCAATTGTGACGCAGCCACTTGTCCCAACTGTTTTGACTGCATCGACAACGACGGAGACGGCACGATTGACTGCCTCGACAGCGACTGCCTCGACGTTTGCAAGCACAGCAGCCACACCTGCCCCTGAGCCGAGCCTCTGCTCAAGCAGTTCGAGTCGAATGGTCGTGGCTACGAACCTCTTGTCGTTGGCCTGACAACCGGGCATTTCTCAGCCTGCACTCGGGCAATCGCTCAGGCGATGAGCTTCGCTGAGTCCAGCTACCTGTTGACAGAGGCTGCGGTGCGGGCCCTGGGCTCCTCTCCTTTGGACTGTCCGCCGACACCATTTGAACTCGGCTATGCTGCCCGCAATGGCCCGCCAAGCCTCGATTTTACGTACCAGTGCTCCGATGGCAGTGGCCTGTGCCGTCGCCTGTTTCTATGCCTGCCAGGACAGCCCCGCACCACCGGGTGGTGAGCCCAGCAGCGGTGGCCTGTCCGTCGGCGAAGAGATCGTCTGCGGCAACCCGGCTTCCGGCATCGACCGGTTTACAGAAGAGGGGCTGCAGCGAGGTCTGGACCTGCAGCTCGTAGTGGACGAGGACCCCGCCTCCTGTTTCGTCGTGCCTGGCTCGGTGGTTGCCCAGGATCTCGACGGTGATGGTGACGGAGCAGGCCTCGCCCTCGTCGCACTCGG
>CAZBDA010000170.1:0-7329 GCA_964490445.1 uncultured Rickettsiales bacterium | reverse complement strand
CGACGGTGATGGCGACGACGACCTCCTGGTCCATCGCACTCGTGGCTTCCCCTACCTGTTCGTCAACGACGGTAGCGGACAGTTCCAGGGCCAGGCCGAGGGCGCCAACCTGCTCGAGGAGATCGGCCGGCGGGTTTCCTCCCATGCCGCGGTCGATCTGAACGGCGACTCCCTGCCCGAGGTCTTTGTGGTCGGACCTGGCTTCGCCGGCATGTTCGCAAACCTGGGCGACATGGCATTCGGCCCGTTCGAGTTGATCTACCGACAGGACAGCTACCCCTTGACCTGCTTCAACACCATGGCGTTCGGCGACGCCGACGGTGACGGCGATCTCGATCTTGTTCTTCCCGGTCTCGACAACCTCCCCGAAACTGGACTCGGCAACGGCTTTGACCAGCCTGACGAGGGAAGCCGCGACCCACTCTTTCTCAACGAAAACGGCACTTTTGTCTTGAGCCTGGAGCTTTCCCCCGGAGAGACCCCGGGCCTCTCGATGCTCGGTGCCTTCACCGACCGTGACCACGACGGTGACTTCGACCTGCTCATGAGCACTGACCGGCCCATCGAGCCGCTGCCGCCGACAGCCTTCTATCGCAATGATGGACTGGACAGCCTCGGCGTACCGATTCTCGAGAATGACGCATCAACCATTGGAGTCGCTCTTCGCTTTTCTGCCATGGGCCTCGCCGTCGCGGACCTCAACGGGGACGGCGCTCTCGACTACTGCATGAGCGACGACTACATCTACTGCCTGGTCAGCGATGGCAGCGGCGGCTACATCGAGGCGGGGCTCGCAATGGGACTGGTCCCCGATCTCGAGTCGCATCCCGAGTGGGACCCCGACAACCAGCGACACAACCACGGCGACGATGACCACGGCGACGATGGTGGAGACCACGGCGGCAATGGTGGCGGCGAGGGCGGCGAGGGCGGCGAAGGGGAAGACGACCCCTTCTGTCGCTGGTTGGGCTGGTCGCTGGAGTTGATCGACTTTGACCATGATGGATTCCTGGACCTGGCTGCGGTCGCCGGCTCAACCCCTCCCCGAGACCCGAGCTCACCGGCCTTTTGCGACTGCGCCTTTCAGCCCGACGTCTTCTGGCAGGGAAACGCAGACGGAAGCTTCACCGAGCGGAGCCTCGAGGTGGGTTTCAACGAGGTCGAACACCACTACGGGATGGCAGCTGCCGACTTCAACGGCGACGGCGCGCGGGACCTGGTGGTGGTTCCCGACCAGGGGCGCCCCAAGCTGTGGATGAACCGGTGCAGCGCGGGGGCCTGGGTGGAAGTCGAGTTGAGAGGCCCGGCCAGCAACGCGGAAGGCTACGGTGCGCGCGTCGAAGTCAGGGCTGGAGAGCAGACCTGGATCCGCGAGATGCACAACCTGCGTTCCTTCGGCCAGAGCCCCTCGCGGATCCACTTCGGACTCGGCGATCGTGACAGCATCGACGAAGTGCGGGTGTCCTGGCCCGACGGCAGCCTCACCTTTGCGCGAGACGTTCCCGTCCGCCGGACGCTGACTGTGCTGCACCGGGACGCTGTTGGTCTCTGAGGCTGACGAAGAGACCTCTTGGCGAGACGGACGTCCGCTGGTTCAGCCCCACCGCTGATCGATCAAAAGAGACTGGGCAGAGGCAGGGGGGGGGCAGCCATCGTCGCGTCCTCCCGCACCACTCGAATCACTCTTCGAGCCTCGACTGCCTCGACGATGCTGATGCCGCCGTCGGGCCAGGTCACCGTGATCCGGTCCACCAACTCATGGCTGCCAAGTCCGAAGGCCACCTCGGGCGGGCCCGAACTACCGTGGCCGGTGCTGCCCGAGCCCAGCCACCGTACCTGGGACTGTCCGCCGGCTTCGACCTGGACTCGAGCGCCCACCGAGAAGTGGTTGGGAGAGGGCCCCCACAGGGCCACTCGGAGCCACGAGTCCGCCCCGCAACGACTCAGCCAGATCCGGTCTGGCTTGACCAGGTCGAGCCACCCGTCTCCGTTGAGGTCCGTTGGTACCATGCTGTAACCGTCGCGGTCGTCGGCAACGCTCCAGGCAGCTGCCTGGTCGCTAAAGCTGCCATCGCCTGCCTGCAGGTACAAAGCGTCGGGCTGCCCGGGTGTGTTGAGCAGGTTCAAACCCTGCTCGATCTCGGCGCTCTCCTCGGGGCCGTGCTCGGGGAGGTTGCCAAAGGCGACCAGGGCGTCGAGATCCGTGTCGTTGTCCATGTCCACCAGGTGGGCGCCCCAGGCCGCGTGCTGGTTGGCACCGAGGGCAAGACCACGACTTTGCTCAGAGCGATACCAGGTTCCCTCGGGCGTGCTCTCCATCAGGGCCAGTTCCTCCCAGCTGGTCGCCAGGAAGTCCGGCCGCTGGTCCCCGTTGAGATCCCCCACGGCCAGGCCCATTCCATAGATCTGGACCCCAAGGTAGGTAGTCTCGCTCGCGTCCACGAAACCCGAGGGCGTATTGCGCAACAGGCGGTTGGACTGCACCTGGTAGCCGAAGTCATTCACCAGGTACAGGTCAGGCCTGCCGTCCAGGTCCACATCGTGCCAACCACCCGCACAGGTGTAGCCCACGTTGCTCGAGGCCGGCAGCAGGTCACTTCGATCGGCAAAGCTGCCATCCCCCTGGTTCTCGAACAACATGCTGGGAAGCGAATCGGGCATGGTGCCTGCGATGATCGCTTCCAGGTCCTCTCCCTCGGGATCGGTCGACTCGAGGACCATGACGACAAGATCGAGATCGCCATCGAGATCGTAGTCCGCCCAGGCACTGGTGCCCGAATTGAGCTGGTTGCTGCCCAGGCCGCTGGAGTTGGTGGCGTCAGAGAAGACTCCCACACCATCGTTGCGTAGCAGCCGGAAGCCTTCGAAGCCGGTGGCGAGAACGTCGAGATCGCCGTCCCCGTCGTAGTCGGCGGCGCTCAGTCCTTCGATGTCGTAGGAAAAATCGGGAAGGTGGGTATCGGTCACCCGGGTGAGCGTGCCCTGGGACAGGGCCAGGAACAGGCCCGTGGGCCAGAACATATCCAGTCGCCCGTCGCCGTCGAAGTCTGCGACCGCCAGGCCCGATGGCAGCTGTTCCGCGCCGCTCTGCCACTGCTCCTGCTCGGCGAAGTCAGGACCCGCGGTAGCCCGAGTCATCGGCCCGGAGGCTCGCGCCCCCGGATCGGCACAGACCACCGGATCGGAGGCATCGACGGTGGCTGCAATTACCGGAGGCCCGCCGGGCGGACAGCAGGAAGAGTCGTCGTCGTCACCCGAACCCGGCTGGCAGCCGCCGAACCACAAGACCACACAGAGCACAACTGTGCAGGCCCGTAGCAGGGAGGATAAGCCAGGTCGGAGCGTTGCGGCACGCATAGCAACCCGTTGCTTCAGCCACTCCACAGCGAGCAACGAGCCCGCTCTACATCAAGGGTACGAACACTCGTAGCCCGGCGCCCTCTGGGGATCCAGGTTGCGCATGAAGTAGCAGTTGAACGGAATCTGGAAGGACAGAATCGCCGCTACTGTGCAGTTCGTCGGGTCGTTGTAGCAGGCAACAGCTTCAGGATCGTAGCAATCGGCTCCACTATCGATGGGCGCGTTCGCGTCCCAGCTGCCGTTGACCCACGCACCGGAGTCATTCGAGACGGAGCCACCCCCCCCGTCACCGTCGTTGTCGATTCCGTCGTAGCACTCCGGGCACTGTGTGGGGTTGGGGTCGTGGCAACCAGTTGGAGTGATGCCGTGGCCCTCGCTGTTCTGGCAATCCTCCAAGATGGCACAGTCCGAGTCGTCACAGTCGACGTCGCCGTCATTGTCGTTGTCGAGGCCATCCCCACATTCGGGACAGGTGATCGCCCCTTGGCTGCAATTGCCCGCTTCGTCAGCCGCGCCCGTGCAAGCAGGATCGCTGCCACAGTCAGAGTCGAAACAGTCGGTGTCGTTGTCGCCATCGTTGTCGACTCCGTCTGCGCAGTCGCTCTCACCGGGGCCACCACCGCACTGGGGCGCATTTTCACAAGCCTGCCCAGGCCCGGTGTAGAAGCAACAGTCGTCGAGATCATCGCAGTCGACAAGGCTGTCGCCGTCGTTGTCGAGGCCATCGTCACAGCCATTGTCGTTGGCATCAACCTCAGCGGGCCAACAGCCGATCACTTCCTCGCAGTCGCTATCGAAACAATCGATCGCCCCGTCGCTGTCATTGTCGTTGCCGTCGAAGCAGGTCAGGCAGGAAGTCTGGGTCGGGTAACTGACGCCCGAAGCCACGGTGCACTCCAGTGGGTCCTCGCCGTAGCCGCTGCCTCCGCAATGGGGGGAGTTGTTGCAGTCCGGATCCTGGCAGTTGAACAGGCCGTCGCCGTCTTCGTCGCCGGTACTTGCCGTGCAGTCCTCGACGATGCAGTTGCTATCAGCCAGGCACTCGGAGTCCACGCAATCAATGTCGCCATCCGCATCGTCGTCAGTGCCGTTGGTGCAGTCTTCGGGGCAGGCCGGGTCACTACTGCAATCGGTGTCGTCGCAATTGAAGAAGCCATCGCCGTCTTCGTCGCCGGAACCGCTGGTGCAGTCCTCGCCACTCGGACCACCCTGGCAACTGGCATGACCGACACATTCGGCGTCAGCGCAGTCGGTGTCACCGTCCAGATCGTTGTCGATGCTGTCGGTGCAATCCACCTCGCCGAGGTTAAAGAAGATGTTCCAACTATCAATTACACCGGTACTCGAACCCGCAGAGTTGTCTACCCGCAGCGTCCAGGTGCCGTTGACGTCGAAGCCATTGCAGCTGAACAAAGAGGCCTCTGGCGAGTAGTTGCCGGTAAAGGGAGCCGAAGCCGTCGTGATCGAGGTGCCGGCAGTCTGGTCAAAAATCGTCAGGGTGTAGTTGGCCCCGCCACCGCCGTTGCCGAGCGACAGATCGACGCCGCCACAGTCAAGCAACGAGATGTCCAGGTCCTGGACGGGCGCGTAGCTGATGTTGACTTCGACCTCCATGCCCAGGATGGAGAAGGGATTGGCCACGTAGTCGGGTGAGTTGACGTCGCCATTGGCGTCACCGGCCACCAGGGAGCAATCCACCACGCCGGACGACGGGATGTTGCAGGGCCCGCCATTGGGGGTCTGGTAGGTGCCGTCGCTACTGCCGCCACCGGTACAGACCGGCAGGTTGGTACAGGCCGGGTCGGCGCAATCGGCAAAGCCGTTTTGATCTTCGTCGACATTGCCGGCCGTCACGGTGCAGTCTTCGGGCACGCAGACACCGATGCCAGCACAGGCGCCGGGATCAGCAATGCAACAGTCGGTATCGAAACAGTCGATTCCGCCGCCCAGGGTGCCGGCATCACTGTCGTTGTCGATGGTGTCGTTGCAGAGCACCTCGTTCGAGCAGTTCGGGTCGGCACCGCACTCGGTGTCGAAGCAGTCGGCAGCGCCATCGGCGTCGTCGTCTACGCCGTTGCTGCAGTCCTCGGGACACGCGACATCGCTGCTGCAGTCGGGGTCGGCGCAGTCGACGAGGTTGTCGCCGTCATCATCGGTGGTGTTGTTGCAGATCTCGAGGCACGAGACATCTGCGATGCAATCCTGGTCCAGGCAATCGATGAAGCCGTCGCTGTCGTTGTCGATGGTGTCATTGCAGATCTCGACATTGCAGACCGCGGCCGTCGTGCACTCGGAGTCTGCGCAGTCGATAGCGGTGTCGGCATCGTCGTCGACGCCGTTGGTGCAGTCCTCGGGACAGTTCACATCCGCGCTGCAATCCGGATCCTGGCAGCCGGTCAGCGTATCGCCGTCTTCGTCCTGGTTGGTCGTACAGACCTCGGGGCAACTGCCGCTGAGCCAACAGTCCGGATCAAGACAATCGGCCAGTCCGTCATTGTCCTCGTCGCCGGCTACGCCACAATCCTCGACCCCAGTGCAGTTTCCACTGCCGGAGCACTCGGTGTCCTGGCAGTCGATGAAGCCATCAGCATCGTCGTCGATGTTGTTCGTGCAGTCCTCGGGGCAGAAGGCGCTGGTGCTGCAGTCGGTGTCCTGGCAGTCGGTTTCCTGGTCCAGGTCGTTGTCCACGTTGTCGTTGCAGACCTCGAGGCAAGAGGCATTGCCCACACACTCGGGGTCGGCACAGTCGGTGAGGTTGTCGACGTCGTCATCGACGCCGTTGCTGCAGTCCTCGGGGCAGGCCGGGTCGCTGCTGCAGTTGGTGTCGAGGCAGTCGATGAAGCCGTCGACGTCGTTGTCGACGCCGTCGGAGCAGTTCTCGTTGCATGCCTGCTGGCCGACGCACTCACTGTCAGCGCAATCGACGAAGCTGTCTGCATCGTCATCGGTACCGTTGGTGCAGTCCTCGGGACAAAACGGGCTGCTACTGCAATCCGTATCGTTGCAGTCCGCCTGGCCGTCACCGTCCTCGTCGCCGGCTGTTCCACAGTCTTCGGTAGCCTGGCAGGCCGGCGCCGCCGAGCAGTCCACCACGTCCAGGCAGTCGATCAGGCCATCGCCATCGTTGTCGAGGCCGTCGATGCAGTTCTCCTGGCAGATCGCCGCGCCCGCGCAGTCCGAGTCCAGGCAATCGGCAGAGCCGTCCAGGTCGTTGTCGACGCCGTCCGAGCAGTTCTCCTGGCAGATGCCTGCCGCAGTGCAGTCCGAGTCAGCACAGTCGACGTCGCTGTCGCCGTCGTCGTCGACGCCGTTGCTGCAATTCTCAGTCGTGCCGCCACCACCACAGATGGGAGCCGTGGTGCAGTCGGAGTCGGCACAGTCGACATCGCCGTCCAGATCGTTGTCGAGGTTGTCGTTGCAGTTCTCCTGGCAGAAGATCACCGCCGCACAGTCCGAGTCGGCACAATCCGTGTCGCCGTCCAGATCGTTGTCGAGGCCGTCGGCACAGTTCTCCTGGCACACGGCTTGCGCGGCGCAGTCGGCATCTGCGCAGTCGACATCGTTGTCGTTGTCGTTGTCTACGCCGTCAGAACAGTCCTCGGGTGTGCCAGCACACACGCCTGCGGTGGCGCAGTCAGCATCAGCACAGTCGATGTCACTGTCGCCGTCATTGTCGATGCCGTCGGCGCAGTTCTCCTGGCAGATCGCCGCGCCCGCGCAGTCGAGGTCGGCGCAGTCGGCAAACCCGTCAACGTCGTTGTCGATGCCGTCGGCGCAGTTCTCGATGCACAAGGGTGCCGCGGCACAATCGGAGTCGGCGCAGTCGGCATCGCCGTCGAGATCGTTGTCGAGGCCGTCGAGGCAGTTCTCGGCCGGGGGCGGTGGGGTGGAGTCGTCGTCGTCGCCAACAGCGGAGTCGTCGTCATCGCCAACAGAGGAGTCGTCGTCATCACCAGTGTCGTCGTCGTC
>CAZBDA010000169.1:0-8395 GCA_964490445.1 uncultured Rickettsiales bacterium | reverse complement strand
GACGGAGTAAGAGCTTCTACTCGGACGAGTTCAACGACGCGACGCTGGACCTGACCGTTGGAGAACTACGTCAGAGGCTGGCACTCGCACCAGTCCAGGACAATCCGAACCTTGTCGATCTGATCACCCTCGTGTCGTGTGTTGCTGCGAGTTTCGCAAGCCACCTGGCTTTGCTCTGCGCCAGCGCTGCTGGACTGTGGTGGTGTATTCGAAACCTGTTCTAGGGTTCCAGCGAGCCCAGGGGCTCATTCTGGTGAGTACGCGCCATTTGAGGACAACCCGAAAGACGCCTGACCATCTTGTCGTGAGGCCTGAGTCGGCTGCTTGAGCGCCTGTGGAAGGAGGACGCATGGACAGTTCACGCATGCGAATGCGTCGCTGCATGTTCCCTATCAGCCTGGGAGATACGTGCCCGGGGCAGCTGGCCGGCTCCGACCATGGTCTGAACAAGGCCCTCAGATCGTCCTGCCGTCGTGTTCAAGGATTGGCAAGGATCGACCACTCCAGCTGCAAAGAAAGCGCCGGGTGGTCACTCAGCGGTCGGCCGCGTTCATCGACAAAGGCGCGCTCCCGGGTCCAGGACACGGAACGAAGGGACACAGCGGCACTGGAGCGAAGAAAGAAGCGTTCAATCTGGCTCGACTTCCCGCAAAGGCCCTGATCACAGGGCTCCTCGAAGCCAGCGGCCCTGAGTGCATTTGCAACCGGGCCCGAACCAGCTTCGTTGAGATCCCCCACCACCACAACCGCATGACCCGTCGAATGGTCAGAGAGCGCATCCAACAGGACCTGGACCTGCTTCGCCCGCGCCGCGATGTCTCCTGAGTGGCTGCCGGCATCGAGATGCAGGTTGTAGAGATCGATGCCGTGGCCTCCAGTTCCTGGCAACTCGAGACGGGTGAGCAATAGCCCCTTGTTGGCCAGACAGTCATTGGCATAACCGAGGACTCCATGGCAGTGCTCAAACGGTACGAAAAGGCTCTCCTGGATGGGTGTCTGCGCATAAGTGCTCAGGCCCGGACCTGCGGGTACACCGCAGCGACGCTGCCTGGCATGAACCGACGAGAGGAATGCCAACTGTCTGTCGAGTATCCGGCTCACGCTGAATGTTTCCTGGAGGGCAACCACCTGGTGCTCGGACAACAAGGGCGCGATGCGACGCATACGCCAGTAGGGGCGATCGCCTGCAAGTCCAGCGGGCAAGCCGTGCACGTTGTAGTTCAGCAGGCTCAACTGGCCGGAATTCTCCTGGCCCGTGCCAGCCGGTGGCAGGTTCGCTGTCTCCTGGGCAGCAGCACCAGGCCATGACGTCATGAACAAGAGCAGAAGCCAGGTGCTCAGATGAGTTGCCGGAGCGTGAAAACGACGCACCGACTCATCCTAGCGGAGGGGCAGTGCGGGGGATGAGGAGGGCCCGGTGGACCTCGCAGTCGCGTCCAAAACCCACAAGATCACCTACATGACCACTTCCAAGCACGAGGCGGAACGGGGCGTCTACGAGGCACTGCTGCGAGGCTACGGCGTCGAGTATTCCTCGGCAGGCCTGCTCCGGCACCAACAGAAGTATGACTGGCTTCGGCTGCGACGGATGGACCTGACCGATGGCTTTGAGACCGACCCGGAGTTGGTGTTTCACGCCGACGAGTTCGTCGTGCTCGAAGATGACCGAGCACAGTTGGCCTACTACTACGCCGTACCGGTTGTCCGGCGCTCGAGCCTTGAACAACATCCTCAGCTGCGTACTGCCCTGTCACTACTCGAAGGCAAGGTCACCGCCCAGGACATGGCGGGGCTGCTGAAACAGGCCAAGGAGCAATCCATCGAATCGGCGGTCCTGCCCTACGACCAGAAGGCTCGCGAACGATTGCAGCGCCTGGTCCGGGGCTTCCTGATCGAGAAGGGCGTCCTGAATTAGCGAGGCCCGGGCGAAGAGGCTTGGCTTCCGCACCGCAGCGGCGTGATCAGCTGAGCGCTGCCTGCCCCGCCCTGAGCAACTGCCCGAAGCCCCGCTCACGCCCGAGCTGCGGCACCGGCTGTCCGTCCCGCACCGCCACCTTGCCACCGATGTACACGGCGTCGACTGTCGCGTCGTTGCGTCGTACAAGACGCTTGAGTCCACCGAAATTCTCCATCAGGGCCTCGTGGGCATCGTCCAGGGTGCTGTCGAGGTGCTCGGGGTTGACGACAACGACATCCGCCCGCTTGCCCACCTCCAAGACGCCGACATCCAGCTGGAACCACTGCGCGATCTCGGCAGTGACTCGGTAGACAGCCTGTCCCATCGTCATAAAGGGCTCACCACGACGTTCAGCATCACGGGCCAGCTTCAAGAGCCGCAGCGGGAAGTTGTAGTGAGCCATGTTGCGCAGGTGCGCACCGGCATCTGAGAACCCGATCAGCACGTCGGGATGAGATGAGATGAACTCCAGGGGACCGCGCCGGTCATTGGCCATGACCGAGTACCACCGCAGGTCTTCGCCATGCTCGGCGGCCAGGTCCAGGAAGGCATCGACCACATGACAACCCCGCTCCTCCGCGATCGTGGCAAATGACTTGCCGACCAGAGAGGCGTCGGGACAGCCCTGTACCTCGCTGTACTTGAAGTTGCGGTGATAGACCTTCGGCGCCAGAAAGTTAGTCCACTGCTTGCGGAAGCGCCTGCGGTAGTCGGGATCCCGCAACAGGCGGGCGCGCTCGTCGAGATCGACGTGGTTGATAGCCTCGGTGCCAGCGCCGAACTCTTCGAAGATGACCAACTGCATTCCGTCGGACCACACATCGAACAGATTGGGAAGCGCCTGCAGCCTGAAGTCCGCGCCAAGGAAGCGATTGAACAGGCGGGTCAGCAGCGGAACAATCTTCACCACCGTGCGGTCGGCAATGATGTCCATCAGTGAGATTATTGTCGTACGCAGCGACTTGCGGAACAGACCCACGCTCTCTGCCAGGAACAGCAGCACATTCACCTTGGTGGTGATGTTCGGCACCCCCTGGAACACCCGCTCACGGGCGCGCAGGATCCGGGTGAAGCGTCGGTACTCGGACCAGGGTGCGAAATAAGACGGCAGCGGCCGGGCAGGAAAGCGGTCCCCGTCGAGCTTGTCCCAGGGCAGCGTCTGGATCGACATGCCCAGGTAGCCCAGGTCCAGTGCTTCCTCGAGCAGAGCTTCCATCTTCTCCAGCTCGTCTCGACTCGGGCGAACCTTCGGCTGCACCGAGCGCTCAAATCCCATCACGTGCATGCGCAGGTTGGAGTGACCGACGAACGAGGCGACGTTGGGGCCAAGGGGCAGGGTCTCGAGATGCTCGAAGTACTCACCGAGCGTCTCCCAGTCCTTTCGCTCCTCCAGCAGGGGCAACATGATGTCGCGCGGAATGCCTTCGACCCGGCAGAAGATGTCAGCGATGTCCTCGGGACGCCCCAGGGACGCTCCCAGGGAACAGCTGCCCATGAAAATGGTGGTGACCCCGTGCCGTACTGACTCGGAAAGCGACGGCGACACCTCGAGCTCGGCGTCATAGTGAGTGTGCAGATCGACGAAACCCGGCATGACCCAGCGGCCTTTGGCATCGAGTACCTGCGCCGACTGCTCCGGCGCAAAGGGTGTCTCGCGAATCGAGGCGACCCTGCCATCGCGGATCCCCAGGTGCCGGAGCACCGGTTCGCCACCCAGCCCATCAAAGAAGAGGCCGTTCGCGATGATGTGGTCAAAAGACTGCGGGTCGCTCACGGTCGCTCTCTCCTCGGGCGGTGCCCGCAGAGCTTAGCAAGGCGGAGAAGGATGAGAATTCCAAGACATCGAACCAGCTCAGGGTTCTCTTTGCAGGGATGTGCCAGGGAACCAGGAGGCCCCTCCAGCCTCTGAGTTGGCTTGTCGGTACTGCGCCTTACACAGGCCCAGACGCGTATTGCGAAATTCCCACAAGCTGTCGGAAATTCAGAGCTTAGAAAGAGATGTGTGCTAGCGTCTTTTTCAGGACAATCCTGGAGGGATCGCCGTGAAAGCACTCATATTTTCTTCCCTGTTGGTCGTGCTCAGCGGTGCCGGCCTGATCGCCGGTAGCACTGATCGACCAGAGGTCATCAGCGACCAGGAAACTTCTGACGTCAGAAGTACTCCCTCCGACACAGGTGCGAAGGACTGGCCGGAACCGCTTGGCAACCCGACGCCAATGAACGTCTGCGATGGCTGGGCAGTGCAGCAGGCTGGTGGCGGCTGGTGCTGCGGCTACGAGAAGCCCAAGAAGCCCGCTGGAAAGATCATCAGTAGCCCGCCCAACACCATCGCATGCAACCCTCCAAATTGGATTTCAGAGGGCGATACTTTTTGGTGTTGCGCGCCTCCCCTCAAGCGTTGAGTGCAAGGCTCTGCCCGTAGGAGTCTCGTTCGTCAGGGACTGGGCTGGAGTCTACCGCCAGGTCGAAGGTACAAGACGGTCGCAAAGCCACTCCGAGCCGCCAACCTGGCGGCCCCTTTCCTTGACTTTCTAAGTAGATAGCCTAAATAGGTGCGTAGCGACCTCGTCGCTTCGTTCTCGGTGACAGCGCGCACCGTCCCCCCAGCCCCCAGGGGCCAGAGTGAGACGGCAGCCCTCCGAGAGCGGCTTTACCTACTTCAGAGCCTTGCGTAAGCGCGCATAGCAGGCTCCTCTTCTCGCCCGGCCTCCGCACCCTGCGGTGGGATCCGGCGGGCTACAACACCAATGGAATTGAATGCAAAATCTCACTTTTTCAGACCTTGACCTCCATCCCGCGCTGCAAAGCGCCGTGGCTGCAGAGGGCTATACCCATCCAACCCCCATCCAGGCCCAGGCGATCCCACATGTCCTCGAAGGACGAGACCTGCTGGCCGTCGCCCAAACAGGCACCGGCAAGACCGCCGCCTTCGCGCTGCCGATCCTGCACCGCCTGACGAATGCCAACCCGCCCTCCCCCGGCCGGGCACGAGTCCTGGTACTCACGCCGACGCGTGAGCTGGCGATTCAGATCGACGAAAGTTTCCATACCTACGGACAGATGCTCCAGAGCTCACACACCGTGATCTATGGCGGCGTGGGCCAGCGCCCGCAGGTCCGCGCCATGGCACGCGGCGTCGACGTCCTCTCAGCCACCCCTGGCCGCCTCCTCGATCTCATTGGCCAGGGCCACGTCCACCTGGACGAGGTCGGCGTCTTCATCCTCGACGAGGCTGACAGGATGCTCGACATGGGCTTCATCCACGACGTGCGGCGCATCATCGAGCGGCTCCCCAGCCAGCGCCAGACGCTGCTGTTCTCAGCGACCATGCCCGGCGCCATCACGGAGCTATCCCGCAAGATCCTCCACGAGCCCGTGCGCGTCGAGGTGACGCCGGCAGCGACCACCGTCGAGCGAATCGAGCAGTGCGTCCTACTGGTCGAAAAAGCCGACAAGACGAGGCTGCTCGCCCATGTCCTGGACGGACCGGAAATCGAGCGCGCTCTCGTGTTCACCCGGACCAAGCACGGCGCCAACAAGGTCGTGAAGAAATTGGAGCAGGGCTCAGTCCAGGCCGAGGCGATTCACGGCAACAAGTCGCAGAGCGCCCGTCAGCGCGCCCTGAGCAACTTCAAGGAGGGCCGTACTCGCGTACTGGTCGCCACCGACATCGCCGCCCGCGGCATCGATGTCGACGGCATCAGCCACGTCATCAACTACGACCTGCCGAACATCCCTGAGAGCTACGTCCACCGCATCGGACGCACCGCACGTGCCGGCGCAGGCGGTGTCGCGATCTCGTTTTGCGGTGTCGACGAGCGCCCCTACCTGCGCGACATCGAGCGCCTCATCAGGCAGCGCGTCGACGTCGTCCAGGGTCACCGCTACGAGTCGACCGTGCCCCCGGGCGAGCAGCACCCCGCCGCCCGGCCCAAGACCTCGAACCGCCGCCGCGGCCGCGGCCGGCGCAACCAGGGTCGAGGTGCTCGGTAGCGATAGAGTTCAGGGGATGTCGACCTTGACCGTGTAGGTGGGCTCACAGCTACCGCTGGGTGCTATGCGCCACCGACTCAAACGGCACTGTTTCCTCAGGGCGACTGCTTGCCCCGGAGCATCGCGAAGAAACGCTTCCTGTCTGCTGGCTTGATGTCGTGGAACTGACGGAAGTCCAGGTGCTTGTCGGGCGCAGTGCCCAGCACATCGATGCCCCACAAGGGCGCGACATCGTCGGGCACGGCCGCGTATCGGAAGTCCGACAGCACGCCCCTATGACGAGGGTCTTCCACCACGAAGTCGGCTGAGAAGTAGCGGAATCGTTCGATGTCCGCGATGTGCAGTTCGCTCAGGGAGTGCTGCGCTTGAAAGTCTTCGAGGGACCAGGTCGGCCAACTTTTCCCTGGGTAGACCCGAGTCGAGCCAATCCATGGCACCCGAACGGCATCGGCGTAGAACCTGCCTTCGCTCTCGTAGAAGGACCGAAACAGGATGTTGTTGCCCAGGGAGGGCTTGACCTCGCCCCGAACAGCCTCGTGCCCTCGTTCCAGGACCAACTCGGCCTGAATCCTCTGCGCTCGTTGTAGCTGCAAGGTGCACAGGGCGATGTAGGCAAGAGCAAAGATCAGGCCTGCCCTGGCTGGCCTGGCTGCCTTCCTACGCGTCGCCAGGAAGACCCCCAGCAGCAATCCAACGGTGAAGATCGGGTCGATGATCGAGATGACATGCCACGCCACCCGTTCGAGATCGAAGGGCCAGTAAAGGTAGGTTCCGTAACTCGTGCACGCGTCCAGGAGACCGTGGGTGGCCCAGCCGAGGGTTGCGGGAAGCAGCAAGTGGCGAAACTTCGCCTTGCCTCGAAGCAAGAGGACGCACAAGCCTGCTGTCAGCGCTCCACCTAGGGGTATGAAGGCGAAGCTATGGGTGAATTGGCGGTGGTAGTCCAGGAACAGCAGCGGATCGGATGACGACCGGATGAGCACGTCGGCATCAGGAAGGAATCCCCCGAGCACGCCTGCCAAGCAAGCTGTTCGCACACCTTCGGGCCGAGCAACCGATTGGGCGAGGGCAGCACCGAGGGCTGACTGGGTGATGGGGTCCATGTCGGGTCGTTTCGGTCAGAAGTTCAAAGCCTGGGCGAATCAGCCAACTGGCCCTTTGTTGAGTGCCTCTCTCATCGACCTGTTTCAGGGACAGTTCAACGCGAGTTCACCGACCGTTGTCTCTGTAGAAGACCAGGAGACAACACCTGAGATTGTCCAACTTTCCTCCGTCGAGGAAGAACTCGATGCATCAAAGCTGAGCATCCCAGAAGAGGTGGTCGTGCCGGGAGTTTCGATTCGATCAATTTCGCTCGGAGTCACATCCTGGAGAACGGACGACACCGAGGACGTCGTACTCGACACGCGACTCTTGCCGAGCGGGAGACTACATCCCTCTGTCTCGACCCTGACTCGCACAAAGCCGGCAGACAGCTCGTCGGTTTCAACGCCAAAGGAACCACTCGTTTCTCCGCAGTTGTTGACCGTCACTCGGAAGCTGCAATAGGGGTCAAGCTGCTCGCTCGGAAAGACACTGATCCTGCTGACTCTGTGCGGTTCTGTGAGTCCTGGCTGAACCATGAAGTGAATACCAGAAGCTGTGCCCGTGCCGCAGACACCAGACCAACTGTGGTCACCGCTGTCACTGGTAAGCGTCGCCTCGAACCAGCAAGGCGAATCGGTAATGTCGTCGTCCGTTGCGTCGTCATCGTTGGACGTGCTGTCGTCGTCGCCCGCGGCGTCGTCATCGTTGGACGTGCTGTCGTCGTCGCCCCGAGACTCGGCGCCGCAGGCGGCAAGGACCAACAGCAGCGAACAGAGGACTGACCAGAGACACTTCATGACCTCTTACCTCCGCTCAACAAGGAGGTTAACAAGCTGCGCAGGAAACTGGGGGCTATGCGCCGAGAGACCAGGAGCCGCCGCGTGAACATATGGTCTCTTAACGGCCCCCCCCTCGGTGAGGGAGAGGAGTGGTCGACCTATGCAATTTGCATCACCCAATTCTCAAAGGTATATGGGGCCGGTTGACGGTCGACGCTGCCTTTGGGGAGGTCGCAGGCTCTGGTCGTTGTCGCTACTCCCTACCTGGAGAAAGTCCGTTGCCATCATTCCGCTACCTGGCTCTTGCGGCCATCTTCGTGCTGATGATCGCGCCCGCTTGTGGGGATGTCGCAATTGTCGAGAGACCCGAGCTCGAAGGGGACGAGATCGGCGAGTGCTCCGATGACGCAGACAACGACGGAGATGGGTTCTTCGACTGTGATGACCCCGACTGTGCGGGTTCCGACGCCTGTGCTGGAGATGACGACACCGCAGGCGACGACGACACCGCAGGCGATGACGACTCCGCAGGCGACGACGACACCGCAGGCGACGACGACACCGCAGGCGACGACGACAC
>CAZBDA010000168.1:0-8596 GCA_964490445.1 uncultured Rickettsiales bacterium | reverse complement strand
CCCCCCCCCCCCCCCCCCCCCCCCCCCCCCCCCCCCCCCCCCCCCCCCCCCATCCAATAAGCTCTCGACCATCTCTACGGAATACCGCTTCATTCGAACGATGGTGGCACGATGTCCCTTCTTGTTCTTGACCGGGTTGGCAAATTCCCAGACGAGCTCTCCGCCGCGGGTCACCTCGAAGGCCTCACCCGAATCCGAATTGGCGATCAGAGTATTCCCGTTGGGCAAGCGTTGCGCAGAGCCTCTCGCATCGGTGAAGAACTCTCGTCCCCCTCGGGGAGGATATTGCCAGACAATCGCCCGCGTCATCGGGTTCACTTCAACAACCCGTGATCGTTTGCTCTCTCTCCCATTGTCGAAGATGAGTATGTTGCCATTCTCCAGAACCGTCGCATTGTGGGGACCAGAAAGAACGCCTTGCCCATACGACCAGACAAGTCTTCGTTGCTCCCAGTTGATGATCAGCACGGAATCTTGATTCCGCATGGTTACGACGATGTTGCCTGGGGCGTATATGGGATCTTTCTCGGCAAGATGCGGGCGTTCAAGCCACTCAATCGAATTGCTATGAAACAGGTCCACCGGCTGCCCTTGCTTCGAGGTCCTCTCCTTGAGCACAAACCCGACCTTGTTGTCGCTGACAATCTCATACAGGGACCTTTCGTCCTCGACCTCTCCGTTGGCGTTCAACAACAAGAGCAGATCGTCGGCAAGCTTGATGTCTTCCCCTCGGCCCGGGTAGGGGCGAAGCCGCGTGACAAGCACGAGCGAGCGGCCGTCGGTTCGCTGCTCAACATCATGATGAACAGGGAGATGTTTCTCCCACAACGCATCCCCTTGCCACGAGAGGCGAAGTAGCCTCCGGTCCCCAAGCTCCCGCACCCCTTTGCCGACACTCGCGGACACCAACAGATCGCCGTTGGGCAACAATTCTGCGTTGCTCCACCAACCACAGGGCTGGCCACGCCATTCCCGGACCCTGTTGCCCTGTGTATCTATCAAGGTGGCGCTGCAGTTCGCTCGCGTCACATAGAGTGAATAGCCGGACTCCACGCGCTTGGAATCAAGCGTAACGACGCCGTTTCGCCGCGGATCCGCAGGCTTGTCCTCGGCATAGGCGATGTAGCCCAGTGCCACGAGAGCATCCTGCTCCTCGGTCTGCTGGGCCACTGTGCTTGTCTCAGGGGGAAGCCCAGGCTTCTCAGCCCCCTCACACCCGCAAAAACACAGTGGGCAGGTCAACAGCAAAGTGGCACTGAGTGTCGATAGGGCGCGCCAGAGCATTGCAGTCCCTCTCAGGAGGCGTGTATCGAAGATACCGGCGCGTACAGGTCCGATCGGGGCCATTATGTCGAGGTGGTTCATCCTCAGCAACGATGCTGTGCGAGCGCTCCATGCTCTGCCCGAACCGCAACCGGCGTCATTCCATGACCCGCATAAGCCACCTTCACCCCTGCTATCGTCGCCGCAGGAACGCGATGGGCATCCACGACGTACATGCACACCTGACCCACCCGCGCCTGGCAGACCAGGTCGACGAGGTGCTGGATCGTGCGCGCGCCGCCGGACTGACCCGCATCATCAGCAACGGGCTGAACCCCGAGGACAACGAAGCGGTCGCAGCGCTCTCGCAGCGCGACCCGCTGGTGCTGCCGGCCTTTGGCCTGTATCCCGTCGACGCCGTGCTACCCGAAATGAAAGCCGCCGGCGTCGAATATGTCCGCGAGCCCGGTGAGTGGACCGGCGAGGAGGCGGTCGGTTGGGTACGCGAGCACTGCGAGCAGGCCGTTGCCGTCGGCGAGATCGGCCTGGACGGCTACTGGGTGCCCGAGGAGCTATGGCCACGCCAGGAAGAGCTGTTCCGCATGATGGTCCAGGTCGGTATCGACGCCGACATGCCGCTGATCATCCACAGCCGTAAGCGCGAGCGACGCTGCTTCGAGATCCTCGAGGAGATGGGCGCGAGACGAGCCAATTTTCACTGCTTCGGCGGCAAGGTGAAGCTCGCCCGCCGCATCGCTGAGGCCGGCTACCACTTCTCGATTCCCGCCAACGCGCGCCGCTCCGAGAGCTTCACCCGGATGCTGGAAACTCTGCCTCGGACGCAACTTCTGCTCGAGACCGACTGCCCCTACCTGGCGCCCGAGCGCGGAGCCACCAACGAGCCCGCCAACGTCGCGGGCACCGCCGCCTACGCCGCCGAGATCTGGCTGGAGCAACCCGCTGCGGTGCTGGAGCTGCTCGTGGGAAATTTCCGCGCGCTGTTCCGGGCCGAAGGCTAGCCGGGCTCGCTGTTCCTGCGAGCGCTGCGCGCAGCGCGGCGCCGGCTCTTGAGATGATCGAGCAATGCTGGGTAGTCGAGCAGGGACGGCTCCGGCCCTGCACCCGGCTCTGCTATCCCCTGCAGGTCGAGCATGCGTTGCGCACAGTTCCAGACCACCTCGGCAGCCTCGTTGCTACGGCTGTCCTGCTGCACTCCAATGGCCAGAGTTTCCATCGCCTCCCTGGCGAGGTGGCCCCGGCGGGCGATGTCCTGGAACAGGTTGGCAAGCTCCCACGGCCCGCAGCGGTCCGCCTCGAGGAAGGCTGCAGTGATGCGCAGCACCGAGCGGACGTCCAGGTGTCCCCGGGCAAACAGCACGAGGGCGGCCTGGTAGTAGTTAAACACCGGGATCACCCGCGATCCGAAGGGTTCGAACAGGGCCGGCGGACTGCCCGAGTCGAGGTGAATGAAGATGGTCTCCACCGGCTCGGAGTCGCTACCGGACGCCTCGATCGAGGCGAGGTCCTTCGCACATCGCTGCCGCACCGTGCTGGAAGCACCGACCTTCTTCAGCAAAGCATCGACCTCTTCGCCACCGCTGCGGCCACACAACAGGTCCGCGTACAGCGAGTAGATCAGGACATCGACTTCGGCATCGTCCCCGAACAACGTCTCCCGCACCGTCGCAGGCAGAGCAGCACGCGAGCGCAGCATCAGCGGCAGCTTGTAGCCGACCTGTTCGCGAACCGCGCGTAAGCGGCCCTTGCTGAGATTCTTGAGCTGCGGCTTGAGGTGGAACTCCTGCCAGGACACTCCGTCGAGGCGGAGCTTCGCCTCGAGGACGTCACGCAGCTGCCGCGGCGAGCCCGATACGATGGACACGTAGGCAAGCGCTTGCCCGTCGACGGCACGGGTAAGCTCGCGCAGCAACGCCGCGGAACCGGGCACATTGACCTTGTCCTCTGCGTCCTGAAACGGGATGCGCAACAACTCGCTGAACTTCTCGAAGCGGGTATCGAGGTAGGTCTTGTCGAGATCCCAGCGGTACGCATGCCGCCACCCGGGCGCTCCGGGAGACATCAGCGACCCTCGGTTCTCGAGCGAGCCATGCCATGCATCGCCCGCTCGATGTTGGCCGCCATGTCCGATCGAGCAGCCTTAGCCGCCACCTTGCAGGCATTGGCAACAGCACGCGAGTGGCTGCGTCCGTGTGCCTTGATGACCGGCTGGGTGAAGCCGAGGATCGGCGCGCCGCCGTACGATTCCCAGTCCAGCAGGCTCTGGATCTCCTTCATTCCCGAGGACAGCATGTTGAGTCCCAGGCGCCACAGGAACTTGCGCGCGTGGGCGTCGGCAGCGAGGTCGGTGATCACCTCGCCGAAGCCTTCGATCATCTTCAACACGACATTGCCGACAAAACCGTCGGTCACCACGACGTCGACCGTGCCGCGCGGGATGTCGAGACCCTCGACGTTGCCGACGAACTCGATGTCCTTCATCTCCAACAGTAGTTGGTGCGCTTGCACGACTTCTTCTGGCCCCTTGTGGGGCTCGGTACCATTGCTCAGCAGGGCCACCCGCGGACACGGGTTGTCGGAAATGGCGCGCGCATAGGCGGAGCCCATCACTGCGAAGGTGACCAGGTCCTCTGCCCGCGCGTGCAGCGTCGAGCCGACATCGAGGAGCAGGGCGAAGGGATCCTGCTTCGGCCCATGCCGCAACTCGGTGGGCGTGACCGCCGCGAGCGCCGCACGGCGAACCCCGGGAACACGGCCCAGGCAGCGCTCCGCCGCCAGGATCGCCGCACCCGTAGGGCCCGCCGTGACCACTGCATCGGCCTGACCCTCGGCAACCATCCGACAGGCAACCAGTACCGAGGCTTCGGGCAACTCGTCGAGGGCTTCGCGGGAGCGACGCTGTGGCGGTACCCACTGCGGCGTGTGCCGTAGGGACAGCCGGCGAGGCTCGTAGGATTGGGCGTCGAGAAGCGGCGCAAGTTGCTCGCCGTCACCGACCAGCACCGACTGGATGTCCTCGCGGGTCAAGGACAGGTGAGCGGCACCCGCGACTACCTCCGCCGGACCATGGTCGCCACCCATGCAGTCGAGAGCAACTCGTACGGGAGCGTCACCGGCGGCCACGGGGAGGTCACCCGCCCGATTGTTCTTTGACCGAAATCAAGGCCGCAACAAACCAGAGCAGACCGGCCACAGCCGAACCGGCGGCAGCACCATGGAGCGTACGTACCCGGCTCATGAACTCGTCCACCCGTGCTTGCAGGATCAACCAGACCCGACCCTCGAGTGAGTCGCACACCGCCTTCGTGCGCAGGAAGCCGAGCAGGCTCGGAATCAGCGCGAGCAGGACAAACTGGCGGATGGGTAGGAACAGGGTAACGAAGAACACAGGAAGCACGAACGACGCGACAATCAAGGCCGTGTAGCGCTTGCAGACGCTGTCGAGGAGGGAGAGCAGGCGCTCGTCCTCGCGCAACCTCTCCTGCTTTGCCTGCTCGGCCGACTCGGCCGCCTGGTTGACCTCGGTGTCGGCAATCGAGAGCAGGTCGCGGATCGCCTCGCCTTCGCGCACCAGGTCGGCGAGAGCCTCTCCATCGTCTCCCGCCCCGCTGATGCGCGCCTGCAGACCATCGCAGAACGCGCGCGCATTGCGCCACTCATCCCGCTGCTGGAGAGCAAGTCCGGCTTCGTCCAGTTGCCCCTCGATCTCTGCCACCACCGTGGCGAGCAGTTCGTTCCTATCGTGCGTCACTCTGCTACCTCCGTACCATCCAGTCCCCACAACAGCCAGGCGAGGAGTCCGCTCGCCGCAGCCGGAGCAAACAGTACCGGCGGCAGATTGGACCAGGCCACAAAGAACACGAACAAACCACAGGCCACCAGGTTGCCCACTGCAACGGCCAGTACCAGGCCGCAGCGGAGTTCGGCCCTGCGCGTCGCCACCTGCAACAGCCCGCCAGCTGCCAAGGACGCTACCGGCAGCAGGTAGTACAGCAGCCAATGGCGCGGCTCATCAAGGCCAAGGAACCTGAACAGGTCCCCGGGCAACAGCGCCAGCACCATCCCGCTGAACACGTGGTAGACCGAAATGACCTTCAGAAGACGGATGTCCGTCGCCTCGCCTACTGTGACTTCGCTAGACACCGCCGAAGCATAGCGATTGTCGCGCAGCCATGCCTATCATGGAGGGCCACACTACGAGCCTCCGCGATGTTGCGGACCATCGTGTCCTTCCCGTCCAATCCAATCCGAGCCCATGCCACGAAACCGCGCAGCCAAGCTCCTTTTCCTCAGCCTCTTGCTCCTGGCCTGTGCGATACCGACCTCAGCCGACGCCGAGGAGACCACCGAAGCGCCCGCTCCGGAAGCCCAGAGCGAAGCAACCCAACAGCAAGACGAAGCGCCCGCTCCCCCCGCAGCCCAGAGCGAACAGGCGCCAGTTCCCGAAACCCGGAACCAGCTGTCCCCTGCCCCGTCCATCCAGGGGTCCGTGGCGCGGGTAGCCTCGGCCGGTCGGGTCGGCGCTGGCGTGCTGTTGCCGGGAGGCGAGGAGGTTCTTTGCCTGCTGTCGACAGTGCAGGTAGGCGACCGTGTCGCCGTGCGGCTGGGCAACGGTCACGCCAGCAAGGCAGCCATTACAGCAACGAACCGCGACCTTGGGCTCGCCATCCTGAGGCTTGAGAGCAAGGCCCCTGCCGAGGTGGCCCGCAACCTGGCCGAAACTGGACCGAAACGCGGCGACCAGGTGCGGCTCGTTGGCCACGGCGGATCGCTGAGCAGTGACGACCAGTCACTGGAAGCGAGCAGCCTGGCCTCGTTCAGCGAGATCTGGGCGCACATCGCAGCGGTCCCAGCCGCGAACCCCAGCGGGCCCGCCGCCAGCTTTCTCCTCGACCGAAGTGCCGGCCAACAGGACCTCGGCGCTCCCGTCTTCAACAGCGAAGGGGAGGTCTTGGGCCTGGTCGTCGAGTTGTTAGATGACACGGCCGGCCGTGCGCGGGCGCTCTCATCCGCGGTACTTCGGGAGTTCATCGCGAGTAGCCGTTCGACGCGCCCCTATCGACGGCCCCACCACCTACAGTCCTGGGGAGGGACCGGCTTTGCGCTGCACAATCGACCTTCCCACATCGCTGCCCTGGTGACACTCGGGTTTCGCGCTGTACTGTTCGATCGGCTGCGCATCGAGCCCTGGTTCGAGATCGACCTGGGTACTCGAGCGACTCTCACAGATGCCGAGACCGAAGAAATCAGTCGCCCTCGAGATTTCTGGTGGTCTCTCGAGACCGGACTGCATGTCGGCTACCGGATTCCCCTGCACCGCGACGGTAGCCGCAACTACTTCGTTCCCCTGGCTGGCTTTCGACTGGGCTGGAATCGCTTTCAGCACCGCGTGGAAGAGATCAGCGCGCTGTGCGGCAAAGGCGGCGTGAACTGTGAGTACAGCCTGGAGCACTCGCTGGACCGCGAGAGCAGTTTCCGAGCTGGCATCGAACTGGGTGTGGACCTGCGCCACAACGCCATGCGGATCGGCTACCGCATCTTCCTCGACCCGACCAACCTGCAGGCGCACTCCATGCACCGCCTGGTGCTTACCTTCGATGGAGTCCCGCTGCCGATCCGAATCGGCGACAGCAACTAGCCTGAGCCCGCTATCGAACCTGGTCTCAGGGGTAGACGGGCACAGAGATAACGTCCTGGACCGCGTTGTGGTTGTGGGCGTAGGCGTGCTGCGAATTCCCCACCGCGCTCAGAGTAAAGTTGGCATTGCCATCGTTGATGGCCACCACCAGGGTCCTGTCACCACTGTTGTGGGGGTCCATGTACGACACCAGCACGTCCATCGCGCCGTCCCCGTTCCAGTCATAGGGTGACATCCAGCCATAGCCCGGCTCGTCCTGGTCGTTGATACCGGAGCCGAAGGCCTCGTTCACGTCGAAGGCCTCGCTACCCAACCCGCCGGGATAGATAGGACCTCCCGACCAGTACCAGACCTGGCCCGCGTCCCCGTCGTCATCGAGGCCACCCAGCATGTCGATGTCACCATCCCCATCGAAGTCCGCCAGGGCCATGCCGTTAATCCGCCGCAACACGCCGAATTCCGGGGCGAACGTCGATGTGAAGTTCCCGTCACCCACGCCGGAGTGAATCTGACAGCTCGAAGCTGCCAGGCCGATTCCTCCGCTCGAGATGTTGACGCACTCCACGAGGTCCGGGATGCCGTCCCCGGTCATGTCCACTGGAGGCAGGGCAACCACCTCGCGGAAGCCGGAGTTGTTGGGACTCCACTGGAGATCAAAGGGCCGGGTACCGTTCGAAGCGGCGGGAAGCCGGGTCCACGTCACCCCGTCACCATCATTGAGCCACACCCAGCCCTCGCCGTCCGTCCAGTCCCAGCCGAGCACATCGAGATCGCCATCCAGGTCAAGGTCCGCCGCTGCGTGCGGGTGTGCGTTCCCCACCGGGCGTAGGGCACCCGCGTAGTCCTGGGAGAGGACGTCAAAGCCCCCCTCGCAATCGGAGCGGTACAGGTGAACACGTGCGTTGCTGCCGGTACCCAGGAAGAAGTCCTGGTGGCCGTCGCCATCAAAGTCACCAGCTACCGCTGCGCGAACCGCACCGCTACCCGTGGGATTGAAGAGCAGCGGATTGCTGAACGAGCCGTTGCCATCGGACAACCAGAACTCGACCTCGGACTGGTTGATGCCCTTGAGGAAAAACTCCTGCAAGACGGCATTCTCGTCGACAGAGCCATCGCAGTCGTTGTCGACGGCGTCGCAGACCTCGGTCGCATTCGGCGAGATTTGAGCGTTGCCGTCGTCGCAGTCGGCACAAGATAGAAAGCCGTCGCCGTCGCCATCCAACTCGCCGGCAGCATCGGCATCAGCGCTGCCGTTGCAGTCGTTGTCGGCGCCGTCGCAGAGCTCGAGATTGCCGGGAAAGTTGGCCGATGAGTTGTCATCGCAGTCGATACAGGACAACGAGCCGTCGGCGTCGGCATCGACCTCCCCCGCACCGTCCGCATCGGCCACACCATTGCAGTCGTTGTCGACACCGTCGCAGAGCTCGAGGTTGCTGGGGAAGTTGGAGGACTCAGCATCGTTGCAGTCAGCGCAGGACAGAGAGCCATCGGCATCAGCATCGACTTCACCCGCAGCATCGGCATCGGCTACGCCGTTGCAGTCGTTGTCGATTCCGTCGCAAGCCTCTGCGGTGCCGGGGCTGACCAACGCGTCGTCGTCGTCACAGTCCTCGCAAGACAAAGAGCCATCCCCGTCAGCGTCAACTTCACCGGCGTCATCGAAGTCAGTCAGACCAT
>CAZBDA010000167.1:0-8702 GCA_964490445.1 uncultured Rickettsiales bacterium | reverse complement strand
CTACGCCATAGTCCGGCAAGCCGTTGCAGTCCGTGTCCTCGCCGTTGCAGAGTTCGACCGCATTGGGGAACACCGTGGCGTTGCCGTCGTCACAGTCGGCCGGCACATCGCAGATCCGGTAGCCGTCGCCGTCGTTGTCGAGTCCATCGTCAACCTCGCCATTGCAGTCGGTGTCGTTCCCGTCGCAGGTCTCCTCAGCTCCGGGATTGATGATTGACAACTGGTCGTTGCAGTCGAGCCACTCGGGCGGATAGGCGAGGATGCAGTCGGGTACCAGGCCATCGAAGTAGCCGTCCTGGTCGACATCGAAGGTTTCGTCGATGCGGGAATCGCAGTCATTGTCGATGCCGTCACAGCTCTCGGGTGCGGCCGGATTTGCGGTCGGTTCGTTGTCGTCACAGTCGCCACCGAACAGGCTGTTGTCATCGCACTGGTTGGAGGGGCAGAAGCCATCTCCGTCCTGATCTTCTGAGTTGGCGACATCACTGCCAGTGTCGTCGTCGTCGTCGCTGGAGACGGCACGCTGTTGGCAGCCGGTCGAAAACAGGAGAGCAGTGATCGTTATAAGCAGAAAGGTTCGGGCAGCGGCCATGAACGGATCTCCAAGAATTGCGCCGGTAGAGAGGGCCATTCTCCCTGTCAGGGCTACCATTGTAAATTCCCCGCGCACAGGGACCTGTCCTGCCTGGGCCTGTCGTGGCTCCGCAAGTGTAGGCAGCAACCTGTGACAAGACCATGACGGACGAAGCCTTTATCTCCCTTGCAGCGCTACGAAAACGAGCGGCCGAGTTGGGCCTTTCGGTAGGGGTCTCTGCGGCGGTTCCGGGGCCGGAGGGCGCGCACCTGGAGCGCTGGCTTGCGGAGGGACGCCACGGGGAGATGGGATGGTTGGCTCGGGCAAGCGAGCGGCGCGCTGATCCGCGACGAGTGGTCGAGGGTGCGCGCTCTGTGATCTCGGTCGGCATGAGCTACTACAGTGGTGAGTTGCCGGTGCCTCCGGATGCTCGGCCTCGCGGCCGCATTGCCCGCTATGCCATGGGCGATGACTACCACGACGTCATGCTCGAGCGTGTCCGTAGCCTGGCCGCAGAACTCGGAGACGACGATGCGCGGGCCTACGTCGACACCGGGCCGGTTCTCGAGAAGGCCTGGGCGGAGCGCAGCGGCCTCGGTTGGATCGGCAAGCACACCAACAACGTGTCCCAGGAGCACGGCTCCTGGTGGTTCCTGGGTGCCGTGGTCAGCCGCCGCGAAGTCGAGCCCACAGCTCCCATGGAAGACCACTGCGGTACCTGCACCAGTTGCTTCGAGGCCTGTCCCACGGGCGCAATTCGAGCCGATCAACCGGGGCAGATGGATGCGAGGCTGTGCATTTCCTACCTCACCATCGAACTGCGTGGCCCCATTCCCCGGGAACTGCGGCCCCTGCTGGGCAACTGGATCTTCGGCTGTGATCTGTGCCTGGATGTGTGTCCCTGGAATCGCTTCGCCGAGCCGACTTCAGAGCTCCGCTTCCAGCCTCGCCCGGAACTGCTTCATCCTGACCTGGAGGAGATGCTTTCGTGGTCACAGGAGCGCTTCTCGACGGTGATGAAGGACAGTCCCATCAAGCGCACGAAGCGGCGTGGTCTGCTGCGCAACGTGGCGGTTGCCCTGGGCAACTCCGGCGATCCCAGGGTGGTTCCGGCGCTGGTGCGCTGTCTGGCCGAGGAACCTGAAGCACTGGTGCGGGGGCATGCCGCCTGGGCGCTGGGAAGACTGGCAGGGGATGCCGCCCGCCGTGCCCTGGAGCAGGCTCAGGACGCAGACGCTTTTGTTACGCAGGAAATACGTCTTGCTCTCGATGAGCTCAGAAGTCAGCCTGACCCGGAGTCCGCGGGAAGGGAATGACATCGCGAATGTTCTGCATGCCGGTCAGGTACATCAGCAGCCGCTCGAAGCCCAGTCCGAAGCCAGCGTGCGGCGTGGTTCCGTAGCGCCGCAACTCGAGATACCACCAGTACGGCGCGCTCTCGAGTCCGCGGCGAGTCATCTCAGAGATAAGAACTTCGCCACGCTCCTCTCGCTGGCTGCCGCCGATGATCTCTCCCAGGCGGGGAACCAGCAGATCCGTCGCCGCAACAGTGCGGCCATCGTCGGACAAGCGCATGTAGAAGGCTTTCTGCTCGGTGGGGTAGTCGGTGATGAAGACCGGACCGTCTACGTGCTCCTCGGCGAGGAATCGTTCGTGCTCAGTTTGCAGCGAGACGCCCCATTCGATCGGGTACTCGAAGCTGCGTCCGGAAGCCTTCAGCACGTCGACCGCTTCGCTGTAGGTCATCCGGGCGAAGGGTTTGTCGAGAGTGGAGCGCACCTTCTCCAGCACGCCCTTTTCGATCCAGCGGTCGAAGAACTCCATGTCTTCGGCGCAGCGTTCCTGCACATCGGCACAGACGGTCCGGATGAAGTCCTCGCCCAGGTTGAGTAGGTCATTGAGGTCGGCGAACGCGATCTCCGGTTCCACCATCCAGAACTCGGATGCGTGCCTTGCGGTGTGGGAGTTCTCTGCGCGGAAGGTCGGTCCGAAGGTGTACACGTCGGTGTAGGCGCTGGCATAGCTCTCGACATTGAGTTGCCCGGACACCGTCAAGTAGGCCTGCTGCCCGAAGAAGTTGTCCGCTTCGGTCGCCTTCACCTCGAACAGGTCACCCGCCCCCTCGCAGTCGCTGGCGGCGATGATCGGCGTGTGAATCCAGAGAAAATTACGCTCCTGGAAGAAGTTGTGGATCGCCATCGCCAGTGCGTTGCGGACACGGAACACTGCCGAGAAGGTGCGGGTGCGAGGCCGAAGATGGGCCTTCTCCCTCAGGAACTCGAAGGAGTGCCGCTTGGTCTGGAGCGGGTAGTCCTCGGGGCAGGTGCCGAGGATGTTGATGGCCGATGGAATGACCTCCCACAACTGGCCCTTGCCCTGGGATGCCTGAAGGGTGCCTGAGACCGAGATGGCGGCACCCTTCTCCACGTCTTCGGCGGCCTGGGCACCGAGCCCCTCGTCGTTGAAGACGAGTTGCAGGTTGGCCAGGCTGGAGCCGTCGTTGAGTTCCAGGAAAGCGACCGACTTGGAGATGCGCTTGTTGCGGACCCAGCCAGTGAGCTGCACGGCGGCGCCGCTTTCGCCCTGCTGGAGGACATCTTTGATCGTGTGTCGTCGAGGGCTTGCAGCGGCCATTTGCGCTCCATTCGTGGGGGTCTGAGTCGCGGTGGTCAGGCGGCGGCGGACAGTAGCCCGCATCCGACTTTGGTGCAACGGTGTCCAAGAGCCGAGCAGCGGTCGCGATGGAGTGTTACATTCGCGCCGCTGTGATGCCCCCACTGACCGAAGTCCGCGACCCGATTCACGGCGCCATTCCCATCAGCCGTGATGAACTGCTGGTGCTTGACCACCCGCTCTTCCAGCGGCTGCGACACATCAAGCAACTGGGCTTTTCGGACCTGTCCTTCCCCGGTGCCACACACAATCGCTACCTGCATAGCATTGGTGCGATGCACCTGGCGGGCAGGGCCTTTGACGCCATCTTCGGCGAGGTGGATCTCCCTGCCGGGCGACGCGCTGAAATGCGTCGCCTGGTGCGTCTTGCGGCGTTGCTGCACGATGTCGGACACGCGCCGTTCTCCCATGCCTCAGAGTTTGCGATGCCGGCAGTCGGTCGCCTCGAAGTGCCCGCCTACGAGCAGCAGCCCGACTGTTATCCGCCCGACCTGCAGGCCAGCCACGAGGACTACACGGTCAAGATCATCACCGACTCCAGCGTTACGCCGATGCTGGAACAGATCATCGGCATGCCAGCCCTTGCGGTGGCCGCCCTGGTGGATCCAAAACTGAAGGTCGAGCCCGAGTGGTACCTGGGCAACGGCATCGACTGGCGGCCGTTGCTGCAGCAACTGATCAGTTCCGAGCTTGATGTTGACCGCATGGACTACCTGGCCAGGGACTCCCACTTCGCCGGGGTTCACTACGGAGTTTTTGACGTCGGTTGGCTGATGAATCACCTCAGCCATCACCTGGTCGGAGAGCGGGCTTTCCTCGCCCTGAAGGCCCGGGCGGTGTACGCATTTGACGACTTTCTCATTGCTCGATACCACATGTTCATCATGGTTTATTTTCACCATAGAAGCGTTGGTTACGAGGAGATGTTAAAGCGATACTTTAACGATGGCGGTGACGGGTATGCGCTCCCCAGCGACATCGAAGACTACGCCCGATTCGACGACGTTCACATGAGCAATCACCTACGGGCCAGCAGCAACGAGTGGGCGCGTCGAATCGTCGAGCGACGCGAGTACAAGTTGCTGCTCGAGCGTCACGGCGATCCCCGCACGGTGGACCTTCGCGGCATGGAGGAGCGGCTTGCGAAAGCCGAAATTGCAACGATCAGTACTGCCAGCAAGGGAGTCCTCAGCAAGTATTTCGCGCGCCGGCAGAGCGCTGATGCCATCGGCCAGGGGAGCCTGCCCCTCGGCGAGCCGGCGCCGGATCCGCAGGAAGGTCCGTCGCCGATCTTTGTTCTCGGCTCGCCCTATCGAGGCTCCGAGCAACTGCGTGCTACCGAACTCGAGGACTCCACCGACCTGTTCACCCGCTACGACCGGCAGTTGCTGCTCAATCGCATTTACGTGCCGCTGGAGCAGCTCGAGCGGGCAGGGCAGCTGATTGCAGACCTTGCTTAAGTCCGGGCTAGCGGTCCTGTAGCGCTGCCAGGGCCGCGGGCACAGCCCGCTGCAGGGCCGCCGAGGCGCGTCGCCAGCCGTGCAGCATGTGCCAGGTGTCCAGGGCCGCCTGCCCGGGTGTTCCTGCCCAGGCCAGGACTGGTCCGATGCCGCGGTCGCGGAGACCCGGCGGCATTTGGTGGTGGCTCGAGTCTGAGATTGCCCGTAGGCCCACGTACTTTGCCCCTGTGTCGCGAGTGGCCGCCAGCAGCACCGAAGCCTCCATGTCGCAGGCCAGGTAGGTCCTGTCGGCGCCGAGCCGGAGCTTGTCCTGGCTGCGGTCGACGAACTGCGAGACGGTGAGCAGGCGGCCCTGGGCGAGTCGGTCCGGCAGGAGCGCCAATTCCGCCCGCAGCAGGTCGGTAAGTTTGGGGTCCAGGTCAATGGCTGGAGGGGGACTCGAAGACGCCTTGTCGTGGAGAGACTGCACTGCCCCCGAAACGCCCGTCACCACGACGAGGTCACCTGGGTTGAGTCCCGCTCTCAGCGCCCCCGCATAGCCCACGTGGAGCAGCAACTCTGGTTGCAGTGTCCGAACCCGGTCCGCCGCATCCTGTGCCGTCTCTGCGCCGACGCCCGTACGCAGTAGCGCGAGCCCCGGACGCGCCTCGACCGGTCCGCTTCGTCCGGCAAGGTGGATGGGGATGCCCAGCGCGCGTGCGCAACAAAGCCATTCCCTGTGGGACGCAACGACGACCAGCAGCATGGTGGCTGGGAGCCTAGCCTGAATCGTGTCCGACTGCGGCGCCAGCGTGTTGCCTGCAGCCTTCGATGCCAATACTCTGCGGCGATGACAAACCTGCCCGAGTCTGAGCTTCGTTCCGTCCTGGCAGGTGCTATCGAGGTGACTCGCGCCGCCTCAGTTCCCGTCATGGAGATGTTTCGCTGCCGCCCGACCGTCTGGAACAAGGACAAGGATGGCCGGCATATGGCGGTGGATCCGAGCGCGGAGCGTGTCAAGAACCCCGTCACTGCGGCGGACCTGGCGGCGGACCGGATCCTGCACCAGGGCTTGCCTCCGCTGTTGCCTGGTTCGGCCTGGTTGTCGGAAGAGAGTCGTGATGATCCAGTCCGCCTGGATGCAGAATTGGTCTGGATTGTCGACCCGATCGACGGCACCAGGGAGTATGTCGAAGGGGTGCCCGAGTTCGCGATTTCCGTTGCCCTGGTCAGCGACGGCGTACCGTTGCTGGCAGTGCTCTACAATCCTGCCGCTGACGACCTGTTCAGCGCGCTTCGCGGCCTGGGCTGTTGGCGCAACGGCGAGCCCACTCGGGTCACTTCAGTCGATGCTCTCAGCGATGCGACCCTGCTGGCGAGTCGCACGGAGACCGCCCGCGGCGAATTCTCTGTATTCCAAGATCGGATGCAGGTGCGCACCCTGGGCTCTACGGCCTACAAGTTGGCCCTGGTCGCCGGTGGTGAAGCCCAGGCGTATTTCACTCGCAAGCCTCGCAACGAGTGGGATGTGGCCGCCGGTGTTCTGCTCTGTAGCGAGGCCGGCGCCACCGTTACTGATCTCGGCGGTGACCTGCATGTCTTCAACCGGGCCAGTCCGCGCTGCCGGGGAGTAGTGACCGCTCTACCTGCGCTTCATGAGCAGGTGCTAGGCCTGATTCACGAGGTCGGCACGCTCGAATAGCGCAGACCTCAGACGGTGCTCTGCGCCTGCGCGGTGAGTTCGCCGCCAGCGTCCCCCACTGTGAGCACGGTTCCCTCAGCACAGTGACGCTTGCCGAGGTATCCCATTGCGACCCCGGTGCCTCGCCGATTAGAGCGCACTGACGACGTGATGTAGCCGACTTCCTTGCCGTCCCGGAACAGCAGGCTGCCCGGCTCGGGGGCCGTGTCCTCGGCGATGGCCATCCGTACCAGTCGCCGTGCAGGCGCGCCCAGGGCGTTGATTCGACAGATCACTTCCTGACCTGGGTAGCAGCCTTTCTCGAAATCAATTGCCCGGTCCGCCAGTCCGCATTCCAGTGGGATGTTGGCGGCCGTGAAGTCGATGCCGAAGCGGGGCTGTCCGCTCTCGATGCGCCTCGCCTCCAACAAGGACGTTTCGCCCCTAGGAGCGCCTTCCAGCGCGCCCAGGATGGCTGCCTCGTCTGTGTTGCGGAAGACCAGCAGCAGGTCGCCTGCCTCTGGTCCCGATCGGTCGAAGCGAACGACCCGCAGTGGCGCCCCCCCCAGCTCGGTCTGGACATGGCACAGCAGGCTTTCCGCTGGCAGGGAGGCTCCTGCTGCGCTCAGGGTTGCATCGCAGCCATCGCCCGCCAGGAGCCACAAGGCGGTGTCTTCGGCCGGCTCGAAGTAGACCTTCTCGGCGATGACGAAACGGTCCAGGGATTCGACAAACAGCGAGCCTGCGCCCTTTTCCAGCAGGGCCAGCATCGATCCCTCCTTGCGGTCGGTATCCAGGGCGAGCAGTCGGACATCGGCAAGGGTGTGTCCCTTGACTGTGTTCAGAGTTGCCCAGAGTCCGTGGCCCTCGGTGAGCGCGCTGACATCACCTGAGAGCATCGCGTGCAGGAAGCGGACGCGGTCCCTGCCACTGACCATGAGCACGTCCATGGTCTCGAGTGAGAAGAGCATCGGTCCACTGTCCAGGGGACGCGTGTCCTGGGATCCGGACAGGGCCGTCTCCCTCGCCTGTCGTAGCACCGAGGGCAGTGCGTGTTCGAGGAGTCGTTGTGATGTGGCCATGACTGAGAGGTGCCATCAAATGATGCGGAGCGCAACTGCTGAGTACGTCTTCAGCCCTGTGCGGCCGGGTCTCTGTGGGATGTTATCCTCAAGGCATTCGTCGCCACAGCCGATGTAAGTGCTGTATGCCTGTGCCTCGTGCCTGGATCTGGCTAATCGTCTCTGCGCTTCTCGCGTTGTTGCCTGCGTCCAATCTGCGCGCCCAGGAGGCTGCCGCCGAAGCCCCGGTGCCGATTCCCACCCTGGACATCCAGCGCTTCACGCCGGTGGGCTCGTATCACAACTTCCTGACGGTACATGACGGACAATTGCTGCCGAAGAAGAAGTTCGGCTTCGACGTGGTGTTCAACTACGCCTACCGGCCGCTGCAGACCGTCGCGAGGGATCTTCGTCGCACCGGCGGTGCCGTCGACGGACTGTTTGCCGGCCACTTTCGGGCCGGATTCGCGTTCACCGACTGGGTCGAACTCGACCTGGGAATTGGCTTCATGCAGATCGCTTCGACGGGGGAGGGGATCCTGGAACTCGGTGGCAAGCAGCAGGTGTTCTCGCTGGGAGACTTGTGGATCGAAGGGCGCTTCCGCGTGCTCCGCGAGGAGAACAAGTTCGTCTCGGTGGTGGTGATGCCGTTCATGACCCTGCCAACGGGGAACCCGAACCTGTTTCTCACCTCCGGTGTGCCCACGCTCGGTGTGAAGGCGGCTGTCAGCCGCACGATGCGGCGTATCCATACCGCCGCCCACTTCGGGTATCGCTTCAAGCCAGGCCACGCGACGATCGGCCAGAACATCGCCGCAGATGACGAGATCCTTTGGGGCCTGGCAGTGGGTGTCTCTCCCGTTCCCGGCAAGGTCGATGTCAACCTGGAGCTCTCTGGTGCCGGCATTGTCGGTCCGGGCCTCGAGTTGGTGGGAACCTACGACGGCCGTGCCATGACCCACAGTCCGGCGGAATTGCTGGTGGACGTGCGGTTGCGCTTCCCCAAGGGCTTCGACGTGGTCTTCGGGGGTGGCCCAGGCCTGTCGCGCGGCGTGGGTACGCCGGTCTTTCGGGTCTTTGCCGGGCTCTCGTTTGGCCCGATCCGCGACAAGGACAGTGACGGAGTACTCGATCCCGGGGACAAGTGCCCCGAACGCAAGGAGGACATGGACGGTTACGAGGATCTCGATGGCTGCCCGGATCCCGACAACGACTTCGATGGCATTCGCGACTCTGATGACTTCTGTCCCGAGGATGCCGAGGACGTGGATGGA
>CAZBDA010000166.1:1880-8719 GCA_964490445.1 uncultured Rickettsiales bacterium | reverse complement strand
TTAGTGCAAATACGCGGGATCTGGAGACTATTTCTGCTCTTCCCTGAAGGCGCGCTGAGCCGGCCTGCTCGAGGCACTCACGCGGGCGTGGGAAACTAGGAACTGAGCAGGTCTTTATGAACTGAGCAGGTTTTTAGAGTGGGCTGGTTCCCGGCTCTGGGTTTGGATCCCCGCTCTGGGGGTCGGTCTTCCAGCGTTCCTTCTTCACCTTCGGGACGATGGGGCTGGGTCCCGGGCCGCCGAAGGTAAAGCCGAACAACAGGATGACCTGCGACGAGTGCTCCGCGACCCCCTCACTCAAGGGATGCAGGCTCTGTTGTTGCTCGAAGCGGATGGCTCCCCACTGGCGTGGCCCCCGCTGTGCGTGGGTGACCGCGACCAACTGGATGATCTCCCGCGCGCCCCAGGTCGGCATGAACTCGCCTTGTGCCAGCTCGAGGGCTCCGAGGGTCGCGCCACCGCCGAGCACCAGGTAGAGCTCGCCGTAGAACTTTTCCGCTTCGATCGGGATCGGGATCGCCAGCTTCAGCGACAGGCTCTGCATCATGCGCAGGTAGTTGCGCTCGGTCGGCTGCAGAAACTTGTCGGTGTGGAAGCCGCCCTCGAGGCCCACGCCCAGTAGCCCGAACCAGACGTTGATGCCCAGGCGCCACTTGATGGAGGCGTAGGACGGCTGTGAGTACAGCCAGCGCGCTCCGACTCCCAGCTCGACCTCGAACCGGATGGGCTTGGTCGTGGCCGTGTTGCGCAGACCCGTCTTTCGTTCGGTGAAGCGGCCGACGCGTGGGGTGGGGCGATGCGGCTGGGTCGAGCGACGCTCGCGCGCGGTGGTTTCGTCGATGAGTTCCTGCTCGCTGGGAGCATCGGCGCGCGGAGAGACCGCAGCCTCGCCCGGTTGTTCGTCGATCATCTCGTCGATCAAGACGCGCTCGGCGTCCTTGCAGTACTCCGACTTGCCGGTGGCGTAGCAGGCGCGCTTGTAGAACTGAGCGCTTCGCTCGACGTTCTTGCGCACCCCGGCTTTGCCGGTCTCGTGCAGCTGCGCGAGTCGTAGGCAGGAGCGTCCGTCGGCCTGTGGTGGCTTGCCCGGTACCACGATGTCCGACAGCAGCGGAGCCTTTACCTCGTTGCAGCCGTCGGCCCAGGACTGGCGTGCCTGGATCATGTCCACCTTGATGCCGTGGACCTTGGCCTCGGGGTTTGGCAGCAGCGCGCGCGGCTCCATGTACAGGTCGCCCGATAGCCCGCAACCCTGCAGGGCACCCAGGCGGCAGGCTCGCTGGAAGGCCAGTGCGGCGGCTCCGAAGTCCAGCGACACGGTACCTTTGGGCATCAGCAGCTGTATGCCGGTCTCCATGTCGAGGTACATGCGTCCGAGCAGCAGGCAGGCGTCGCGGTTGCCGAACAGGCACCCGGCGTCGAACAGGTTGGCAGCCTGCCGCTTGTTGGGCTTCTCGATGCCGGTGCCGCGCTTCCAGGCCAGGCCTGCACGCAGGCAGTCGTCCGCCTTGCGGTCGTCGATGCAACTCGTCTCGAGAGCCTCGAAGGGCGAATCGAGGATGAGTTGCTCGACGGGCTTGCTGCCGTCTTCCTTGCCGTTGCTGGGAGCGTCGTCGCCACCCTCACCGGGCGGCGGCTCATTGTCTTCGCCAGGCGGCGGCTCATCGCTGCCCTCGTCGCCGCGCTCATCCTGGTAGTCGTTGCTGCCGAGAACGGTTCCTGCGGTTTCCCACGGTTGCGGGTCGTCCGCAAAGCCGTGTGTCGGCAGGGCCACGGCCAGTCCCAGACCGACGAGGCCGCACAAGGAGCTTGTCATGGTGTTCGGTACTGGGCGCACGCGTAGTACTATCTCGCGTTGTGCCGGTGTTTCGCTACTCTTCCGCCAGGTTCTCTGTCTTTCGGACTGCTTGCCTGGCCGTGATCTTGGTGCTGTGTGCCCCGGTTGCGGCTGCGTCTGGCGAGGCAGACTCGCAAGATGTGGCCGGCGCAGCTGAGCCCGTCGGGCCCTCTGCCGAAGAGATCGCCCTCGATGCACAACAGGTCCACTCGCAGTATTGCGGTTCTTTGCAGGGAACCGACCGCGCCCTGGCGGGCGAGTCCTTTGCCGTTGTCGGACCCGCCTGGAGTCGCGTCAGCAAGGCCTACCAGCAGGGCGGACCGATCTTCTTGCTGTACTGGTCAGGTCTGCTCAGCGAATGCCTTGGCCGACAGGAGGACGCTGTCGCTGACCTCGAGGCTTTTCTCGCCAACGAACAGAGCGCGCCCCTGGTGAGCATGGTTGCCGATGCAAAGTTGCGTCTGCGCCGCCGGGCACGTGCGGCTGGGAAAGCGCCTGGCCGGCTCGGCAAGGATGCTCGGGTGGTAGTACCCACACTGCTTCCTGGGATCGGCCTGGCCGTCGGAGCAGTGGCGGTAGGGCTGGCTGCGAATGCAGAGCAGAGTCTGCTTATTGGGCAGCACAACGTGCCCCAATTCAGTAACGCCGAGCATGGCATCCCGCGCGACATCCTGGAACAAAACATGGCGATCCTCGACGAGGGGCAGGAAAGCATCCCGTTGATTGGCTCCATTGCGGTGGGGCTGGCCATCTCGTCGGTCATTTCGTTCGTCGTTGCCGGTGGTGTGCATCAGCGAGCGAGGGCCAAGGCCAAGGCAAGGTCCGCAGTACTCCACTTCAGTCCCGGTCCTGAGGGCCTCCAGTTGGGAGTGACCACCAGGTGGTGGCTCGTGTCGCCAGCCTGTTCGCCTGCTGTGCTTTGCTGCAGTTGCTTGCCTGTGCGCCTCTGTATGACATCGACGACATCGCGTGCAACGGCCACGGTCAATGTCCCACTGGCTATCACTGCCAGCAGGACGGCCTTGAGGGGGCACCTGCCGCTTCCGGCATGCTCGGAGTCTGTGTCTCTGGTGACAGAGACGGGGCGGGACAGTCAGCAATCGTGGTCAGCCGGATGACACATCCCGTGGCAGGCGAGGCGCGATTGTTTGCAGGGGCCCTGTTTACGGAGCTTGCGTCCGTGGATCGGATCGAAGAGGCCGTATGGGAGGATGTGTTGGGCCTGAACCTGCTTGTCGAAGCCGAGAACGACGGTGGGGTTCGTCATCGGGCTGGCGATGCAAACCAATACCCAAACCTGGGTTATGACCCGGACGGCAGTGCGCGTGGCCGGGCCCAGGCCGGCGGGCTCGCCCTTCATATCGATAGTCTCGAAGGGGTCGACCTTTCGTTGCAGGGTGCCTTTGAATTCTTGAGTCCGAACCAGTACCCGGTGCGTGTAATGGGCTGCGGCGTTGGCAATAGGGCGCGCATCAGCGATTCGCCACAGGTCCTGCTTCCTGGCGAGTCCTGGTACGCAAGTCCCGGTTTCAGCGAGGATTCCATCGACCCCGGGGTGACCGGGCCGTCGATGCCAGTGATGCCGGAACCTTCCGCAACGCTCCTGGTGGCCGGTGAATTGCTGATTCCCTGGGGTGGCGACCTCCAGATCACCGATCTCGCCCCCGATCTCATCGCCGACACGAGGGACGTATTCTTGATCATGGGCCCTGATCTCGGCGAGTTCAACAATCCCGACTGTCCCGAAACCGATTGCACGGATGGGTCCGGAGACGAAGACGGTGATGATCGAGCAAACTGCGACGATCCCGACTGCGCCGGAAGGGATGGCTGCCCACCCGCCTCGACCGAGGAGGACCTGTCAGCAGACATTGCCGCGTATCGACCCGAGGGGGACGGCTCGATCTGGCGGCCGTGGGACCAGTTGCCCGATGCCGTCCAGAACGGCAACCAGGACTCCCTTATTCTGGCCTGGAGCCGTACGCGCCGAGTGACGAAATACGAGCCGAACCTCCATGTTGAGAGCACGGTCGTGGCATCGACCGCCTTGTTCGCGGTGGAGGGCAAGGTCCTGGAGCCCGACCAGTACGCGGTGCAGGTCATCACCCAGTCCGGCGAGCCCGACGTGCTGCAGCTGGAGTTACAGCAACACCAGCAACACCAGCCGAGCGAAGCCTGGGCTGGGGGCATGCTGTACGAGGTGGCCATTCGTGACCGCAACGAGGAGACCAACCAGGCTGTCGTCTACCAATTCGCCAGCGGTGGCCCCTCGCAGGAATTGAACCTGAGCACTTCGGGAACGATCGTCGGGCAGGTGGACCTCCGTCCGCTGTGCAGGGGAGTGGCAATGATCCATGTAGGGCTGGCCGGCCAGCTGCCGGACGTCCGCGGCAATTGTCAAGAAGAAGGCTGTGGAATCGGCACCTTCGACTATCGCCGGCCGAATCCCGTGTGCGACCTGGTTGTCGAAAACCCTCCGGGAAGTCGCGCGTTCGTCGGTGGGTCTGAACCGTTCCACCTGTCGCAGGTCGCCTGCGGGTCCTTTCCCCCGTTCAACGACGACGAACTGCCCGCTGAAGACCCCTCTGGGAAGCACCTGTACCGCTTCCAGGCCAGCGCTGGGATCACCTATACCTTCGAGGTATTGGCCAGCCAACTGACGGGCGACAGCAACAGCGACACCAGCTTGGTCCTGTATCGGGCGGGTATGGATTTCTCACCTGACGGAGGGGGAGGGTGGCCCCAAGGAGTAGATTTCGACGCCGGCAGCGATAATTATTGCGCCAACGACCCGCGCCTGGTGTGGCAGTGCCAGGATTCTGGCGACTACATCCTGGAGGTGCAGGAGTTTTCGCGTGAGCGCACAGCCTATAAGCTGGTTACCGACATCCGGTGATACCGGGCGCTCCTGCACCCCCCGAAGACCCCATTTGTTGTTGTACACTCCAGTAACCATCAGCGGAGGTCCCACCAGAATGCGCACCCGAATCTTGTTGCCAGCTGCCCTTGCAGCACTGACCCTCTTGCCCCTCGCCTGTACGCCCGATCCGGTCGAGGGACAGAATCCAGGCGAGTGCGTGGATGGCGCCGACAACGACGAAGACGGCCTGTTCGACTGTGCAGATCCCGACTGCGTGCCTGCACCGGCCTGCGCGGGTGATGACGACGATGCCGGTGACGACGACACCATCGGCGACGACGACACAGGCGACGACGACACAGGCGACGACGACACCCTGCACGGCGACGACGATGACCACGGCGACGACGACTCCGCTGGCGGTCCCGGCGACGACGACTCCGCTGGTGGTCCCGGTGACGACGACGACACGGCCAATCCTGGCGAGTGGCAGAATCCCGGTGATTGTTCTGATGGCATCGACAATGACGGCGACACGCTCATCGATTGCAAGGATCCTGACTGCGGCAACGAGAGCAGCGAGTGCGGCGGTGATGACGATGACGACGACGACTCTGGCGGCAGCGGTGACGACGACGACTCTGCCGGCAGCGGTGACGACGACGACTCGACCTCGGCGCCGGTTGAGGATTGCAGTAACGGTATCGACGATGATGGTGATGGTTCGGCCGACTGCCTGGACGGTGACTGTACCGGCGATCCGAGCTGCGGCTCGGCGTTTACCGGGCCAACGATTGACAGTGCAGGTCCATGCCCCATCGCCGCATCGGCGACCAGCGACTGCACGATGGCGGTCGGCAACCCGGACGACACCTCTGTTGATCACATCAGCCCCGGAGACATCGGATTGATTGTGGCGGTCGTCGACATCACCCACCCTGCTGTCGAGGAGTTGACCCTCAGCCTTGTTGGCGATGGTGGCACGGTGGTGCTCGTGACTGCGGGTGCTGTCAGCGGCGAGAACTTCACGGGGACGGTGTTCATCGACAACATGAGTTGCGGCGGAAACTGCCCACAGATCGGCCAGGGGAGCGCTCCCTTTACGGGTGATCACTCGCCAGAGCAGAGCCTCTCGAGCTTGACCGGTTTCAACATCAACGGAACCTGGAGCTTGTCGGTGGTGAACACCGGCACCACGGCGGGTACGATCGACAATTGGAGTATTGGGGCGGACCTGCAGTGATTGCTGTCGCGGGCTTCTGCTCGAGACGACTGATCGTGTGGTCCTGGAGCTTCGGCCCTGCCAATGGCGACTAAGGTAGCGCTCGGCCTGGGGCTGTTCCTGGCGAGCGCCGCTGTGGTTGGGCTCTTGCTGCCGGGCACCTGGCAGGTAGAGCGCTCGCTCGTGCTGCGGGGGCCATCGGCCGCGATGCACCAGGCAGTGTCCGATCTTGCTACCTGGCCGGAGTGGAGCGGCTGGAACAGTACAGCGGACCCCACACTGGTTTTCGAGTATCCCGGTGATACTGAGGGCGTCGATGCGCTGCAGCGTTGGCAGGGCGAGGTGCTGGGCGCGGGTCTGCTGCGAATCACGGAGTCCGACCCGGTCAGCGGCATCCACTTCGATCTTGAGCGCGGCGTGTTGGCCTCCCGAGGAGAGTTGCTGTTCGAGCAGGCTGGCAAAGACACGCGCGTCGTCTGGCGCGAGGAGGGCGACCTCGGCCTCAGCCCCGTCGCGTCGTGGCGGGCCATGATGCTCGACGGCACCCTGGGGCCGCAGCTCGAGTCCAACCTGGTTGGCCTGAGCCGTTACATGGAGAGCAGGGGACGAGTTGCCGGGACTGCTCTGGAGGCACCGGGCGCCAGCGCTGGCGACGACGCCAGCGCCGGTGACGACGACAGCGCCACTTCCCAGCAATGAGCACCTGGGCCATCGGTGATGTGCAGGGTTGCTTCGAGCCCCTGACACGGCTGCTCGATGCGATCGACTTCCGCTCGGAACGAGACCGCCTGGTGCTCGTCGGCGACCTGGTTAATCGCGGTCCCGAGTCCCTGGAAGTCCTGCGCTGGGCGCGCTCCCTGGGCGATGGGCTCGTCGCACTGGTCGGCAACCACGACCTGCACCTGTTGGCAGTGAGCCGC
>CAZBDA010000166.1:0-1870 GCA_964490445.1 uncultured Rickettsiales bacterium | reverse complement strand
AGATTCGTCCAGGCGATACGCTGGCGGCCGTGCTGGCAGCACCGGACCGAGCTGATCTGCTCGAGTGGCTGGCTGGCAATCCCTTCCTGCACCGTGAGCAGGGCCACGTATTCGTGCACGCAGCCCTGCACCCTTCCTGGGACCTCCAGGTGGCCGAGTTGCAGGCCAGTCGTTTGCATCGTGCTCTGCAGGGGGAAGCTGCGGCCGCCTTGCTCGAGAACTACCAGCAGGATCCGCCGGAGCGCTGGTCCGAGGCGCGCGGGGCTGAGCAGCAGCAATCCTTCGCACTCGCCGTGTTCACGCGACTGCGCTGCCTGTGCGGCGACGGTAGGCTCAGCTTCGACTTCACGGGCCCTCTCAAGCAGCTGCCCTCGGACCGGGTGCCGTGGTGGCGGGTTCCCGGTGCACTGCCCCGCGAAGAGATCCTGGTCTGTGGCCACTGGGCGGCTGTGGGTGTGCACCAGGAAGGTCGGCTGCGGGCCATCGACAGCGGCTGCGTCTGGGGCCGAAGCCTGAGCGCCTACTGCCTGGACGATGGCCGCATCGTGCAGGTCGCGGGCTGGGGACAGTGATGACAGCCCCCAGCCCTGAGGTCCAGGCTCGCCCGAGAGGCGCTGTCACTCTGCTGCTAGTCTCGATCCCGTGATGCGCTCCATGCCCGTTTTGTTCGCCTTGCTGTGGCTTTGCGCCTGCCAGGGTTCCGACGATGACGACGACACGTCCCCACCCCTCGACGACGACGACTCCTCGCTGAGCGATGACGACGACTCCTCGCTGAGCGATGACGACGACTCCAGCCTTGTTGATGACGATGACAGCGCCCTTGCGGGCGATGACGACGACTCCGGCCACAGCCGCCCTCCCGATCCCCCGACTCCGGCGACTCCGCCGGCCTGCCCTGCCGGAATGATCGGCGTCGCCGGTGGCATCTACGAGCTCGGAGAGGACGATCCAGACTGGCTGTTGCCGTCGCCGAACAACTCCTGGCGTTTCGAGTACCCGGGTCTCGACCTGCTGGAGCTGACGACCATTCCCCTCAGCACCCTGGAGATCCCGGCATTCTGCATGGATCGCTTTCCCTTCCCGGGGATTGAGGGCGAGGAGTGGCCAGCGGACGGACTGAACCTTGCGACCGTGACTTTGCTCGACACCGAACTCGCCACCTACGGCCGACGTGCCTGCACCATCAGCGAGCTCCTGCTGGCGGCCGCAGGACCCGACAACTGGCGCTTTCCCTACGACGAGGGAGAGCACCGCTTTGGGGTCTGCGAGTTCGATGACTTCAACCCAGGTCCCCTGGGCCGAATGCCCGACTGCAGCAGCCCGCTGGGTTTCCGCGACACCCTGGTGCGAAGCGTATGGGCGTTCCTGGACACTGCGATGAGAGACGCACTGGCACCCCATGGGATGCCTGTCTTGCCACCCTGGGAGGGCGCGGCCTTCGCCGGTTCCGAGGCTTATGCCGTGTACGGCGGTACCAGCAGACCAGGGACCTTTTATGCCTACAGCAACTTCGGGGTTCACTCGCACTCGGACAGCGTCGAGTTGTTCCTTGATGACGGCTTCCGGGTCTGCGCTGACCCGGGCACACCCGATCCGGTGCAGGAAGCCGCCTGGCAGGTTCGCTTGGATGAATTCTTGTTGGTCGGGACCTACTACAGCTGGCTGGATCTGGACTGAGGCCGTGTCGAGACGCCTGGCAATCCTGATGTTGCCCCAGCTTATGCTGCTCGGGGCCTGCGCTCAGCAGCTGGTCGAGGGCAGCAACGCCGGCGAGTGCAGCGACGGTGCCGACAACGATGCCGACGGTAGCTATGACTGCGCAGACAGCGATTGTGCTGAGGCTCCCGACTGCGGGGGCGATGACGAC
>CAZBDA010000165.1:0-9000 GCA_964490445.1 uncultured Rickettsiales bacterium | reverse complement strand
GGCCTTGGCGGGCAGGTAGCCGCCGGTGGGTTTGTCGGCCCCCACCTAACTGAGCAACACCACGTTGTCGGCGCGGCTGCGCTGCGCCGACTCCACCAGCTGCCGGGTGGTCCCGATATCACTGCTCTCGTAGGTATCGCCTGCCGAGAAGCGCTTGCGCATGGTGCCGATCAGCTGCACGACTGTGGTGCAGCCGGACATCGCAGCATCGAGGGCAGCAGCGTCCGCGAGGTCGAGCACCGCACTTTGCGGGTGCAGGTCCCTACCCGCCGCGCTGGCTGGCCGCAGGTGCGGCACGATGTCGATACCGCTCGCCGTGGCCAGGGGCACCAGGGTCCGGCCGGTCGCCCCGGTGGAGCCCGCAACGAACAGCTTGCGCTGTCTATGGCTCGTCATGCTCTCATACCTCCCGGCAGGACTCGTGGCGCGATATAGTCAGCACCCGATGGACGAAGCTCACGATCGCTACTCTCGTTACGAACGACTCTACCTCGTCCTGGCGGCGACCTTCGTCACGGTCCTGCTGCTGACCAACATCATCGGCATCAAGCTGTTCCAGGCTCCGTTCAAGCCGGCCTTTGCCCTGACGACCGGCATCATCACCTATCCCATCACCTTCCTGGTCACGGACGTCGTGTCGGAGATCTACGGGAAGACGCGCGCCAACTACATGATCATCGTCGGCTTCTTCCTCAGCCTGCTGATGCTGGTGATCATTCAGATCGCCCTACACGTCGCACCGCACGCATACTGGGCGCCGGGAGAGGGCGGTTTCTTTGCCGACCTCACCGGGCAGAGCGCAAGCTCTCTGGCCGCCGGCGAGAGCGCCCACGAACTGGTCCTTGTCGAGGGCAGCGAGCAGGGGGTGAAACGAACGACGGTGGCGCCTTCGGACGCCTACCAGCACGCCTTCGAGTCGGTGTTCGCCCTCAACGGCCTGTTGCTGTTCGGCTCCATGCTCGCCTACCTGGTGGCCCAACTCATCGACGTACGGCTCTATCACTTCTGGAAGCGCGTCACTCGGGGGCGCTACCTGTGGCTACGCAACAACGGCTCCACTTCGGTCTCGCAGCTCGTCGACACGGCCATCGTCAACTCCATCCTGTTCTACCTGGGCTTCAAGATGGACTTCTGGGTCGGGGTCCAGATCATGGCCACCATCTACGTCTACAAGCTCATCCTCGCGGTGATCGACACGCCATTCATCTACCTGGGCGTCTGGATCTGCAAGCGCATGCTCGGCTACCAGTGGCACGAAGACGTACAATCTATGGAGGCCCGCGCCCGAGAGGCCGCCGCGTGAAGGGCGTCATCGGCCTCCACGGCCTGCGCATCCAATGCATCATCGGCATCCACCCCCACGAGCGGGGCCAGGAGCAGCCCCTGATCGTCGACATCGAGGTGCACCGCGACTTCGCGGCCGCCGCCAGCACGGACGACTTTGCCCACACCAGCGACTACGCCGCCATGGCCGAGATACTCACAGAGCTTGCCCGGCGGAGGCGCTACCAGCTGCTGGAGACCTTCGCCGAAGAGGCTGCAACCCTGCTGCTTGAGCAATTCCCCGAGGTGGACTCGTTACGACTCGAGATTCGCAAGCCGGAAGCGGTGCCGGCTGCGGACGCCGCGTTCGTTCGCATCGAACGGCGGCGGGGAGCGAGCTGAGCGATGCCCGACCCCTCCCCCGTCGCCCTGGTCACGGGAGGGGCGAAGCGACTCGGCCGTCACCTGGCAGAGCAGCTCTCGGGGAGCGGCTTCCGGGTGGTGGTCAACTACTGCACCTCCGAATCCGCAGCAAGTGAGCTGGTCGAGGCAATCCACACCCGGAATGGAACTGCCCGCAGCATCCAGGCAGACATCAGCAACAAGCACGAGGTCGCCGCTATGTTCCGCTCGGTCCGCGAGCAGGAAGGTCGCCTCGACCTGCTGGTCAATAACGTCGGCAACTACGCTCCAGGCCCCATCCGCGAACTCACGCCCGAGGCCTGGGACGAGTGCATCGGCAGCAACCTGAACGGCGCCTATTACTGCTGCTACGAGGCACTGGCGATGCTCGAACAGAGCGGCGGGCAGATCATCAACATCGGCTATGCCGGACTCGAACTGAACGCAGCACACCCCCAGGCAGCGGCCTACCAGGTGAGCAAGGTGGGTCTGCTGTCGCTGACACGCTCCCTGGCGGCGGCACTGGCCCCGCGCTTGCGGGTGAACATGGTCTCGCCCGGGCAACTGGAGGACTCCATCGACCTGCCCGAAGACGTCGAGGCCTCCATCCCGCTGGGCCGCGCGGGCACTCACCAGGACGTGGCCTCGGCAGTCGCCTACCTGCTGGGTGCCCCCTACATCACCGGCGTGAACCTGGATGTCGCAGGCGGCTACCGGCTCGACGGTGGCACAACATGAGCGAAGCGGCCGACCTGGTGGTGGTGGGTGCCGGCCCCGGTGGCCTGTGTGTAGCTGGTGCCGCCCGCCAACTCGGCCTCGCCGCCGTGATCGTGGAGCGCAGCTCCCGAGTCGGCGGCACCTGGCACCAGGTGGAACCCGACCTGCTGTGCCTGTCCCCCCGCCAGCGCGACCGCCTCCCCGACGGCAGCTTTCCCCGTGGCCAGGGACTGCGAGCCCGGGCCGACGAGGTCCTCGATGGAATCGAGCAGTTCGCCGAGCGCAACAAGTTCGACATCCGCTTCGGCGTCAGCGCCCAGGCACTGAGCACGGCACCCGAGGGGCTGGAACTGCAGACCAGTTCCGGGCCCATCCATAGCCGGCGCATGGTGCTCGCCACGGGCGAGTACGGGAAGCCGCGGATCCCGGCACTGCCCGGCAGCTTCGACGGCCCTTCCCAGCACACCAGCTCTGTGAAGGCGGCCGACATCGGCGACGGCGAACATGTCGCCATCGTCGGCACGGGCAACTCCGCCGTCGACCTGGCCGCCCGGCTGCTACGGCGCGGAGTGCGGCTGACCATCTGCGCGCGCAGCGGAATCGCAGCGGCTCAGCCAATCCCCGGGGAGCCTCGCTCGAGCCTGCTCTGGTGGGCCTCTGCGCTGCCGACATCGACGCTACCCTCCGCTTTGCGCTGCAGCCGCACGGTGCCCAAAGTCGACGACGACCTCGCCATCGCTGCTGCCGACGGCAGGCTCGCAGTGCTCGGTGAGGCCGTGGGACTGGCGAACGACGCACTGCTCGTTGCCGGCGGCGAGCGCGTCGAAGTGGACCGCATCGTCTGGGCCACTGGCTTTCTGCGCGACCTGCACTGGGTCGAAGGACTCAGCCTCGACGCTGACGGCCTGCCGCAACACGACCGCGGGCTGTCTACAGAGATCGAGGGCCTGGCCTTCATGGGCCTGCCCTGCATGCGCAACCGGCGCAGCGGCTTCCTGCGTGGCTTCGCCGCCGATGCCCACAACATCGTCGCGAGGTTGCGATGACCCCGATGTGCGTGTGCGCCGCGTGGATCCTGCTGTGGGTGGTCGGCTACTGGTGCCTGACCCTACTGGGCTGGCGCTTCCTGGCGCCTCTGATGACCAGTATCCGGCAAGCCGCCGTGGCTGTAGGCACCGTCGGCCTGGTGGCCGCCCTGCTGCTGGCGGAGCTCGGCGAACGCCCCCTCCTGCGCCTCGTTCCGCTGCTCATCGGCCTTTTGGGCGCGGCCTATGCGCTGCGCAACCAGTGGTTGTTCCCACGCGCGGCCGTCGAACTGAGGGCCTGCAAGCTCGAGCCCGAAGCCGATGCCCTGGTTGCGGTGCTACCCGGTGGCGAGGCGGTCTGCGTGTCCGTGCTGAGTCGCACCCGTACCGCTGTTCGTGGCGACATCCTGCTGGTGCACTGCGGGCTGGCGCGCTCCCTGGCCGCATTCACAAGGCCCGGCAGCAGCCGGCCGGCAGCGATTCTGCCCCACAGCACGGGCTTCGAAATCGGCGCTGGAGGACACCGGTGGGACGGAGTCGACGGCACCGCTGTAGCCGACGCCCAGGACCTGGTCCTGCGCTCGTTGGTCCTGTGCAGCTACTCGCGCTGGCGCGCCGAACACAGCCTGGGCGCTCTGCTCGCCGCTCCGAACCAGAAATCTCTTGCCCCCGGCCGCAAGCGCACCCCACGCGTACCCGGATCGGCAGCGGTCGAAGACCCTCTCGCCTGGGGGCGGGTCGAAGGAGCGCAATGGACCGAACTGGGCGAGGGTGATTTCGAAGCCACCGCGCCCACCGGGGCTCCTCAACGCTTCCTCGGCCGTTGGGCTGCTGCCGCCCTCGGCATGCAACAGGACTCTGCTCCCGAAGTGGTCAGCACCGCAAACGAGGGCAATTCGGGCTAAGTTGTGCCGATGGCGGCGAACAAGCAAAACAAGGGATCTTCGTCCGAAGGGCGTCTCGCCGGCCTGCGCATTGCGCTGGTATTCCCGACCTTCCTCGACGCAGACCTCGCAAGCCACCAGGACAACGCACGCTTCCTGGGCGCCATCCCGCCACTCTCGCTGGGCTACGTGGCCGCTGTGCTGCGCGACGAGGGCGCCGACATGCTGGTTCTCGACTGTCCGACTCTCGGCATGGGCCTGACCCGCGCGGTCGATGTCGTCAAGGCCTTCAATCCCGACTACATCGGTTTCACCCTGGCAACAGTGGACTGGCTGTGCTCGCTGGAATGGATGCAGCGAATGGACCGCGAGATCGGCGCAGACATCGTGGTCGGCGGCATCCACATGGAGTGCTACCCGGCGGAAACCCTGACTCATGAGTGCATCAAGCTCGGCCTGGTGGGCCACGCAGACATCGCCCTGGTCGACCTGCTGGAAACAGACCAGGCAGGCGGTGACCTCTCGAAGATCCCCGGCGCGGTGTTCCGAGACCAGGACGGCGAGGTGGTCGTGGTCAACGAGCAGACACGGCCGGGGGACGAAGGCGACATGCCCTGGCCGGCACGCGAACTGCTGCCCTACCAGCAGCACTTCTCCATCGTCTCTACCGAGACCCACTTCACCGCCGCCATGAGCAACTTCGGCTGCCCGTATCGCTGCGAGTTCTGCATTCTCCGCGGCGATGCCCTGCGCCAACGCAGCGCCCGGAGCGTCGTCGACGAGATGGAGTACTGCTACCGCGAACTCGGCATCCGGGAGATCGACTTCTTCGATCCCGTGTTCACCATTCGCCGCGACCGGGTGTTCGAAATCTGTGACGACCTCGAACGGCGCAAGCTCGATGGCTTGATCTGGTCGATCCGGGCCCGCACCGACGCGCTGGACCAGAGCCTGCTGGACCGCATGTGGGAGACCGGTTGCCGGCGCATCTGCTACGGCATCGAGAGCGGTTCCAACGAGATCCTGCGCCGCGTTGATAAGCGCATGCGATCCACCGAGCACATCGGCGAGGTGATTCGAGCCACCAAGAAGCGCGGCTACGAGGTGCTGGCCTTCGTGATGATCGGCAATCCCCTGGAAGACCGGCGCAGCGTCGGCATGACACGGCGCATGCTGACCTCGCTACCCATCGACCTGGTCCAGATCGCCAGCCTGTTTCCGCTACCCAAAACGCCCATTTACGAAGAGATCGTCCGCAACACAGGCATCGACTACTGGCGCGAGCACACGCTCCACAGTACGCCCGTACACCCTGTCGTGCGATTGGATACCGAGCTCGACGACGACGACCTGGCGCACCTGGTCACCGAGACCTACATGCACTTCTACTTCCGACCGAAGTTCGCCAAGTTCGCCCTCGGCCGCCTCACCCAACCCGCGCAGTTGCGTCGCGGCCTTGAAGCCGCGGCCGGCATTACTCGCACGTTCATCCAGGGCAGTAGCCGCGACCGCGCGCGGGCGCCGTCGATCTAGCCGCTCACTGCGGCGCAGTCTTCGAACTCAAGCGGGTAGCATCAGCCACCAGTCGCTCCAGGGCGTCGGGATCCTCTGCGCCGTAGTAACCACGCAGCCGAAGCTGCGAGTCCACAAGCACAAAATGGGACCCGTGCAGGATGTTGCCGACCTTGTCCGGATCGGGCGCCAACGCCTGCTTGAAACCATCGACCACGATGCTTCGAATCTCCTCGCCGGGACCGGTGAGAAAGCGCCAGTCGGCGCTGTCCGCGTCGTGACGCGTCGCGTACTCCTTGAGCACGCTGGGGGTATCCGTCTCGGGATCGACGCTGAACGAGACCCACTTGAGCTGGACCTCAGTGCTCGCCATGCGCCCCTTCAGGCGCCTCATACCGGCAGTAAAGGTCGGGCAGACGGTAGGGCAACTGGTGAACACGAAGTTAGCGACCCAGGGTCGGCCATCCAGTTGTTCACTGCCGAAGGTCTGACGATCCTGGTCGGTAAAGCTGAAGGCCGGCAACTCGCTGAGGACCGGCAACTCCACGACCTGTGCAGAGCCAATCGTGCCGGAGTTGGGCCGCTTCTGGAGATAGAGCCCGACAACGCAGACGATCAGCATCACCAGCAGAAACGCCGAAGCGGCAGGTAGCAACCATTGCCTCTCGGCAGCAGGCGGGGATTGGCGCTCGGACATCAGCAGGCCTCTGGGTAGTTGGGAACGACGAGGCAGTGTACACGGCATATTCGGACTTGCAGCGCTTGTGGCGTACAGTGCCTGCCCATGGCAAGCCAATGGCCAGCCTATCTACCTCTCGCCCTGCTGCTGGCCGCCCTGGCCGGTTGCCCCGATGGCATCGACACGGACCACGAGGTCAGCGCTTCCGCCGATGCGAATCGCTCCGCCGGCCGCGCCGCGGGCGGCAACCCCTCGCTTCCCGGCATGGAGAGCCCAGGCAACGAGTTGAGCGAACTGCTGGCTGCGGCCGTGCGCGAGCGCGGACAAGACTACAAGCCGCGCACCCGCCACACCTCGGCAGACGGCAGCCCGCTCTACACCAACCGGCTGATCCTTGAGGCCAGCCCCTACCTGGTCCAGCACGCTCACAACCCGGTGAACTGGTTCCCCTGGGGAGAAGAAGCCTTCGACCGGGCCCGAACCGAAGGCAAGCCCGTGCTGCTGAGCGTGGGCTACTCGACCTGTCATTGGTGCCATGTGATGGAACGGGAGTCCTTCGAAGACCCCGAGATCGCAGCCTTCCTCAACCAGCACTTCATCGCCATCAAGGTCGACCGCGAGGAGCGTCCCGACGTGGACGCAATCTACATGCGCGCGGTACGCATCCTCACCGGCCGAGGAGGCTGGCCCATGACGGTCGCCATGACGCCCGACCGACTGCCGTTCTTCGGCGGCACCTACTTCCCGGCCAGAGATGGCGACCGACGCGGCCGCAAGGGCTTTATCACCATCCTCGGGGAGCTACACGAGCGGTACCAGGCGGACCCACAGGGGGTGCTCGCTGAGGCCGAGACTCTCAGTCGCAGGCTCCAGGATCGCAGCGCCCGAAGCGGCCCCTCGGAGCTCGCCGATGCCCAGGGAATCGTGCGCGCGGTACGAGCGCTGGCGCGCAGCTTCGACCCACAGTGGGGCGGCTTCGGCCGCGACAAGAAGTTCCCGCGCCCCTCGCACCTGCAGCTGCTGCTGCGCTACCACCGCCGCACCGGCGACCCTGTCGCGCTGACGGTGGTGACGAAGACCCTGGAGAAGATGGCCGCAGGCGGCATCCACGACCAGCTCGCCGGAGGCTTTCATCGCTACTCGGTGGACCGGAGATGGTTCGTGCCGCACTTCGAGAAGATGCTCTACGACAACGCCCAACTGGCCGTGATCTACATCGAGGCCTGGCAGGCGACCGGACGCGAGCAGTTCGCGACCGTCGCACGGGGGATCCTGGACTACGTGACCCGCGAGATGACTCATCCCCGGGGCGGCTTCTACTCGGCCACGGACGCGGACAGCCCCGTGCCAGGGCACGGCGGCAGCCCGGGCCATCCGCACGAAGAAGAAGGCTGGTTCTTCACCTGGACTCTGGACGAGCTCCGCGGCCTGCTCGGCCCCGAATCCGCACGGCTGGTTGCCGGCTGGTATGGGGTCACGGAGAAGGGCAACTTCGAGGGACGGACCATCTTGATGACACAGCGCTCGCCCCAGTTGGTCGCCCGGCAACTGGGAGTCAGCGAGGCCGCGCTGAGCAAGGCTCTCACAGAGGCTCGGCCAATCCTCATGGAGGCGCGCAACAAGCGCCCTCCCCCCGGACTCGATGACAAGATCCTGGCAGCCTGGAATGGCCTCATGATCTCCGCGTTTTCGCGCGCCGGCCTCGCGCTCGATGAGGGCCGCTACACCGAGGCTGCAGTCCGCGCAGCGAACTTCGTGCTCGGCGACATGAGGCGCGACGAACGCCTCTATCGCAGCTGGCACGATGGTCAACTGCGCCACAACGCCTACCTCGAAGACCACGCCTTTCTCGCCCAGGGACTACTCGACCTCCATGAGAGCACCGCCGACCTGCGCTGGCTCGAGGCAGCCATCTCGCTACAGGCAGAGCTGCACGAACGCTACCTGGATGTCGAAGGGGGCGGCTTCTATCACACCAGCGACGACCACGAGAAGCTCATCGCCCGGGACAAGCCCGCGACGGACGGGGCGCAACCGGCAGGCAACTCCGTGGCCCTACAGAACCTGCTGCGGCTGGCCGAAATCACCGGCGAGCCCGGCTACCAGCAGGAGGCCGAACGAGGACTTCGCGCCTTCAGTCGACAACTGCGCGGCGGCTCGACAGGTCTCACCCAGATGCTGTGTGCCCTCGACTTCCTGCTGGACCGTCCCATCGAAGTCGTGCTCATCGTTCCCGGCACGCAAAGCGATGCAGGTCCGATGCTCGCATCCTTGCGCGGGCGCTTCCTGCCCAACCGATCGCTACTGGTGGCCAACGAGGGCAAGGACCTACGTGACAAGCAAGTGCATATTCCACTGTTCGGATCCCGCAGCACCCGGGGCGAAAAGGTGACTGCCTACGTTTGCCGCGAGGGCGTATGCAAACTACCCACCAACGATCCCGTCGAATTCTCCCGGCAACTCGAAGAGGTAGATCCACTCAGCAGCCCTGCTCCTGCTCCCCTGGCACTCGGCGCTA
>CAZBDA010000164.1:0-9018 GCA_964490445.1 uncultured Rickettsiales bacterium | reverse complement strand
GGCGGCATCAGCGCGGCCATTGCAGTCGTTGTCCTGGCCGTCGCAGGCTTCGGTATTGCCCGGGTAGTTGAGCGGATCCCCGTCGTCGCAGTCGTCACAGGACAGGGCCGGGTCGCCGTCGCCATTGACCTCGCCGCTGGCATCGGCGTCGGCGACTCCGTTGCAGTCGTTGTCCTGGCCGTCACAGGCCTCGACGTTGCCGGGGAAGTTCAGCACATTGCTGTCGTCGCAGTCTGCGCAGGAGGGGGAGCCATCGAGGTCAACGTCGATCTCGCCGAGGCTGTCGAAGTTCGGTGCAGCGTCGCAGTCGTTGTCGAGGCCGTCGCAGATCTCGACGTTGCCGGGGAAGTTGGCTGCCTGGCTGGCGTCGCAGTCCTCGCAGCTCAGCGAGCCGTCGCCGGCGCCGTCGGTCTCGCCGCTGAGATCGAAGTCCGGGGAGCCGCTGCAGTCATTGTCGAGCCCGTCGCAGAGCTCGGGGGCTCCCGGATAGGCCGCCGCGCTGGTGTCCAGGCACTCCTCGCAGGACAGGAAGCCATCGCCGTCAATGTCCGTCTCGCCGCCTGGGTCGGCATCGACCATGCCGTTGCAGTCAGTGTCGACGCCGTCGCAGGCCTCGATGGCCTCGGGGTTGATGCTGGGGTCGGAGTCGTCGCAGTCCAGGCAGGCACTCCACAGGTCGCCGTCGACGTCACCTTCGCCGGTCGGATGGTCGGCCAGGCCGTTGCAGTCGTTGTCGTCGCCGTCGCAGATCTCGGTGTTGCCGGGAAAGTTGTGGCCGACGGCATCGTCGCAGTCGCCCTGGCACTCGCTGACTCCGTCTTCGTCGTCGTCGCTCTCGCTGCCCGGCTGGCCACCGAAGTCCGCCTCGCCATTGCAGTCCTCGTCGAGGCCGTTGCAGAGTTCTTCCGCACCCGGGTGCACGGTGCCGTCTTCGTCGTCGCAATCGTCTCCCAGGGTCGCCGTGCCAGACGGCGCACTGCAGCCCGAGATCGGTTCGCCGCCGCCGTGCCCGTCGCCGTCTGCGTCGAGGTAGAAGAAGCCCGAGCCGAAGGCGCCGGGCTCGTCGATCACTCCGTCACAGTTGTTGTCCTGGCCGTCGCAGATCTCGGTGGAGTCGGGGTGAATCGCCGAGTTGCTGTCGTCGCAGTCCTCGTCGCCTGTGAAGCCGTCGCCGTCGCTGTCGGTGGTTGCCTCGCAGCCAACCGTCATGAGCAGCCCGGCCATGCACAGCGTGGCAAGCAGAGGGGAGAGGTGCTGCAAGAATCTCATCGGTACTCCGGCGATCGAATCATGGCGGGAATGGTAGCACCAGGATCGCAGCCTGCCGCGGGCCGGTTCCTGCGTGCGCGGTGGGTAGCACTCATTGTGCGGCTCGCAGTGCCAGGATGTGCTCGATGCCCGCCACGAACCCTGCAGCGCCTTCGCCCCTGGTGCAGTACGCCGGCAGCGGGTCGATTCGATCGGCCATCCGACGCACCCCCGCGACGCCGATTGCCAATTCGAACAGGGCGAACAGCGGCGCGTCGTTGGGAGAGTCTCCGAAGAAGACCACCTTCTGCCCGTCGGCGGCCGCGATGTCCCAACCCCAGCGGTCGGCCGCGTAGCGAATGCACATGCCCGCCTTGTCGAAGTGCCCGAACCAGGCGTTGACGTGGATGTTCGACACCTTCACGGTGCAGCCGGCTGCTTGGAGTTGCGCCACGATCGAGTCGATCTCGTCCTCGGGCAGGGCCGCGACGTCCTCGCAGAAGTCGACGGCAAGGTCGAACTCGCGGTAGCCCTGGTCGGAGGCGAGTCCAGCGCCCGGGTGGCGGGTCAGGACTTCGTCGGCAAGGGCCTGCAGTCGTGTCCGGTTCTGTGTCCGCGTGGCTTCGTCTTGGACGTAAACTCGGGTCATCGCCTCGCCGTGTGTGTCGGCGCGGCGGCAGTACAGGCCGCCATTCTCGCCGCTGACGCCGTCGACGGGCCAGGTCCGCGCGATCAGATCGCACCAACCCGCGGGGCGCCCGGTGACCGGCACGACCCCCAGGCCTGCCTGCCGAGCGGCCTCCATGGCAGTGAACACCGCTGCGGGAATGCGCCCTTGTGGGTCGGTGAGGGTGCCGTCGATGTCGGTGAACACCGCGGCGAGGCCGAGGGCCTGCTCCCGGGTAAATGATGCGAAGTCCTGCATGGCTGCTCCTCAGAAACTGTGCAGCGAGTGCATCAGCAGGCCCTTTGCCGGCTTGGGGTGGAAGTTGGTCGACTTCGGCGGCATCAACTCGCCTGCCATCGCGACCTGCAGTACCTGCGAGGGTGGCGGTGGGCGCAAGAGGATGGCCAGGTCGGCTTCGCCGGCCAGGACCTGTGCGACGATTTCCTCACCCGAGCTGCGGTTGTGGTTGAACGGTGAGCCCGAGGCCGAGGTGTCGGCGATGGAGTCCGAACAGTTCGCGAGGGCGTGTTCCATGGGGCCCAGAAGCAGCTCCTCGATGATCGCGGCGTCGACCCCACGCAGGGCTTCTGGAAGAGCGGACAGTCTCGCATCCACGCCCTCTCGCAGGGTCATGGTGGTGCGCCGGCCGGGGCGCACCATGGCGAAGCGGACCCCACCGGGCTCACGAAGAAATTCGAACAGCTCGTCGTCGCTGCCGACGTCTGCCAACTCGAAGCTCGTGCCGAGGTTTGCGAGCAGGTCTTTGGCGCCTCGGTTGAGGTGCTCGCAGACTCGGTGGGTGGGTTGGCACAGCAGGCCTTGCGAAGACGCCGGCACCAGCAGCATCAAGATGTAGTCGACCGGGTGCTCGCGGCGTGTCGCTAGCCTGGGCTTGAGCCCACGCCGCCAGCGCTGGTATTGCAGTGCTGCCTGGTAGCGGTGATGGCCATCGGCGATGACGGCGCACTGGTCGCGCAGAGATTCGGCCAGGGCCACGTGCACAGCGGGGTCTTCCTGTCGCCAGACCCGGTTGGTGACACCGTTTCCGTCGCTGGTCTCCTGGCGTGGGTAGTTGCCCTCGAAGGAGTCGAGAAACTCGCCCAGCACTCCCTGCTTGTCCGGCACCATGGCCATCGTCATTGACAACTGGGTGGTGGTTGCCTGCAGCTGGGCGAGCAGAGCTTCGGTGGATCCGCCGCGGGTCTTCTCGTGGGGCCTCACCATGCCGTCCTCGTAAGGTGACAGGCGCACCAGCGACAGCAGCCCGCGACGGCTCATGCCCTGCCATTCCTGCTCATAGGCGTACAGGGCGGGCCTGGGGTCGCGGATCAGCACGCCCTGTTGCTTCCAGTGCAGCAGCAAGCGAGCCGCGTGGCTGAACCTGGGCTCGTCGTCGCTCGCCAACTCGCCGAAGTCGCCGCGTACCAGGCGGCGGATATTGAACTCGTGGACGTCGCCGACCTCGCGGCGGTCTGCGGGTTCTCCCACCGTTGCAGGGCTAATCAACTCGCCCAGCAGGGGCCGGTGGTCGGCGCCGTATTGCAGGCCTCGCAGGGGACGAATGGTGGGCATGACCGGTAGCGGACGATAGCAGGGACCGCTGCGTGTTGACTCGCCCGCCGGCATCGGCTTCAATCGCGGGGTCTCAACTTCCCGGAGCATCTCTTGAAACTGCTCGCACCATTCAGCCTGCTTGTCCTTCTCCTTGTGCCTCTGGGCTGCGGACCCGACGACGGTGTCCCCGACACCAACGCCTCGGACTACCGCGTCGAGTTCACCAACGCCACCGCGTCCTCGTCCTGCAGCCAGGAAATCGAGGATGCCGCGAACAACTTTACGGTCTACGCGCAGATCTATCGTCTGCACTTCCCCGAAGGCCCCGGCACCGCTCGGGTCGACCTGTACTGGAAGCCCGAAGGGGACAACGACGACAACTTCACCTTCTTTGCTGCCGGCACCCTCGTGAGTCCTGACGGGGGTCCCGGGACTCTCGAGGACGGCGAACTCTCCTACGCAGGTGGCTCTTTCCAGGAGTCCCGGTCCGAGGGTCTCGTGACGTTCGAGATCGATGGCCGGGCGAGGGCTGCTTTTGGTGACCTCCTCGACAACGCGCACGAGGACTATGTGATCACCGAGTCCAGCAACACTGGCGCCTATCCCATCGGTTGCGTCTACACGCTGGACTACACTGCCCAGGGCCTCGCCGAGCAGGGTGACGACAGCTGAGCGGCGCGCTGTCCTGGCAGGAGCGGTCCCAGGGACTGCTCCCCGAGGTCTCGCGCCGCTTCCTGGCAGTGCTGGCCCGGCTTCCTCCGGCGCGCCGGCGTTGGTTGGCTTCCGCCTACCTGGAGCGCAGGCCACTTCCGGTAGCCCTCGAGCAGGAACTGGTTGACGAAGTAGGCCGCTGTTGGGATGGGGCCCCGCTGCCTGTGAGCATGGCCCAGCTGGTCGATTCGGCTCGCCTGTTGCTGCTGCTCGACGTCGTCGAAGCCCGTGATGCGGCCTGTGCCGGCCCGGTAGCCGCTGGGCGCTACCTCAAGATTGCCTCGCTGCGCCCCCTCGAATCACTGCTGGCTGGTGGTCGCAGCGCCATGGTCCTCAGCCCCAGCTTCGGTGCCTGGCCCACCATCGCGCCGGCGCTCGCGCGGCGCGGCTACAAGGTCGGTTTCCTTGATCTCCGTCCGGCGGCTCGTCGCCCACAGCAGCCCCTGCCGCCGGGGCCGGGCCTGGAGCTGATCCAGCTGCCGTCGCGTGGCTATGCCCGAGACCTGCTGCGCTTCGCCGCGCAGGAGCGGCGCGTCGTCGTTGCCGTCGGTGACGAGGGCTGCGGGCCCCGCTGGGCTCGCGCCACCTTCCTCGGCCGGAGCGCGGCGGTCGGCTCGACCCCGTTCGAGATCGCGCGGCGCCTGAACCTGGGCATTCTGCCGGTGTTTGCCCAGCGCGAAGGGGATGACAACCGTTTGCTGGTGGAGCAGCCGTTGACGCCTACCGACACCGGCAATTCGGACTCCGACCTCGATGCCACCGCGGGTCGCTGGCTGAAGGTGGTGGAGAAGCTGGTTCGTCGCCATCCGGGCCACTACCTGGGCTTCCTGTTTACTCGCTATCGGCAGCGCAGCCAGGATCCCGTGCCGTTGTTTGGCGACCCGTAGCAGTGACTCGCCTGTGGTTGAAGCGGATGGCGCGTGGTGCGGGCGCAGCGCTGCTGCTGGGTGCGGTGCTCGGTGGCCTGGAAGCGTGGCACGCTCTGCTCCAGTCGAAGGTGTTGTTCGGCCCCATGGAGCGTCTCTCGCTGTGGGGCGTCGGCATCGCTTCGACCGGAGCCGTCGCAGCGTCCCTGGGAGTGCTGTTTTCTGCCGTACTCGGTTCGCTGCTCGGCCACGATGACGAGGCCCGCGGCATCGCGCTGGATACCGGCCGCGATCCCCGCTACCCCTGGTTGCCCGGAGTGCTGGCAGCGGTGACCACCTGCGTTCTGCTCTTGCAGGGTCTGCCGAGTGCGTTTTCGGGATCGCGGCGAACGGTACTGCTGCTGGTGGGTGGCTCGCTGCTCTGTGGCGCACTATTTGGCGTGTTCCTGCGCTGGTTTCTGCTCCGCCTGGACACGACTGGCAAGGGTTCGGCTCTGGCAATTCTCGGCCTGCCGACGATCCTGGTCATCACCAGCAGCCTGGTGGTCTCTGTGCCTCTTGCCGGTGGCAAAGGCCGCTCCGTTGCGGGCAGAGCAGGTCTGCCCAACCTGTTGCTCATTACCATCGATGGCCTGCGCGCCGACCACGTCGGGCCCGGCTCACGGGTGCGGACGCCGACGCTGGATTGGCTTGCTCGTGAGGGTGTCTACTTTCGCCAGGCGAGCAGCCCTTCGACCGCCGAGGCGCCGCCTGTAGGTTCTATTCTCAGCGGCCGTCACCCGCTGGCGACGGGCTTCCTGGCGGATGGCCAGGCACTCCCTGCGGTCTTGCCGGGTGGGGGGGCTCGCTCGGGCCTGGATACCCTTGCCGAGGTGCTTGCCCGGGAGCAGTTCAAGACGGCTGCCTTCGTGTCCTCCGCTGCTATGAACGGTGCGGCTTCGGGACTGCAGCGCGGCTTCGAGGTGTACGACGATGCCGTCGCTGCGGGAGTCCGTGGCTCCGGTACGCTGGGGATCGCCCAGTTGTGGTCATGGCTGGGCTACTTCAGGCGTGGGGGCGCACCAATGGACGAGGTCTTGCGGCCGGCCGCGGACACTATCGAGCGCTTCGAACACTGGTTGGCCTTCCACTACCGGGAGAACCTGTTCGCCTGGCTGCACCTCTCGGACCCCCTCAACCCCGCTCTGCAGACGAGCGTCGATGACAGCGATCTTGCCGATGGGATCCCGGGCGAGCAGGGGCGCGAGTACGGCGCCCGGGTCGTGGCGATGGATGCGGTCCTCGGAGAGTTGGTCAAGAGCCTGGAGACGTGGGGCATGCTGGACCGAACGGTGCTCGCCGTCGTCGCCACGCGAGGCGTTGTCCCCGGTTCTTCCCGCTCTGATGTCAGCGAACCCTGGACCCAGGTTCCTGTCGTCTTGTACGGGGCGGGCCTGGACCTGCAGCGCCAGGTTGATACCCAGGTGCGACTCCACGACTTCTACCCGACCCTGCTGACAGTGGTGGGGTTGCTACGCCCGCCGCGAGGAGACGCGGTTTCGTTGGTCCCACTCATCCAGGGCAAGGCAATGACGCCGCTGCAGTCCCTGAGCCTGAGTTCGCCTCGTCGAGACGGCAAGTGCGCCTTGTCGCTGCGCAGCGAGGATTGGAAGTACGTCCGCCCGGTCGGCGGTGGGCAGAGCTTCTACGATCTGCGCAAAGATCCCCGCGAGTTGCATGATCTGAGTGACAGGGGTCTGCCGCAGTTCGAGCAGTTCTCGAAGCTGGTGGCCGACACACTCGGCGAAGGGGTTCCGCGGGCGGTTGTTCCGTCCTCCGACCCGGGCCGTGCCGCGCGGCTGCGGTCTCTGGCGGCTCGCTGATCTTGCCGAGTTCTCGGCTGGCTCTTGCTCCCGTTGCTCGCTTCGGGTACCACTCCATCGGCGCCCTAACTCGTCCCCTGGAGTTGTAATGGCCGACCCCGCGTACCTCCTCCTCGAAGATGGTCGTAGCTGGCAGGGCACGGCGTGGGGCGCGCGTACAGTGTTTACCGGAGAGGTCGTCTTCAACACCTCGATGACCGGTTACCAGGAGATCCTCACCGATCCCTCCTACGCCGAGCAGATCGTGGTGATGACGGTGCCCCACGTCGGCAACTACGGCGTCACCCGTAGCGACGACGAGAGCCGCAAGCCGCACGTGCACGGCTTTGTGGTTCGGGAACTGAGCAGGGTCTACTCGAACCACCGCGCCGACGGCGATCTCGATAGCTACCTCAAGGAGCACGGCGTACCGGGGATCTCGGGAATCGATACGCGCTCGGTCACCCGGCACATCCGCTCCAAGGGCGCAATGCGCGGCATTCTCGGCAATGACGGCACCTCGCTCGACGAACTCAAGAAGCGACTCGAGGGCTACAGCGGGCTCTCGGGCCTGGACCTCGCCGGTCGCGTCAGTTGCAAGATGCCCTATGAGATCCAGTCGGAGCAGGAAGCCCGTTTCCACGTGGTTGCGGTCGATTTTGGGATCAAGCGCAACATCGGTCGCCTGCTCGCGTCGCGCGGCCCCGCCCGGGTGACGGTCATGCCGGCGCACAGCAGCGCCAAGGAGATCCTGGCGTGCAAGCCCGATGGCATCCTTCTGTCCAACGGTCCGGGCGACCCGGAGCCGGTGGCCAGCTACGCTGCAGAGACCATCCAGGAATTGCTGGGCAAGGTTCCGATGATGGCCATCTGCATGGGGATGCAGGTGATGGGGGTGGCGCTCGGCGGTCGCACCTACAAGCTTAAGTTCGGCCATCGCGGCGGCAACCAGCCGGTCAAGAACCTGCGCACCGGCGACGTCGAGATCACGGCGCAGAACCATGGCTTTGCCCTGGACGCCGAGAGTCTGCCCGAGGGCAAGGTCGAGGTGACCCACATCAATCTCAATGACCAGACCCTCGAAGGTTTCGCCGTCAAGGGTGTGCCGGCGTTTGCGGTTCAGTACCACCCCGAGGCGAGCCCCGGACCGCACGATGCCGCCTACCTGTTCGACGATTTCTACAAGATGATTCGCGAGTGGCAGGGGGCTTCCTGACGGGATGGAAGCTCACTCGGATGGCCGTCGGATCCACGAAGTTGCGGAACTCGCTGCCCGGGTAAAGACCAGCCTCGCTGGCATATTCGACACCTTGTGGGTGCGCGGCGAGGTGTCCAACTTCCGTGCCTACTCCAGTGGGCACTGGTACTTCACCCTCAAAGACAGCAACGCGCAGCTCAAGGGAGTCATGTTCTCCCGCGCCAATCGGCGTCTTCGCTTCGAACCCAAAGACGGTGACGCAGTACTGGTTCAGGGCAGAGTCGACCTGTACGTGGCACGGGGTGACCTGCAGGTGGTCGTCGAGCACATGGAGCCCGAGGGCGCAGGCCAGCTGGCCCGGGAGTTCGAGCGTCTCAAGGGGCGCCTGGGTGACGAGGGTTTGTTCGACCCCGATCGCAAGCAGCCGATTCCCCGGGTGCCGCGACGCATCGGCATTGTCACCTCGGAGAAGGCTGCGGCTCTGCAGGACATGTTGCGGGTGCTCGGGATGCGCGACGCCGACCTGGCGATCACGCTGTCTCCCTCGCGAGTGCAGGGCGACGGCGCCGGCCGAGAGATCGCGGCTGCACTGGATCTTCTCAACAGGATCGGCGAGGTCGAGGTAATCCTCTGCGGCCGGGGTGGGGGCTCCATGGAGGACCTGTGGGCCTTCAACGAGGAGGTCGTCGCGCGGGCCATTGCCCGCTCGCGGATCCCCGTGATCTCCTGCGTCGGACACGAGACCGACTTCACCATTGCCGACTTCGTGGCCGATTGTCGCGCAGCCACGCCGAGTGCTGCTGCTGAGTTGGCGGTGCCGGTGCGTCTCGACCTCGAGGCAGCCCTTGCCGATCGCAGTCATCGGCTTCAGGGCGCGATGTTGCGCCAACTCCAGGCACGGACGGCGCGCCTGGTCGAGTTGCGCGGCCGCCT
>CAZBDA010000163.1:0-9324 GCA_964490445.1 uncultured Rickettsiales bacterium | reverse complement strand
CCCGGTGTACGCATTTTCAACAAGATGCTCATCAGAATTGGATCTCCACGGAATCGCATGGTAGTCCTGAGTTCGCAAACGTAGTCCTGGTCTTCGAACATGGACTGCGCAACTCGGTGTTCCTTTGTCTGGCCATCTGGTTCGGCCAGTAGGGAACTGGTGGCTGGCACTGGTGGGAACTGTAGTGGGTCGCCAGCAGTGATGACGTATGGCAGAGAAGCGTAGTTTGTTTCTGGCTGCGCGTAGTCGGCACAGCGCAGATCGTGGTACCGCTCTCTTCCATAAGTCGCTCGAACTGCGATTGCATGCTCCAACGCCCCCGGCTGCATTGTGAATTCGTCCTTCACCAATGCTCCTGCTGGAGCCCATACAGCAGCAAGCGCGCGTCTCTCTTTGTCGTTCTGCACGCGCAGCCGAGCTATGGTGAGAGACTGGCCACCTCGGATCTTCGTGAGATTGTGACTTGTCTTGCCGTTGATAAGTCGGGAGGCTTTGTTGGAGAAGGCGGTGAGCACGAGGCCTTTGTCACCGTAGAATCGGCGGAAGAGTTTGGCCAGGACATAATTGATGATCCTGGTCTTCCCGCACCCACCTCCGCCATAGAGTAGCAAGCGGAGCCGTCGTCCTTTGCGAGGTAATGTTACGTGCTCTGAAGCACCGATGCCCTCGGCTCGCAGCTGACTTTCTGTAAGCGTGGCTCGTCTGGCTACCTCTGCATCATGTGCTACTTGCATGTCTCGGGCTACGAGTGCAACAGGTCCTCGTTGCTCGACTGTGAGCTCTCCCACATCGCATAGATATTTAGCAAAGTCCACTGGGCCCATCGACGCGCAGTCTGGATCTTCATCCGTCACCAGTTGGACTCCGACCTCATTCCATGAAGCCTGCTTCGCATCCTCCGTCTCGGCTTCGCACGTGGATGCCTTCTCGGGGCTCTCTCGCAGTTGCTGAAGGAGATCTCGATGCCGTGCTAGCGCTTCCTGTTTTGCGTGCTCTGAAGCACGGAACACAGACGGATCTGTAGCATTTGTTTGTGAATGCTCTGGTGTCTGATAGGCGTCTGCTGCTTCCCGCATGCACTGCAGCGCTTCTCGTCTGCCTTGGCCTGGTTTTCTTGCTTGCGCCACTTCATCCTCTCTGCCTAGCAAGCGTAGGAGAGCTGCCTTGTCCGTGACAGGTAGCACCGTTCCTTTCGTCTTGTCCTCCTGCAGTAGCTCGTCCATGATTAGGTCAGCATCCGCAACTTCCTGCAGCTCGTCGTCGTCGACGTTGCGTGGTCTGTTCATAGGCTCCGGCAGGTTTGTGGCCTCCGCATGGACAGTGGTTCCCTTCTTGTGCGCTTTGAGCTTCTCCAGGGCGATGTTTTTGGCATCGACCGTAAGCGTGAGGTTGAAGAGGTATTCAATTTGCTGCAAGGCCTGCCACTCCGACAGGTGCAGCTGATCATCGTGCCAGAGCGGAGAGCCAAGGAACGAAAGAATTCGGTGTATGATTCTTTCCGCGTAGCCATAGTTGGAAGGACTCTCAGCAGGGGCTTTCTCCCTGCAATAGCGAATGACTGAGCGAATCCACCGCTGGATATCGATCTGCAGCATTCTGCGCTTGGTCTTGGTCTCGGGAGTGTCTTCCTCTGGCTCTGCGTCGGCGTTGGAGGACTCAGTGCTCTGAAGCACCCGCGTTGGCTTGTGCACCTTCCAGAGGGTGGTGTCGTGCAAGGTTTCGAAGCGACGAGCTTTCATCTTCTTCTCGTATCCCGTCATGGCCATTGCAAGAATTTCCGCTTGACGCGCGCGCCACGCTGGTCTATATTTATAGACTCCTCTGTTGCTGGGGAACATAGTGGGCGCGCACATCAGAGGCTCAGCGCACATTCCAGCGCCAGGGCACCGTATCAAGGAGCAGTGGAAGGCTTTGAACTGACTGTTTTCTTCGCCTTCGTTCACGTTCTCTCGTAAGCAGTTGGGTACGTTGAAACGTGCCAGGCATCTTCGATGACTCGGTCTCAACACTTGCATGAATCCCGGTGCTAGCTTGTAATGCGCATCAAACGCGAACGTGGGCTGTGCGAGCAACTTCGTTATATCTGCACCGCGTATAGGCTTCGCCTGGCGCATAACGAATTCCGCATATGTCTGGAGGTCCATATCTTGGAGCGCGTCGCCTCGATGCAGCCAGTCGTCTCGCAAGGAGATCGTGAGTTGGAAGATCTGTGCAGGGGCTTTCTTCGGATCCACTGCGCCAGCTTCGTCGACGCCTTGCCCCATAGGATCAGCTATCGGGATTGAGTCTTTCGTGTCATCTTCTTGGACTGTGGCTTTGCCAGGGGGCTTGATCGTTTCTTGTTCGGCCTCGGCGTGCTCTGTAGCACCTGGCATATCCGCATCTGCGTCGACATCTTCATCATCGGAGGGCTCTGTAGAAGCTGCTACCTCGGCATCCGCATCGACATCTTCATGATCGGAGTGCTCTGCGTCTTCCTCCGCGTCTGCGTCTTTGTCTTCGACATCGGTGTGCTCCTCCTCATTAGGTGGATGGATCTGAAAGACCTCACCTTCTTGTTGTCCTTGGCACTTCGATAGATCGGTCTGCCACAAGCCTTCGCCCGCCACCTCCTTGTTGAGTATCCGCTTGCACTCGCTCATCATGAAGAGTCCTTTGCGACCATGCACGGCCACGTCCGGATGGGATTGCACTGCCGCTCCACCGGTCTCCAGGAACAAGCAAGCTTCGCAAGACGAAATCCAGACAGAGCGGTTGGCCGCAAAAATTGCGGTCCTTAGTTTTCGCTGCGCCAACTTCTGCACACTCATTTCTTCTCCCGCCTCTTTCTGTTCCTCTTCCTTCTTCCTGAAGCCGGCGATCAAGGCTCCAAGCGCGGACGCGAGCCATTGTTGTGGCTTCGCCAAGTACTTGGTGGCGTAGTGATCCGCAACCGCCGAAGAACGCGCCGCAATGGCAAAGCTTAGGAGTATCGTCTTCTCAATCGCTATGGAGCCTGGTCTCAATAGCCAGCCTAAAATACCTGGCAAGCTTTGCTGCGGTTTCTTAGCTGCGTGCTCTGAAGCACCATCAGCGACATCCTGTCGTGTGGTTTCTCCCTGGGGGAATGTGCGGTTTTGGTATTGGTAATCCACGTTGCATCGCAAGCTTACTTGACATAGATCTTGTGTGGATCCCCGAAAACAGTTCGCCCGGCAGACCTTGCATCTCCCAAACTCGTTGTCCGCATCATCAGATGCAGCAACTGTTGGCTCTGTCAGCAGCGCTTTGCCCATTCGCCGCCACCATTGTCCTGCAATCAACACCAATCTCCAGAAGCGGAATCGGCACGCCACTCGCTGTTTGGGGGCCTCGTCGACGGAAGGCTTCTTGTACTCAGTGTTCTTGAAGCACGTGGCCTTGCATTCGTGCGAGTGGTTGAAGACATGGCAGAAGCGTGCGTCCACAGCCCAGTTAGCGCTGTATCGCCGAGCTTCGTCCTGCAACTCCTCCTCCGTGGCTACGGATCCGTCCACTGTGCGAACACCCGTCACTTGCCTATCCCCATCGAGTATGTAGCAATCTGCGCGATCAATCCATCCGGTATCGCAGCCGGCCTCGTGCTCTGAAGCACCGATGTCCAAAGTTTCTGGCGCATGGCCACTGTTATCTAAGTCCTCATACTCATTGAAGCGCTTCGCCCAGAGGTACTTGGGGAACCTGGCGGCAGGCGCGCCCGTCAATGGCATGGCACGATAGGGATGTCTCATGGCTCGACCTTCGCCGGCGGCCTGCATTTTCTCACGCAAGACATGACCTGGTTCTGGAGCTGGCACCACGTCTACATTGGGAAGGCGTAGCGTGCCGCCTTCGTCTTCGCCTCCATCTAGTCTGCATCGTTTTTTCTCTTCGGCTGTGAATACCTCCGGTAGCTCTGAGCATCCAAATTGCTTGGCAGACTCAACAGCGCTGTCGTATTGCTTTGTGCCCGCGTCTTCGAGTGAGGCTTTTCTGTGTGCATCCAGCCACGCCGTCAGCTTCTGTTCCGCTACGTGCTCTGCGGCACCAGAGCCATGCCCATGATCTGCCTTTCTGGCGTCTTGGCCGTGCTCTGCAGCACCGGCGCGACGGCATCCCAGGAACAACTGTATGATATCAATGGCGTTGGTTCTGGGTTCACTGTGATGCTTCTCGTGGCCATGTGCAAAGCCGCGGCCTTGTGCCTCTAAAGCCTTAATGAGCGCACGGATGAGCGCAGCCACCCCGAAGTCACCGCTGGAGGCAAAGTCATCCTCGACAGCGGGCTCATCACACCACTTGTAGCAAGGATCATACTTTCGTTTGCCCAGAAAAGACCGGCGAACACACAGAAGGTTTTGGTGTGTGATGGCGTCCAAGTGGAGGAACAACTTGGCCTGCACCATGGGCCTGGTCGCAACGATCTTGTGCATTGCTTGAGATGTTGGCATAGGAGGTGAATCTTGTAGTATGTTGAGAGGACGCCAGCCCAGAGGTTCACCTGCCCCTTGCGCCAGGACTTGCGTAAGCACATGATATGTGTCTGCGAAGTTGGTTGTGAAAAACGAGGAGAACGGTCCGAAGCGCTCGTTCATCGTCTGACCCATGTGTCGGATGACTACCTTGTTGCCTTCAGTCATGGGCGCGTTTGCGGTATGCATGAGCACGTGTTGGAGCGTTTTCTGCACCGCCGTGGCACCTTGGGCTCTGGCTCGGCCGATGAGCTCTGTGATGGACATGTTCCGCAGAGCCGCGTTCTGCAGGTTCAGCTGGAAGTCTTGGAAGTCTTGGTCAGTGGTTCCGGCAAGCACTTTCATGTCTTGTTTGAACGTGTGGCCGGTCTTCTCCCAGAATGCTTTCGTGCTCTGTAGCACCGATAACTTCCTGACCGCATCTACAGCTACCGCTGCGAACTCTGGCGTATTCCACCTGGAGTCTGGATTGGCAGAATAGGGTTTGCCGTGCACTTCGGCGTCGGAGTCGAGATGGTATTCCAGCTCCTCTCTGTTCATGAGATATTTGAAAAGGTGACGCCATGAGATCTTAGCCGGTCTTTCCAAGTTTGGTGCGCAGTCGCCGTAGAAGAACTCCACGAAACCTCCTACCCAAGCTGCTGGATCAAAGATGCTCATAGGAGCTCCTGTGTGAATGCGCAATGTGGCCGGGCTACTTTTTCTGTGCGCGGCCGTCACACTTTCTTCGATCTCTTGTTGGAAGCGATCGGTGCCCAGAGATCGCGCTAGCGTGCGCATGTCTACACAGACAGTCTTGTGATCTGCCAGCAGCGCTGCAAGATCTGCCGCGGACTCCATGGCCTTGCTCGGATCATTTCCTGCGACATTCTCGTCATGTCTTCGCTTCGTGGCTGCAGTAATTCTCTTTTGGGCTTCCTCCGCCAGCTGTGCTTTGGATCGAAACGCGGCAAGCTTTCCTACAGCATCATCGTCAGGAGAGCCATCAAGGCCTATGAGGAATTCTGCATTCGCATTCTCTTCTGCAATTAATGCGTCTGGTGCTCTGTAGCACCCGGAGTTGCCATTTTCTTGAAGATCTGCATCGTCGAGATGATCTTCCGCATTATCCGCATTGTCATCATCATTGTCAGCGCTGAAAGGAGTTTGGTTAGTGGCTGGTCCACTGAGAGTGGGTGCAAAATATTGCAACGTCTCCATTTCTACAGCCCCTCGCATTATGCCAGGAGGAACGCCGTTCTCTGGCAGTCTGTTTTCTGCCTCAGCCACATTGACATTATGTTCTGCGAAAAGCGGGCAACGCTCTGCTCGTATCCTGGCGCATTCTAAATACTCTTGTCTGTCTATCGTCAACGCTTTTTTCTTACCGAGCTTGTTCGCTTTGTGCTCTGAAGCACCTGCTCCGTACACGACGTTGAAGTAGGCTGTCTGCTCTGCTTCTGTTGGTGGTAGTTCGGCAGCTATCATCGCAGGTGAAGGCTGTGCGACCAAGATTGTGTTTCCGACGAGGGCTTTCTCAGATTCGTCCGTGTTGTCGGTCGGCTTCAACAACACCATCCGCATGATTAACTTGACGAGGCCCAAGAGACTCTTCTGAGCCATCGACAGATTCTGGTATTTGGGATGCTCTCGGCCTCCCCAATTCCAATTGGCTAATGCTTGCGGAGGCATCCGGGGCTGGAGAGAACACAGATGACTGGCGCAATGATGACATACCCATGCGGGCTTGTCTGGGTCTCCAATACCTGCACAAGAAGGTTTCGCGCGTTCTGTAGCACCGCCAGTCACATGGCCAGTCAGGCGCTCAGGAGCAGAAGCACCATCGGTTCTTTCTGTAGCGTTCGCGGCATCTGCTCCTCTAGAGACCGGCACTCGTCGCGTGTTGAGCAACCATCGCATTGTTTGGAAGCGTGGGTGCTGCACGCTGGAGGCATGGAGTTCTGCGAGGGGCGCCAGTGGTACGACTGGCTCATAGAGGTTCACATCAAGAAATTCATGGATTTTCTCGGCTGGGCCGAAGTAGCAAAATCCATTCTCGTCTCGTAGTTGAGGCCCTTTCGGATGTGCCCTCACATGCTCTTCTTCCTCGTCCGCGTCATGGTAGCCGTCGTGCTCTGAAGCACCGATGTCCGCCGAGGCGGGAGGATCTTGCCACATGTAGCACGGGTAGAAATCATCGATCCAATCTTTGATCGCACACACAGCGCATGCAACGATCTGTCTCATGGTGCATCCATCTCGTCGAACAGTGTCTCGGCCGGGATAAGAGTAGAGCAAGTCGTGCATGAAGTTCCTGGCCAGGCGACGTTTCTCTATCGGCTGCAATGGCACACTAGTTCGCTGCTGGACTTCGAAGATGAGTCTCTTTCTCGCCTCTGCCCACGAGTGGTGTTCTTTCGCAGAGTGTGCCCAGAGATCCTTCGGCGACAGAAACCCGGCCCCACAGAGTTGACAAATGACTGGAGCCTGCATTGTAGGTCGCGATGGGTGGGTGTGCTCTGCAGCACCATCCGTCTCCGACTGGAGGCGCACAAAATGTGGAACCTCGGGCGAGGCAATCTCCTTAGCTGGTGTGTATAAGGGCTTCTGCTGAATAAGATCCAGGCGCTCGCTGATATGAACACGCTTGGGAGGTTTTCGCTGGAGGTGGCTCAGGAAGATTGCGATGACTTGAATCTGCTGCGCACTCATTGCTGCCATTGTGTCAGCGAGGTTGTGCTTGAGCACGAAATCGAAGAACGTCTGAGCAATGCGATCTGCAACGGCTGTTGGGATTAAGCCGCTCGGAGCCATCATGTCGCCACGTCGCAACTGCTCGGTGGTAATGGTTCCGAGGTGCTCGGTTGACTGTTTCATCGCGTAGCTCAGAAGATCGTGAGTTGCAATTTTGTGTCTGAAAACAGAATTGGCCATGAGAGCGCGTGCTAAGTCCGAGCACACGCCGATCAAGTCCTCCGGAGCACCTTGAGACCTCTCCTGTCTCTTGGCGAGTAAGACGCCGACGACCTCCTGAAAGACATGCGGCAAGTGTTTGTCGCTATGGCAACCGTAGCGATAACCGTCACTGTATAGTTCCACCAACGCCAGCCAGAACGGAATTCTGTGACTGCGATCCGCGCGAGTTCCCGTGCGGTCTTGTGCTTCGAAGTCCGTACCGAAAGGACATCGTAGGTTACCAGTCGGGTCCCGCAGCATGTTAGCTAATTCTAGCACTGTCTGCGGAGTGCGTAAAGCCGTGCTCGGAAGCACCGGGTCTATGGTGGCCCATGCCCGCACTCGGTGAATGCAAATACTTCTGAGCATTGTCATTGCGAATGTTTCGGTGACCATTTTTTTTCTGGCATCCCGGCTCGTTTTCTCTCCGCCGGGATATTGGAGTGACATCTGCACAGACATACCCAGGAGCTTAGCAACATCTCGAATAGCTGATTTGCTCGCCCCGTAACCTCCCCCAAGCCTTCTGATTGCCTCTTGGAGATGATGAGGCATGTCGGCTTTCTTCTGCATCCTAAATAGAAAGAGGGTTCGCATATCCACCACTTCTGCTGCATCAAGGACGTGCTCTGGCTCGCGTGCCAATGAATCCGAATGCTCCGAAGCACCTCGGGTAGCACTGAATTGGAAGCACGCGAGGCGTCCTTTTTCCTGCCTCACCGCCGCTTCGAAATGTCGCCGCACCGTTTCTCGAAGTGCTGGGGTGTTCACTCGCTGCTGCCTCCTCATGGAAATGCCTTGCGCCTTGGCCAATGAACGCATCTCTGCCTGGTGGGTTTTCCCGGACCATTCCATAATCTGCTGTAGCAAGGCCGAGCAACGCGCATGGTCAGAGCGTTCCCGCAGCCAATGTAGCAAGGCCTTGTCCTCCTCTCTATGGTGGGTGAAGAGTTCTGCAGAAAGCTCAGCAGCGACTCCGTCGTCATGTGAAGCGGCAGCTTCGTGATGTTCACCTCCGCCGTGCTCTGAAGCACCCGCTTGATCATGCTCACCTTCAGCTTGTCCTGGAGCGCTTGATAAAAACATTTGTCTGAGCGTCCGTTGTCTCTTCGCGGAGGCACCATGCAGCTCAGCACCTCCGCTGTGATCTAGAGCACCTGCTTCACCATGCTCGTCTCCGCCGCGCCCTGAGGCACTTGATTGAAAGGGTTCCTCTTTGTCTCGTGGCGGATCTTCTTGCGCTTTTGCTTTCACCTTCCCCTTCGCTTTGGCTTGAGCAAAATGCTCTCTCGTTTGCAACGTGGCCAGTCTTGCCTCGCCTTGTGGGAGTGACCTCAAGAGCTCTGCATCGCCCCGCCATATCGTTCCAGATCTCAATGCGCCCTGGTACATGTCTGGACCCAGGCGGCTCAGCGTCAGGACATCGTCCGGTGTTTCGGGCAGCTCGTGGACAGTATATCCGGCATGTGTTGCCGCTGCTGCGCCGTGCTCTGTAGCACCAATGGTTCTTGCTTTTTTCAGAACAGTCTTTGCATCGGTTCTAGAAGGTGATCGTGTATCCGACATCTGGCTTCGCCCCGCCCGGGACTCCCAGTCCAAAGCGGCTTTGCACACTGAGGCTTCTATGTCTTCTGCCAGTGCAGAGTTGGGGCGTCGTTTATATTTGCCACCGTCGTTTATACATACGCTGACTCCCCAAGCAGCGGCCATCTTTCTAAGGGCTTCCTGTCGATCCCGACCGCTGGAGTCGCGCAAAGTAGTCGCTGCCGCCAGAATCTCCTCAGCACGTGTGCCTTCGTTGCCCGCCGCCGTCAATTTTGCAATGACATCATCGAGAGATATCTTGTGTCCCGCCGATGTAGAAGCGTGTCCTGAAGCGCCGACTCCAGACTCTGGTGCCGATGCAGGAGTGCTCTGCGCC
>CAZBDA010000162.1:0-9331 GCA_964490445.1 uncultured Rickettsiales bacterium | reverse complement strand
GCCTGAGCCCGCCATGCTGAGGCGACCATCCTTTAGTCGCCGATAAGACGCAGTTTTTCGGCCTTCACCTTGCCAGTGTCTCCATCGTCAAATTGGATGCCATAGCGACCCTTGCCCTTCACCTGTGAGATAACCCCCGGGTAGAGAGAAAACATCCAGGGGGCGAGCACCCGGGTACCGACCTGCAGGTCCCCCTCGACGGGGCAAACGTCCAGAGCGATTTTTCCAGCCTCTCGATGGCCCTCGTCGCCATCATCAAAGACCACATGAAAAAGCCCCTTGGTGCAGCTTTCGATGCGCCCATGGTACCAACTGTTCTTAGTCCACTCTGCCCACACAACAGCCCCTTCAGTCAGTCTGGATGGGCTCTTGTCTTCAGCCACATCCTCGGCTGCTGTCTCTGCCGGGGTCGAAGCCGGCGATGGGTTCTGAACCTGATTGTGCCGATCACAGTATTCACAGACCCATGAGCCCCCCCCTTGGTAAGAGCTATGGAACGCTCCACATCCGTCGCATTTCAACACCATCGTCCCAAGCTCCTATTCACAGCCGGCTCATGCTTGCTCTGACACAGCCTAGCCATCACTGGCTGTGGGTGCCTAGTTCAGCAAAGGCGTATCGTTCCGACAAGAGGCCTTATGCTGAGCCAGGCCGTCAGAGGCCTCGCACACAAAGGTGTTTCTCTGTTCGTTTCGGCAATTTCGCGCATTGTATGGCAGGTGCCGGGCTTTACTTAACGCCGCGTATCTCTTTGATCTTGCCGTAGGCAGCGTTGATTTCGCGTGCTTTCTGCTTCGCCACTTCCAGCATCGACTCCGGCAGCCCTTTAGCCGCCAGCTTGTCGGGATGATGCTGGTTCATCAACTGCCGGTAGGCCGTCTTGACCTCTTTGTCGGTTGCGGATGATTCGATTCCCAGCGCTTTGTAGGCTTCCGCGAGTTCCTGCGCAGGATCGGCCTGCCCCTGCCGGCCCCCGCGAAAACTGTGCCGCGCCCGCATGGTCGCTTCCATCTGCGTGAGTTGGGCTCGACTGATGTCCAGCTCGGCTGCGATCCGCCACAGCGAATCACGCTCAGCAGAGTGGATCGAACCTTTACTGAGCAGCAAATGAAACTGGATTTCGAGAAAACTGCGGATCAGAAGCCGCTGACTACCGCAGGCGCTGCGGAGCAGCTTGGCCTGAGCGTCGAGAGTAAACCCCGGCTCTTTGCCCTCGGAGAACAACCCGATCGCTTCGTGGACTTTCTCGGGCCCCAGGCGCATCTGGTGCATGATGTTTCGGGCGACCTGGATTTCCTGCTCTGAGACCCGCCCGTCGGCTTTCGCCAGGTGCCCCATGATCCGGAAAGTCGACTCGAAAAACACCCGCTGGACATCAACGCCGTCAGAAGCAAAGCGTACCCGTGCTGAGCCCGTGCGCGCTTTGTCGAACCGATCCCCCCACAGGACAGCCAGCCCGATGAGGGGCAGCCGCAGCCAGCCGGGCACGGCCGCTGTCAGCCAGTAAGCGAGGATTCCGGCAATGAGTTTTCCTGACCAGGGCATGTAATCCGCTGTACTTCCAATAGTAAGGCATGACCGTCACACCAGCTGTCGGGCGGGGGGCAACTGGTCAATAGTCTTCCTGAGGATCCCAGTGTCGGTACTTGTTCCCTAACCAAGACCAAGCGCTGAACGCTTCCGTCTCCTCCATCCCCCAATACAAATGGCCTTTGTCCTTGCAACTCAGAGTGGTGGTGTCGGGCTCGATTGAGAGCGTGTATTCAAATCTCAGGACCGTGACTGTACCCGTATCGGCAATGATGAGACTCACAGTCTTTGGCTGGCTACCTGCGAAGAGGATTGCCCGCTCTTTGTAGCCAGCTAGATCAAGACCTTCGCAACACTCCGACAAGGCGAAAGAGGACCTTCCAGCGCGAGGAGTCGTCTTCCCTGCAGGTGCCTGTGAGGTCATTGATCCCCCTGGCTCGGCGGGACGATCCGAGTCGGCCGACTTACCAGCTGGCTGCCTCTGCTGGGTGGGTGCTGTGTGGGTAATTCTGGAACAGAAGGAGGCCGGCACCTGTACCTGGCGCGTGCCGCGGACCTCTGAACCGCTCAAGGCAAATACCGGCCGCTCGGAATTCTCGCTTGGCCTGAGCCACTGCACCTCAGACAGGGTGAGAGTGGCGTCCCGAGGCAATCCTGCTTCGGAAAGTTTCACCTTTGCCGCATCGACGATCCATGCGCCGTTCACGTCCTCGAGGCGAAGCACCGTGGGTTTGCTCGCTCTCGCGGGCCGAAACTCAGCGACAACCACCACGCGAAGGACAGGTCCACGAATGGGCCCACCGCGCAGGGGCACATTGCGGCGGTTTGTATCTACCAGCAATTCAGGGGCAGCCTCGTTACTGCGGAGCCGCCGCCAAGGCGAGCAAGGAATTCGTTCGAAAGTTTGAGAGCCTTTGGTGACATCACACAGGTCGCGGACCTCCAGCCGAAAGCGCAGTAGGCCCTCTTCTCCCACAGCCCACCCGGCGGCACTGATCACCTTCGCTTCCTTGGCCGATGGACTCAGCTCGACTTCAGCGGCTTGTACAGTGGCTGTTGCGAGTGTCCCCAAGAGCGAACCACCTAGGAACATGAGCCACAGCGTCTTGGATTTCATCACCACCTCCAGGCAGCAAGCGTAGCGCAGCAAGCGCGGGGGAGGACTCGGTTGGGGGGATGAGGGCTCGCTGGCTGGCACTTCCCCTTGAAGCGACAGGCGACCTGCTCAGGCGGGTCCGAGGGACTTGTTGAAGCTGGGGTCGGGGGTGCCGGTGAAGCAGCCGAGCACCCAGGGAAAGCTGTCGCTGACGTAGTAGCCGTAGCTTCCGTCGCGGGTCATGCCGTTGCACTCGTCGAGATCGCCGCTGCCGGTGAACTCGTAGTCATCTCGAAAGGTGCCGTCGTGGCTTCCGCCCGGGAAGGCGCCCTCGCCGTTCTGGCTCACGCGATCGCCTTCCTTGAGGCTGTAGCCCGAGAGCACGCGGCGCACGGTGCCGGCGTCGTCAATGAAGGGGCCATAGATGGGAAAGCCGTCTGCAGCAAAGCCAACCACGCCGGACTCGGATGCACCTTCGGTGTCGAACATGGCCTCAGGAGAGCCGTGGTAGTGGTAGGCGCCGTCGGGCTGAGTGTGGGCGTTGTGGTCGTCGGTGCCGAAGCCGTTGCCCGAATGCATGGGATCGTAACGCCACGGGGTGTCGGTCGAGCCGCAGCCAATGCGCTCTTCGCCGAGGGGTTCGTTTCCGACGCCGTAGCAGGCAGCGGCCAGCAGATCGAGCTTGACCCCGTTGAGCATGACGGCGTTGTCGGTTTGCAGGCTGATCCCTTCGGGGGTGGAAGCGGCGCTTGGGTTCTGGGAGAACGAGAGTTCCTCTTGCACCTCGGCCGCTGCGGTGGCGAAATTGGCACCCCCGCCAGCGAAGTCGTGGTTGGGGATTGAGTTCGAGTTGATGGTGCAGCTGCTGTCTGTCGCTGTGATCTCGACCGAGCCCTGGAAGTCGACGCCCTGCTGCGCGTCCCGCACCTGGCTGAAGTAGCTGCCCGCGTAGTCCCCGCAGTCGGCGCTTCGGTTGCTAAAGACAGCGTCGGTGATGTCGGTGCCCTGCCCTTCACTGCAGCCTGCCGCGAGAAACAGGAACGTGACCAGGACAAGGGGACACCGAAGTGCGTGCATAGAGATCTCCGGCAACAGTGGTAGCAAGCGGCTGGGCTCAGGGTCACACACGGTTCAGCCGCTCCAGGAAGCTCTCGCCGATCCCCAGACCTGCTTGCAGATCGACTTGCTGAAAGCAGTGGAGCGCGACGTCGATGCAGTCATAGACCAGGGCAAGGACCGCGATCTTGAGGTACTGCTCCACGCTGAGAGCAGGTGATCCGAACAGCTGCCGAATGAACAGCACATCGGACCACATCTGCTGGCTGCAGTGGTTCAGGTTGTTGTTCAGCACGATGGGCGCGAGGGTGCGTCCAGCCACCCCGAGGAACTTCTGGAACTGCAGGTCCTGCTCGGCCAGGAATGAGCACACATCACCAAACAGCGGCTGGTCGACATACAGCTGCAGGAACTCGACCTCTGTGACCACAGACAGCACGTTGGCGAGACAGGTGACACCGCCCTGGAAGACCTCCAGCTCGGCACCCTGGATGTCGATCTTGATGAAGTCGACCGACTCGATTCCCTCTCTGGCGACGAAGTGGTCGAGGCTGACCGTCTCGACCTCGCCGATCCTGCGGGTACGAACAACCTCCAGGTTGTTGTACCGGTCGAGCAAGGCTTTGTTCGGCTGGTACAGAGACGAGCACATCGGGTGCTGGGTCTCGTAGAACTGGCGTCGTTCTTCGCCTCGAGCCAGCGCAAACGGGTAGTACACGACTCCTTCCCGGCCCACGGTGTTCTGCTCGGCGCACAGCTCATCATCGGGCTCAAAAGCAACGATCCGTGTGCCCGGAAACAGGCTCAACAACCGGTAGAAGGGCTCCTCCCCCTGGTCTACCTCGCGCGCACCCACCTCGAAGATGGTGAACTGGAGGTGCTGCCCCGAGGCATTCAGGACCTCTGCGAGGATATCGATAGCGTCCATTGCGACAGCCTATCCGGGTTGGTGGATTGACCGCCAGACCCGCGCTGCCTGTCGACACGATCAATGGCTGCGCTGTGCAGAGTTTCTCGGCGGCCGCGGCCCACTCGTCAGCGGCAGCCAGGCCAGGAAAGGAAACTCCCCGCTGCCCTGCCCTCAATACGCCCAGGCCGACGCCTCCCCTGGCCGATCCTCGGCTATTCTCCCGCTGCAGCGCTGCGGGCGCTGCAGCCCCGAGAAGAGGGAGTGTTCATGTTTTCGGTGACCAAGATCTTCGCTGACCTGCCGCCCCTGAAGGTAGTGGATGTCGGTGCCAGCCCCATTGACGGGGACCCTCCCTACAAGCCACTCCACGATGCGGGTGCCGCCGAGGTGGTCGGCTTCGAGCCGGCGGCCGAGTGGTACGAGGCCCTGCAGTCGAAGAACCTGCCCAACACCACCTTCCTGCCGAACGCCGTCGGCGACGGCAGTGACGGAGTCCTCAACATCTGCAAGGGGCCCGGCATGACGTCGCTGCTCGAGCCCGACATGGATGTCCTGTCGAAGTTCCAGTGGTTCGACGTCTATTCCGAAGTCGTGGAGCAGAAGCCGGTCTCCACGGTGCGCCTCGACGACGTGCCCGAGACCGAGGGCATGGACTACCTCAAGGTGGACGTGCAGGGAGGAGAGTTGGCAGTGTTTCGCGGTGGCCGGGCCCGCCTCGACGCTGCCGTAATGGTGCACAGCGAGGTGCAGTTCGTGCCTTTCTATAAGAACCAGCCGCTGTTCGCCGAACTGGACCGCGAGTTGCGGGACGCTGGCTACTGGCTACACCGCTTCCTGCCAATCCAAAGCCGGGTGATCAAGCCGATGGCGCTGAGCGACAACATGTACGCGGGACTGAGCCAGCACCTGTACGGGGATGCGGTCTGGGTGAAGCGCTTCGTCGACTTCCCTGTGCTCGATACCACTGCACTACTCAAGCTCGCGGTATTTGCCCACGACCTCTACGGTTCCTATGACCTCGCCCTGCTGGCCCTCAAGAGCATTGATGAACGCGAGAAAAGCAACCGGCACGAGACCTACTTGAAGCACCTTGCCCTCTCCTTGCAGGCTTGAGCGCCCAGCGGTCGTCACGGCCACGGGGCGCCGCCGTTAGGGGTTCAGCAACCGCCAGCTGGCTCGTTGTGCTGATTCGTTTGCTCGAATGTGCCCCCGACTCGCAGCTGTGCCGTCGCCCTGGCCGGTCGCTAAGATATGCCCTCTTGTCGAACCGATACGCAAGAAGAGGGCGAAGGGAGACCCAACCATGGCCATGAAGCGACGCGAGTTCATTCTCAAGCTGGGCGCAGCAGCGCTTGTCCTGCCCAGCGTGGTCTTGAAGGGCTGTGGCGGGAGCAGTTCGGACGACCCCTACTACAGTGACGACGACGACGCAGGCGACGACGACAGCGGCGGTTGCCTGGGCGACGCAATCGGCAACGCCAACTCCCATGGCCACGTCATCTCGATCCCCCGAGCTGATCTCGATGCACCGCCAGCAGGCGGCGCAACCTACAGCGCGTCCGGCAGTCACAGCCACAACGTAACGCTGAGTCAGCAAGAGCTGGTCGACCTCGCAGCCAACTGCACACTGGCGACCAGTAACAACAGCGGACACGCCCACACCTGGACGATTACGGTCGCTTCCAGCTAGCGGAGCCGGCTGCCGGACACCCGGGGTCGCTGCCCCTGTGCGGGCTCAGCTCGCCGGCAGTTCCTGGGACAGCAGGGCCTTGCGAGACAGCCGGTAGTCGACCAGGCAAACCAGCGGCAGGAAAAAGGCTCCCAGTCCCGGGACCCACTGGAACAGGAGCACGACTACAACCAGTCGCCGCAGGATGCGTACCGCGAGGTTCTTGGACCGCGAGGTGTAGGCCTTGAGCCCGTACACCAACGAAAACTTGTAGTAGAGGATGCCGGGGAACAGCCCGATCACGGGGACGAGGCTCCACAAACCGCAGACCAGCAAGGTCCTTGGCAGGCGCCCTTGCGCTCGGTCCAGGTAGCGGGTGAGGTCAGCGCGGGTGGCAAATGCTGGTGTCTGGCACTGCCCGCAGGTTTGCAGTACGCCACGCCCGGAAAGGCGCTCGCCACAGTGATGACAGCGATGTCCTTCCCGGAGCTTGCTGCGGTGCTCTTCGGAGTCTGTCGCGGCCGCTGACTGTATGAGCCCCATCCATCCCACTGCGCTGGGCTCTGCTCGAGATACGCCGCAGTGAGCACAGTGAGGAGCACACTCAGACACATCCTCACCACAGTCAGCGCAGGCAGTGCGTTGTCGACTCTCGAACGCCTTCGCCGATGCCTTGACGCTCCAGCCCACGACGATGGCGGCCAGAGCAGCCACTGCGGTGACCACGGGCATGATGATGGCCACGAAGATGCCAACGAAGCTGAAGGTGTCTTCCAGCCATGCCATCAATCCCTGCAGTCCCAGGTCGTCATCTGGGTCTGCTTCTTCGAGCGACTGGTAGATCCAGGCCCGAATGGATGCGAGGAAAAACACCACGAACCCGACCCCGAAAGACCAGCTGTACTGGAGACCGCGTCCCCAATCGAAATCGGTCAACTCGCCGTTGTCGATCCAGATCTCGACAATGCCAGCTAAGTCCCCCCCCACCAGGAGATAGCTGGTGCAGCCAGCCCCCACAGCCTTGATCAGGGTGTCCGACATCCCCTGGAGCAGCGCCCGGGTTTCCGGGAAGCGTTGCAGGGTGAATTCGACCCCGGCGAGAATGCCGAGGACGACCATCACCTCGTCGCCAATGGCCCAGGCTGGGATGGTATCCAGCAGGCCGACCCCGGTGAAATCCTCGAAGAATCCCAACCACCCCACATCCCAGTCCTGGCCCCAGCGCGCGAACAGGGCAGTAGCAAAGATGGGAACGAATGCTCGCGAAACAAAGAGCGGAATGATGCTCAGCGTGAGCAGATAGAAGCTCATTGTGCCCGCTTCACCCGGACCGGACTGCACGAGTGCCCGCGTGCTTCCAGGGTCTTGACGGCGGCATCTGCATAGCTCGAGATGAGCACTCCAGCTTCTGAAGCATGTGTGCAGTGCAGCATCCGTGATTTCGGATCAGGCGCCACTTGCGATGCAATCGCACGCTCGTTGCCCAGCGCGATGGCCATGCCCAGGGCCAGGATCTCGTCCTCTGTCATCGAGCGCAGGCCGCCGCCCGGATCATGGCGTTCCAGCACGAATGCGGTGATGTGGTCAGCCAGTGCCGCGGCCTCGACGCCTTCCTCCCTCGCTTTGCGCACATAGACTGCCAGGTCTTCGCGAATAGGAGCCGGCACACCCCACTCGTCCAGCACCGCGTTCAGCGCTGCGGGCCGCGCGTTGCGAAACCCTGCATCTGCGAGCAGCGCCGGCAGCTTCTCCAGCGATGCTCCGGTGAGCATCCCCGGGCCCTCTGAAGCTGGAGGGAGCTCGCCTGAAGCTCGAGCCTTGTCCACTCGTGCTCCCACCTCGATGGTCTCACCGGCGCAGCCGAGCAGGCAAAGCACAAGGATGCCCAGGACTGCCTTGCTAACCTTCATGGCTCCACTCCTCCATGGCTCCATCGTCCAGGATGGCTCCTGCCGCACCACGATCGCCTGTGGCCCGGAGCCGGGCTTCCAAGTACCAGACCCCCAAGATAGGGCGAAACTTCCCGACGCAGCGACACAACTGGCACAGCCACACCCGGAAATTGTACCGGTGCTATCGTCGCAGGTCCTCGTCTGGCTGCCCTACTTCAGCCTCAGCAGGTCATTCCACCGCCGAGAAGAACTCGCAGATGGCAGCCCTCAAGGTACAAGCGAGCCTGGACGAAGCGACCTTCGCATCGGCACGTTCAGCGCTGCTCTCTGTGTTCGACGAGATCACAGGAGCTCAGCCAGCAAGTGCACCCACTGTCGACATAGCGAGCCACTGCGTCTTGACCTATCGAAAGCGATTGGTGCGACTGACCGGCGAGGTTCAGCAGGTGTCCGACCAGGTCACAGCGACCCTGGCCTATAGAACCCTCGCAGTCGAGAGTGCCGGCGGAGCTGCGGCCGGAGCCGGCTGCCTGGCCGGAATGGGGCTCGTTGTCTGGAGCTTCCTGGCACCTCTCTTCGCGATGGCCGCGGTTCCTATTGCCGGCAGCTTCCTGGTGACCGGTGCCGTGGCCTACTGGTTCTATACGGCCGGCTACCTGTGGTTGGCAGTTGCGCTCTCCGCAGTGATTTCCGCATTCTTCTTCGCCTTCTTGTTGTTGCGTTGGTACTGGCGCCGGGGAAAACGACGCCAGTTGGAGCGCTACCTGCAGATGTTGGAAACGCGGGCAAAGTCCCTGGCAACTGGCGGATAGGGGACCTGGGCCCTGCGTCGCGAACCCAGCCCAACCGCACTCTGCACACAAAGGGCAGGACTACCAGCCGGGGCTCAGGACACTTCCCACAGGAAGTAATACACCTGCCGGGAGTGAGCCGGCATGATGGTTCTTCTCGAACCGTCACGCCACAAGAGGGCACAGGGAGCACCGAGCCATGGCCATGAAGCGACGCGAGTTCATTCTCAAGCTGGGCGCATCGGCGCTCATCCTCCCCAGCGTGGTGCTGAAAGCCTGTAGCGGGACCAGCGACGACGACGTCACCTGGGCCGACGACGACGACGACACCTCAGGCGACGACGACACCGCAGGCGACGACGACACCGCAGGCGACGACGACACCGC
>CAZBDA010000161.1:0-9414 GCA_964490445.1 uncultured Rickettsiales bacterium | reverse complement strand
CACCGCTGGTGTCGTCGTCACCGCTGGTGTCGTCGTCACCGCTGGTGTCGTCGTCACCCGGGTCCAGACTGGGGTCACAGGACCCAGCGAATACCCGCATACAGAGCAGGAAAAGGATGCAAGGAAGGCGAAAGTCCGACATCAGGCTTGTCTCCGAGAGGCGTTCTGAACCCACGAGTGTTCCAAATTCAGCGCAAGCGGGAGCCCGCTACGGAGCAGTACCCAGGTAGACCACGAACTGGTCCACGCCTGTGTGGTAGATTTCATTGCCATGGCCCGTGGCCCAGGGTCTGTAGTAGACGCCACCATCGTAGGCATACCAGGCACCTCCGCTGTTTCCGCCGTACTCACACATACCGACCGCGTTATTGCCAAAGTAAACCCCACCGCTACCTCGTTGGATACAGCCCACCTGGCTGCCCTGCTGAATGTATTCGCCGGCACTGTGGAGAATGCCGACCAGGCGGCCGACGGTCCACAGGATGGGGCTGTCGTTATAGGCGCCCAGGTACGAGTCCGAGGGGTATGCCGTCAGTCCGAGTGACGTGGCTGGGGGGTCCAGCGATGAGCGGCACTCCACCTCGGTGTTCTCGACGTAGAAGCAGATCTTGACGGCGTCGTAGCCCTGCTCGACCGAGGCGCGGACAAAATCGAGGCCCACCATTGCAGACCATTCGTTCGTCCGACTGACTGCCGCCGTGCCGGGACCCACGACAATGCCGCCGTTCGCGTTGTGGAATCCTTTGTACAGGTCCACCACCGAGTTCGGCATGTCGTCGAATTCTGTGTCGGTAAGCTGGGCAACGGTCATCCAGGACTCGGGCCCCGCCTCACAGCGCACCTTGGAAGCCGCAACCCCGCCGCCGACTCCATCAGGATCCATCCAGTAGTCGCCGCTGCTCAGGCCGGGGTACCTGGCGAACAGGTCGGCGCAGGTCAGTGCCGGCTGGGTGGCGTCCGAACCATCACCGGGCTCGGGAGCGTCGGCGCAGCAAAACGCGCCGCAGCCGAGGCTACCAGTGGTGCAACTCCACGACGGCGCCAGCAGGTCGGTGATGACGCTGGCTTCGAGGCTCATGATGCCGCCGCTGTAGTGCTGCGGGCAGGAGCCGGATTCGCTGGTGTTGGTGCCATCGGCCGCGCAGGCGTAGTCGGATGAGTCCCGGGTTCGGGCCACGCAGTCCTCGCCATCGGACAGCCAGCCCGACATGCGGCCGGGCGAGTCGTCGCAGCTATCGTTGCGCGCCCGGTATTCCAGCGCCGAGCACAGGTGCGTCTCGCCGCCGCACAAGGTGGCCGCAGCCGTCTTGTTGGGGGGCATCTCCTGGGCGCTGCTGGCGCAGAACACGATGTCGCTGCGCCAGAAGGTCGACATGCCCCCTTCGACCGTGCCGTCTTCGCAGGGCGGGGGAGGAGTGCTGTCGTCGTCGTCGCCGGGGGTAGCATCGTCGTCGTCACCGGCGGAGTCGTCGTCGTCACCGGCGGAGTCGTCGTCGTCGCCCAGGGTGGCGTCGACACCGTCGCAGTCCTGGTCGATGCCGTCGTCCGGGATGTCCTCAGCACCGGGGTGCACCGAGGCGTCGCCATCATCACAGTCGATCGCAGTCGTGTAGCCATCGCCATCGACGTCCACAGCGTCTCCATCGACGCCATCGCAATCCTGGTCGATGCCATCGCCGGGGACATCGTCTGCGCCGGGGTGCACCGCCGGATCCAGGTCGTTGCAGTCGAAGGCCGAGGTGTATCCGTCGCCGTCGGCGTCGATGGCGTTTCCATCGATGCCATCGCAGTTCTCGTCGATGCCGTTGCCCAGTTCATCGTTTGCACCCGGATGCACAAGGGGATCCAGGTCATCACAGTCGACGCTATTCGAGTAGCCGTCCTCGTCCTGATCCACTGCGTTGCCGTCGACTCCGTCACAGTTCTGGTCGATCCCGTCACCCCAGGGGTCGTCCGCACCTGGGTGGATCAACGGGTCGCTCGGAGCGCAGTCTTCCGCGTCCAGGCTTCCGTCGCCGTCGAAATCGAATTCACTCTCAATGCTGCCACAACCCGCGCATGCCAGTGCCAGGGCCAGCCAGGACAGGGCCGAAAAGCTTCGCGTGTTCACGGAGACCTCCTCGAGCAGCTCGCACCTGCTACGCCTGTAACTTACGCAATCCAGCGCGCCTCGGAAAGCTCCCGTCCCCTGCTTGGTCAAGCTAGCGAACCGGCTTCGAGGCGTCCAGCGCTCTCCAGCAGTACCAGGCCACGATGGAACGGAAGGGCCGAAACGCTTCGCCCAGGGGCTCGAGTTCTTTGGCGCTGGGCGTGTCCGACATGGAGAAGGCACGACCGAAGCCCTTGCGCACGCCCAGATCGCCGGTCGGCCACACGTCGAGCCGGCCGAGCTCGAAGATCAGCAACATCTGGGCTGTCCACGGCCCGATGCCCCGCACCCGGCAGAGCGAGCGAACCAGTGCCATGTCGTCGAGGGAATCGAGTTCATCGAGGTTCAGCTTTCCGTCTGCGCTGTGCCGGGCCAGGTCGAGGACAGCGGCGGCCTTGGCACCGGACAGCCCGGCCGCCCGGATCTCCCCGACCTCCAGCCCAAGGACGCGCTCGGCGCGAACCTGCGCCTCGACCAGGGCCTCGAACCGTCGATGGATGGCTGCAGCAGCCTTGCCGGCGAGTTGCTGGTAGATGATGGCCTTGACCAGCGCGCCGAACAGGTCGGGCCGGGCAGCGCGGCGCGGTGCGTAAGGGCCGTGCTCATGCAGCAACCGCGCGAGCACCTCGCTGCGCTGCGAGAGTTCGTCGAGGGCAGCCTTGATCACGCCACCGGGGTCATCCGCGAGTTGCATCCTGGCACTCTATATGGCGAGTCTAGCTGGCGGGCTCGGGGAGCCCAGGTGGAGCCACTGTGAGAGCTTTTTCCCCTCCGCACGCGTGCCGAGGCGGTGGAGTTGACATAATGCGAGGGATTGGACCTTTCCGTCATGGCTGAGCAGACAACACACTTTGAACTGGTCGTCATCGGCAGCGGCCCCGCCGGTGAGAAGGCTGCTGTGCAAGCGGCCTACCTGGGACACAGCACCTGCGTCATTGACAAGGGTCCGGCGGGTGGAGCCTGGGTCAACACGGGCACGATCCCCTCCAAGACACTTCGCGAGTCGGTCCTGTACCTCTCTGGGGCTCGTCACCGCGGCCTGCACGCCCCGTTCAGCGGGGAACACACGATCCGCAACCTCATGGCCCTGGAACGACGGCTGGTAGCCCGCTGGCGTGAAAAGGTGGAACAGAGTTTTCGCAAGCACAAGGTGACCCGCCTGTGTGGCCGCGCCAACTTCGTGGATCCCCACACCCTGGAACTGGAAGATGGCACCCGCGTGAGCGGCGACTACATCCTCATTGCCACGGGCTCGCGGCCGCGACGCCTCGACACGGCCCCCGTCGACAAGCACTTCATCCACGACTCGGACACCATCTTGTCCCTGGAAAAAATCCCCGACACGATGGTGGTACTCGGCGGTGGCGTCATCGGCTGTGAGTACGCCAGCATGTTCCAGGCCCTGGGTGTACAGGTCACACTCCTGGACTCTCGCGAGCAACTGCTCGGCTGGCTCGACCCCGAGGCGTCGCAGATCCTGGAGAAGATCTTCAACCACAGTGGCATGGTCGTCAGGCATGGGGTCAGGGTGCAACGGGTCGAGACCACGCACAGCGGGGTGAACGTCTTCCTGGACGACGGCAGTCTCACCCAGGGAGAGGTGCTGCTGGTTGCTGCAGGCCGGGTGCCAAATGTCGAACGCCTCGATCTTCCGGCGGCCGGACTGACGGTGGGACGCGGGGGAACCATATCCACCGATGAGTACATGCGCAGCGAGGTGCCACACATCTACGCCGCGGGGGACGTGGTTGGTTTTCCGTCCCTGGCCTCGGTCAGCATGGAACAGGGACGAGTGGCCTCGGCACACATGTTCGGCGAGGACCGGGGCCCCCTGGGAAGCTTGTTCCCCTATGGGGTCTACACCATCCCCGAGGTCAGTTGTGTCGGCCTCACCCCGGCTGCCGCCAGGGAGGCGGGGCATGACCCGGTGTGCGGGACCGCAGGCTACAACCACTCCGTCAGAGCCGCCATGCTCGGTGCCGAGCTGGGCATGGTGAAGCTGGTCTGCGAGCGATCCACCGGACAGCTGCTCGGGGCCACGTTGGTCGGCAACCAGGCCACGGAGTTGATTCACTTCGCCAGTGCCGTGATCCAGTACAAAGGCAGCATCCACGACCTTGTTCGCTTCGTCTTCAACCTTCCGAGCCTGTCGGTGCTCTTCAAGCAAGCCGCCTACGACGTCCTCCACCATTTTCGAACTGGCGAGCACAACGAGTTGGTCGAATAGTCGCCGGTCTCGGTGCACTGTTGCTGGCTGCGCCCAGGCCGAGTCCAAGAGCTGTCTCCTAGCGAGACCGTCGGGCCGATACGACTTTCCTTGTCGCTTCCCCGCCAGTTCGCTAGCTTTGCAGGTCCGCGCCGGGTGCTGCAGACCTGGCCCTGCGTTGTTGCCTTCGCTGCCCTTGAAGTGAGTCGATCCGATGCCTAGATCTCTGCCCCTCCTGTCCTTGTTCTGCACAGCCTTGCTGCTCGCCCTGCCGCAGGCGGCCCACTCGGAGTCCCTGACGACGACCTTTGCCGGAGGCAACGGCCAGCGAGGCAACATCTTCGACATCGTCGCCCTCAGCGATGTCTCCATCACCAGCTTCGATGCCCACACGACCAGCGCCGGCTCCGGGACCATCGATGTCTGGTGGAAGCTGGGCACGGGCTACAACTCAACCCAGGCCAGCGACGTTGGCGACTGGACCTACTACGAGACCGTGCCGATCATCGGCGCCGGGAACGGCAACCCCACCCCTGTCCCCCTGACCACACCGCTATCCCTGACCGCCGGAGAGACCTACAGCATCTACGTGCTCAGTAGTGTCAGCGTCCGCTATACCAATGGCAGTTCGGTCGGTGCGGTGTTCGCGCAGGACGCCAACCTGCAGGTCACCGAGGGCTTCGGTTGTGGGGGGACTTCCGCCTGGTCTTCCTCGTGCACTTTCCAGCCAAGGGTCTGGAACGGCACCATCCACTATGACGTCGTGGTCGCGATCGACCTCGATGCCGACGGCTACGGGGCCGGGGTCGACTGCGACGACAGTGATCCCCTCGTCAACCCCGGCGCGACCGACCTTGTGGGCGATGGCATCGACAACAACTGGGATGGCATCGACGGCGTCGACGCAGACGGCGACTCGTACGCTTCGCTGAGTTCGGGAGGAGGCGACTGCGACGACGCCTCGGCGCTCAGCTTCCCAGGCAACCCCGAGATCTGCGACGGCATCGACAATGACTGCCTGGGCGGAGTAGACGAACTCTTCGATGTGGACGGCGATGGGGTCACCTCGTGCGGAGCCGACGGCCTCAGCGGCACCAATGACGACGACTGCGACGATGACGACGCGACGGTGTTTCCCGGCAATCCCGAGCAGTGCGACGGCATCGACAACGACTGCAACGGGCTGGCGGACTTCGACGCCGACGGTGAGATCGATGTCGACGGCGATGGCTCGCCGTCCTGCGCCGACTGCGACGACAACGACAGCGAAAACTCCCCGCTCCATGCCGAGCTCTGTGACGGCCTGGACAACAACTGCAACGGCCTGACCGACTGCGACGCCAGCGAGGAGAAAGACGCCGACGGCAACGCCTCAATGTCCTGCGCCGACTGTAACGATGCGCACCCCCTGGTGTTTCCCGACAACAGCGAGTCCTGTGATGGCCTGGACACGGACTGTGACGCCACCACCGAGTACATCGGCGGCGAGTCCGACGAGGACAACGACGGCTGGCTCTCCTGCGAAGAATGCGAGGACGACGACAGCGCAATCTCCCCCGGCAACCCCGAGATCTGTGACGGCCTCGACAACGACTGCGACAGCAGCACTGAAGCCAGCGGTGGTGAACTCGATGGCGACGGAGACGGGTTCTTTGCCTGTGCTGACTGCGCCGACGGTTCTGCCGCGGTATTCCCCGGCAATCCCGAGCGATGTGATGGCCTCGACAATGACTGCGACCCCGCGACCGATGAGGACGTCGATGGGGACGGCGATGAACAGACAATCTGCGAGGACGACTGCGACGATGCCGACGAGCGACGCTTCGCCGGCAATCCCGAGATCTGTGACCTGGTCGACAACGACTGCGACGACGACACCGACGAGGAGGTGGACGGCGACGGCGATGGTGAGGCGGTCTGTAATGGCGACTGCGACGATGACAACGACGCCATTGGCTCGCAGTTCAGCTTCGACGAAGTCTGTGACGACGGCCTCGACAACGACTGCGACAGCTTCGTCGACGACGAAGACAACCAGTGCGAGGGTGCCGACGACAACCAGGCCCCGGCCCGCAGCGGCTGCGGCTGTGCGACCGGCTCATTGGCGGACTCTACTCCGACCGGCCTGCTCGGCCTGTTGCTGCTGGCGCTGGGCACAGTGCCCCTGCGCCGTCGGCGCTCGCACGGCTACCAGAAGTAATCCAGAGGCCGCCGGCCCGGGCGCTCGCTCCACGCCGGGTCCCTCGAACCAGCCGGAACGAAAGCTTCAGCCCACGGGGCTCACCTGAATCGCCCCCAGGGGATCCGCAGCCCCGACCTTAAATGTCAAGAATTTGTTGCGTAGTTGTCAAAACGACACCAAGCATGTTCTGTCTCGCGCCGCAACAACGGCACGAATCATCGCAACGTCGAGCCTGCAACTCCATGCAAGTGAGGTCCCCATGAACGCGCCACTTATCACCCTCCGAACCGCCGTCACAGCCGCCCTGATTACCACCCTCGCTGCCTGCTTACAGCCAGCCCTCGACAACGAGGTGGCAACCAGTCCCCCCTTCCAGGCCGGCGGTGTCGAACGGCCGGGAGACATCGAAACATCAGGCAGCGACAACGAAACTCCCGAGATCAACTCAACTGCCGTCACCGGGCTCGTACGTGACGCCTGGGGAGCACCGATCCCCGACGTCCGCATCACTACGAACACCGGGGCAGAGACCTTCTCCGACCACAACGGCTACTTCCGCTTCGCGCAGCAGGTCGGCGACACAGATCTGCTCATCTCCTACCGCAAGGACGGCTGGGCGCGGACTCAAAGGCCGCTCCACCTGTGGAAGAACGCCGACCACACCATCCTGCAGAGCCTCGCGAGAGTGGACTTCGTGCAGGACTTCGACTCGGCCGAAGGCCTGACCTTCCAGATCGAGGAGGGCGGCGCAGTGGTGACGCTGCCCGGTGGCAACCTGGTGGACGAGAACGGCGTGCCGTACCTGGGCGAAGCACACGTCGAAGCGACCTGGTTCGACCTGGAGTCGCCCCTCGATGAGGGCAACGAGCTGTTTGCCACGCCCGGACAGATGCTCGCCCTGGGAGAAGACGGCCAGGAGCTGTCCCTGGAGTCCTTCGGCATGTTCCAGGTCGACGTCTTCGACTCGAGCGATCAGCCGCTCCTGCTCGGCGACCTGCCAGCGACCTTCGAGGTCCCGATCCTCGACCTGGGATCCGCCGACGAGCCCGAGGCGGACGATGAAGTGCGCGGTTGGCGCTACGACGAGACCCTCGGCCTCTGGCTCGAGCAGGGCCTGGGAACCGTCAGCACGGACCCCAACGGCGAACTCTCGTGGACAATCCAGGCGCAAGCCCTGGAGACCTGGAACATCGACGAGCCCATCGAGACGCATGGCTGCGTCTCGGGTCGAGTACTCGACCCGTGGGGTGAGGTCCGCAGCGGCGTCACACTTCGCGTGGTAGGCGAGAGCTACTCCGGCTGGAGCGAGGTCATCACGCAGGACGACGGCAGCTACTGCGTGCAGGTCAAGCACGGCGAGCGCGGCTTCATCGAGTACAACGCGTCGTTCGGGGGCGAGGTGGCGACTCAACGGACGGACTCGTTCTTGGTACCTATCGGACAGACCCAGTGCCCCGACTTCGTCTGGACCGGCCGGCCAATCGTGGGTGGGCAGAGCAGCGGCAGCGGTTGGGGCGGAGGAGGCGGCAACGGTGGCGGTGGCGACGGCGGCGGCGACGGCGGCGGCGGCGGCGACGACATCCATGGCGAAGAGATCCCCCCAGAGCTCGACGACGAGGACTTCGATGGCGGCAACCTCGACCCACAGCAGGTCTCCGGCCCCCGTGACTTCGACCCGACGACCGACGCCAACGGCTGCCTGCAGTTGCCGGACGTGTTGCTGCAAATCCAGACCTGCGTGGGTGGCGTCGTCGTGGACGAGCAGAGTCGACCAATCGAAGGTGCCCAGGTCGTGAGCCCGCAAGGTGGTGTGGCCACCTCGGACAGCAACGGCTCGTTCCTGCTGACGGTGCCGGTGTTCCGAACCACCGAAGTGTATGGCCTGCCGGAGTCCCAGTTCGGCCAGGGACTCCGCCCAGCCCGGGTCTTCACACGCCCCGCGCTGCCGAACGGAGCGGGAGGTTGCCCGAACCAGGTGGTCCTGCGACCGTTCGAAGAGACCAGGTGCGCTACCGGCCGCATCATCGCTTCGACGGCAACCGACGGCATTCTTGTCAGCGTCTTCGACAGCGCCTTCCCGGCCTCCGCCGTGACCACGGCGATGACCAATGCGGAAGGAGCCTTCCAGGTTGATCTCCCCGTCACGGGAGGAGAGGTCATCGTAGCGCCGGGTGGCCAACTGGCCTCGCAGCGCTGCGACGTGCTGGCGGTTTCGCCCACTGCTGTCGTCGATGGGACCTGCATCGACCTCGGCGACCTCAATTGCCTGTGACGCTTCGCCCGGTCCGTGGACGCTGGAACACTCGGCCTTGTACGTACAGACGGCGATCAGCGACACTTTGTACGTAGCGTATCGGCCGGCGCAGAAACCCCGGTTGTAACTCTGGGCTGGCTTTCCTGGCCAGCACGCTTCGCCTGCTGCGACGGGTTCGCCATAATAGGCTCTCACCAGAACTGCAGGCCGCGCTCTCGACGATCTGGCTGCAGGCTCTTTGGCGAAGATTGGTTGCGCCTGGCTACAGATGATGGGTTGGCTCCGAGTAATTGTCCTTGCGCTTGGCCTGGTGGTGACTGTGTCACCGGCCACCGCCTGGTCGGAACAGGGCTCGGACGAGGCCGCGCAGCAGACACCTGCAGCAGACAAGGCCACAACTGCAGACCAGCAGGCGGAAAGCGAGCGTGCTGCCGCGGCAGGTGGACCCACCTGGCCGGTGCCCAAGTTCGGAGTCTCTGCCTCCCTTCCTCCCGAGATCGAGTTTCCCGACGAGCTGCCGCTGGAAGTCCTGCTGACAATTGTCATCGGTGCGGATGGTGCGGTCATCGACGCCGTGGTCCTGGACGGCTGCGGGATCGAACTAGTCGATGCAGTGGCGCTGG
>CAZBDA010000160.1:4790-9424 GCA_964490445.1 uncultured Rickettsiales bacterium | reverse complement strand
GCCTCGAGGCAGAGCCCGACTGTCTGCCCTGCCTCTACGAGCTCGGCTGGGTCTATTGGACGCGCGGCAGCTGGAAGAGCTGTGTCGCGTCCTGGGAGAAGGTGAGTGAGCTGAACCCCAACTACGAGGTGACCGCCCAGTGGCTCAAAACTGCCCGGGACAACCTGAAAGGTGCCTCGGGTTCCGGGCGGAGTTCCCGGCAGATTCCGATGGGCACTCTCAGCACCCCCAAGGACGGCAATCTCAAGGTCGAGTTGACCGGTCGGTTCCAGCGCTACCAGGCCAATCCCAAGGTGCCCGAGAGGGACCACTACGACCGGGATGTCTACTCACCCAAGTCGGCGCGTTTCAGCGCTGATGGCAAGAAGGTCTACGTCAATTCTCTCGAGGGCTACAAGACGGTTGTCTACAACGCGGAGACCGTCGAGAAGATCAAGGTGATCAAGCACCATTTCAACGCCGAGAACGAGCAACTTTTCCAGGGCGAGCCGGCTCCCTTCGACTACAAGTTCTACAAGCGGCCCCGTTCTGGCAACGTCAATCACTTCAAGGGCAAGCCGGTAGAGAGCGAGATCTCCCACGGCGGGAAGTTCCTCTGGGTGCCGTACTACCGGCGCAGCTACGACGGTGGCGCGACCTCGCCCTCGGCGGTGGCCATCATCGACACCACGAGCGACGAAATCGTGCGCGTGATGCCTACCGGGCCGATCCCCAAGTACGTCTCCGCGTCGCCTGATGGGAACTGGGTTGCTGTCACCCACTGGGGCGACAACACGGTGGCCCTCATCGATACCAGTTCCGGCGATCCGCAGCAGTTCGAGTACCGCCCGGAGTTGTTGGTGGTCTACAGGAAGCTCTCGCAGAGCGGCCTCGCTGGCAAGAACCGGGACAAGGCCTGTGGCTACTGTCTGCGAGGCACCGTCTTCACCCCTGATAGCAAGATGCTGCTGGTGTCTCGTATGGGCGGTGGCGGCATCGCCGGCTTCGACGTGGATTCAGGCAGCTACCTGGGCACGATCAAGGGGATGAAGCCGACTCCCCGCCACCTCGTACTGAGCCCCGATGGCGAGACCTTGTACCTGTCGAGCAACGTCTCGGGCTACGTCAGCAAGATCGCCCTGGCGACAGTTCGCGCGGAACTGCAGGCTGCAGCCGGTGAGAAAGTCAGGATCAGTGGCTTTGAGACTGTGTACGTAGGATCCGGGGCGCGCACGATCTCTTTGGGCCCAGAGGGTCGCTACATCTTCTCCGCCGTCAACAGAAAGTCCGAGCTGATCGTCATCGACTCGGTGACGATGGACATCGTCAGCCGCATTCGTACCGACGCCTACACGGTCGGGCTCGCTGTCAGTCCCGATGGCAAGCAGGCCTGGACGACCTCCCAGGGTCGCAAGGACCAGGGTGGCGGAAACTCTGTCTGCGTCTATACGGTGACCTACCCCTCGGATTCGGAGCCTGAACCCGAACCCGAAACCGAGGCCGGAAGCGTCGGTTCAGAATCGCAGTAGTCACCGATTCCATCGCCGTCGAGATCGCCCTGGTCGTCGGTCCAGGGTCCATCGGGTGACAGCGAGATCCCCAGGTCGGCAATGGGCGTGTCAGTGTCCGGATCCTTGAAGCGGACGACGTTGCCCCAGGCTCCCCCCTGGTCGTAGACCTTCATCATCAGCAGATTCCAGCCTGCGAGCAATTGGACCTCGAAGCGGAAGCGATCGGGGCTGGTGCCCTGGCAGTCGTCTACTTCGCCAACTTCGCTGCCGTTGAGCCAGGCGCGTGTGCCGTCGTCGGGGCCAAGGGCCAGGCTCAGGTCGCGGTTGGAATCGGAGTGCAGCCAGGTCGCCTGGTAGACCTCGCGAGGCGGGTCGTCGGTGGCCAGGTACTCGAAGTCGATGCGCCGGTTGTTGTCGATGTGGGCGAACCACAGGCTGTCGCCGGCCGGCTCCCCGACCCGTGGCGTCACCAGGCCGTCGTCGGCGAGTCCCAGCAGCGGGACCTCCGAGGGTCGACAACTCTGCTCACTCGAGTTGCCGAAGTAAGGACCTGCCAACAGCCAGTAGCGAATGAAGCCTGAGCTGCCGGTCGTGATGTCCGGGGCTATGGGGCCGTTGGGAACGGTCGGGCAGTTGTCCAACTCATCGGCGACTCCATCGCCGTCATCGTCGTCGTCGCAGTGGTCAGTGATGCCATCGCTGTCGGCGTCGTCGGCGGGCAGCACGGGCACGCCTTCTAGCGAGCAGCTGTCCAGGCCCACATCCCAGGAGAGGGTGTAGGTGGGTACGCTCGTTGCCAGGAACCCGTCCACACACAGGGTCCAGGTTCCGGCCGCCATGAAGCGCGCAGCTTCGTTGAGGTGCGGCAGGATGGGTGCACAGCCCGAGTCGCTCTGCGGGCTGCCGGTGGCAACCAGGCTGCCGGCCGGTGAGAACAGAGACAGCGTTGCATCCTCGGGGCAGCTGCCTGCACCGTCGCCGACCAGGTCGGCGGACAACCAGCCACCGTCGCTTACCTCGACGGCGTAGCAATCGCGGTCTCCTTCGGGGAGCGCCCCGGTCAGCAGCTCGCCGCCGGCGATGCCCTGCGCCTCGTCGACACTGTCGTTGGGCTCCTGCTCGGGGTTGCCCAGGTCCGCCGCGCAGCTGGGCGAGCAGCCGTCGCCGCCCCAGGAGTTGCTGTCGTCGCAGACCTCCCCCTGGGCAATGTCCGTGACGCCGTCGCCGCAGCTCGGTTGGCTGCAGTCAGTGCGGCATGCGTCCGGCTCGCTGTTGCTGAGCGCCGCGCCGGTGTCGCAGGCCTCTCCTTCCTGCAGGACGCTGTCGCCGCAGAACGGGGGCATGGGTTCTTCGCTTGGAGTGCAGGACGCGCCGCCGGCGAAGATGCCGAGAGTGGCGCAGACCAGGAGCCTGGGAGTTACTGAGGTCATCGTGGTTCGTCTCAGGCATCATGCCTGCATGAGCCGTACTGTGCCCGGGCTTGTTGCTCTTGTTGCTTTCGGGCTGATGAGTGCCGTCCATGCCTCTCCGGCCGAGGCCGGAGAGCACGGCGAGCTGACCGGCGACGTATTGCTCCGACTCGTTGATGGAGGGGCCGGCGGCGAGTTGATGTTGCGACGTCTGAGCGACGACTCGCGAGTCGCGGAGATCGAGCGTCGGGCCGGCAAGTGGCCCGTGTACACCCTGGTCCTGGCCGACGGGCAAGACCCGGTCAAGCTGGCCACGGAGTTGGCTCTGCACCCGGCAGTGCGCTGGGCCGAGGCCGACCGTTGGTTGCAGCGGATCCCGCACGGCGGTGTGCTCAACGATCCTTACTGGGAACAACTCTGGCACCTCGAGAACACCGGGCAGTTCTCAGGTGCCCTACCCGGCATCGACGTGCACGCAGTGCCTGCCTGGGACTTCCATCGCGGGGCCGGCGTGGTGGTGGCGGTGTTGGACAGCGGCGTCGAGGTGGGACACCCGGACCTGGACCTGGTTCCTGGCATCGATATCCTCGATGACGACGAGGACGCTTCCCCCGACGAGGGCGAGGACGGAAATCCACACGGCACCGCTGTGTCCGGGCTGATTGCGGCCATTGGCAACAACGAGTTGGGGGTTGCTGGCGTCGCCTGGGAAGCTCAGATCCTCCCGGTTCGACTGATCGGTGGACCCACGACGCTGGGGGATCACTGGGACTCCTTTGCCATTCCGACGGACCGTGGAGCGGCAGTCCTCAACAACAGCTGGGGATTTGCTTCCGCCGACCCCGAGGAACCGTGCGGCCCGGGCCCGGATGGTCCGGGAATCACCGATCCCGTGGAGTACGCCCGGACCGAAGGCCGCGGTGGGCTCGGCGCGTCGGTGGTCTTTTCCATGGGAAACGGAAGCTGTGACTACCGGGAGCAGCCCATCCTGGAGCAGCCCGGCGTCATCGCCGTCGGCGCGGTCAGTGACCGCGGCACCAAGTGGAACTACAGCAACGTGGGTTCGGACCTCGACATCGTCGCTCCGTCGGGCAGCGCCTATGCCGGTGGCGAGAAGCTCCGCAGTACGGACCTGCTGGGCGACCGCGGCATGGGCCCCCTCAGCGGCGACCACGACTACACCGATGCTATGGCGGGCACCTCGGGTTCTGCGCCACTGGTGTCCGGTGTCATCGCCCTGATGTACGGAGCCAATCCGCGCCTCAGCGAGGCCGAGGTCCGCGAGGTGCTGTGCCTGACCGCGGATCGGATTCAGCTTGTCGACGCCGAGTATGACGCGAGCGGCTGGAGCGATCGCTACGGCTGCGGCAACGTCGATGCTGCTGCCGCGGTGGCTGCTGTCTACAACCTCGGGCCGCCTGACCCGCCTGTGATTCTCGCCCCCCTCGAGCAGCAAGAGGTAAGCGGCGAACTGGTGGTCAGTTGGTTGCCTGCTGCCGATCCCGATGACGATCCCGTCAGCTACCGCCTGGAGTTGTTCTTCTCGGATGGAGGACTGCTGTCGGATGATGACGACTCTGCGCAGGACGAGGACGAGGACGACGACGACGATGGCGATGATGATGATGATGACGATTCAGCAGAGGTGGAGCGCAACGGACCGTGGCTCTTACACGGCCGGGTAGAGCCGAGTGTGGGCGTAAGAGATAGGAAAGGGGGGGGTATGGGGTAAGGG
>CAZBDA010000160.1:0-4780 GCA_964490445.1 uncultured Rickettsiales bacterium | reverse complement strand
GGCCTGGTAGAGTCGAGTCTCGACGTCAGCTATAGCATCGTGCTGGGTAGGGACTACGGCGTGCGGGTATGGGCACTGGATCGCTGGGGGGCCGGCGCGGCCAGCGAGACGCGGTACTTCGTGGCGCGTGAACCTGTCGTCGAGGAAGAGTTGCAGGGGCAGGGTTGCACCTGTCACTGGGCCTCCTCGGCGGTTGTCGGTGTCCGTCCCGGAGCGCTCGTGCTGTGGTTTGTCCTCGGTGCCACCCTGAGCGGACGACGTCGCCGAGCCCGAAGTTGAGATCACGGCGCGCGGTGAGCAGGTAGCATCTGTCGATGGGGCACAGTTCCGAGTTCGAGGAGATCTGCGAAGACGCGAAGCAGAGGATCCAGGAGATCAGCCTGGATGAGTTGCTCGCCCGTCGTGACGAGTTCCTACTAGTAGACGTGCGCGAAGACCGTGAGTGGCAGGCGGGCTCGATGCCGGGCGCGGTTCACATCAGCAAGGGCGTGTTGGAGCGGGACATCGTCTCCCAGGTACCGAACAAGGGCACCGAGGTGGTCCTGTACTGCGGCGGTGGCTATCGCTCGGCGCTGGCGGCCGACAACCTCCGGCGTATGGGCTACACCCAGGTCTGGTCCCTGGTCGGAGGGATCAAGGGCTGGTGGCGCTTCTGCGAGGTGGAAACCGGCTGAGATTTCAGTCGCTTCGAGCTTTTTTTGCGCCTTTGCGCCCTCTTTCTCGCGGTGGCTCGCTCAAGCAGGCCCGTTTTCCCCTGCATCCCAGTTGGACAAAGCCCTGTAGACGCTTTCGAGAGCCCGTCGCAGGCCCTGCCTTTGGCCGTGATTGGAGATCTTCGGGGTCATTCGAAAACCCTTACTTTGGGAAAAATTCCCTAAGCCATTGCCCTTCATGGTAATTTACGCCTATGTGGCACTAAGTTTTTTTGAACTTGAGGAGGATTGTATGCAGACGCTGAGAGTGCTGATTGGCACCATCTTTGTGACCATGTTTATCTGTGGCTCCGCCCTTGCGGACAACCATGAGGGTGGTGATGACACCGGTGATTCCGGTGATTCCGGTGATACCGGTGACGAGGCCCCGGCCCCGGAGCCCGCACCCGCACCCGCACCCGAACCCGAACCCGAACCGGCTCCCGCGCCAGCTCCCGCAGCTGAACCGGAGCCGGTAGCTGCACCGGAGCCTGCTGCCGCGCCGGCTGCACCCAAGCCCGACTTCAAGTTCAATGCCCGCGACCGCGCACGCTTTGTGATCGGTTCTGCCGGCGACGGTGACTGGGGTATCGAGAACCTCGCGAGCGTAGGACTCTCCGCTGGGATGGGCCCCGTGTCCGCCCATGTCGAAGTCCGAGACAGCCGCGCCTGGGGCCAAGATGGCGATGGTTGGTTCCGAGTTCAACAGGCCTGGGCCGCTCTCAACCTGGACAACGGTGTAGGCGTGATGGTCGGTCGCATGGAGAAGACCCTGAACAATGGTCGACTCGTCAGCGAACGAGACTTCACCGCCGAGGGCAATCCCTTCTACGCGGCGTCTATGTGGTTTTCGAACGACAAGGTGCAAGCCAGCGTTACCTACCTGAAGAGAAGCCTCAGCACTGATGACCACCTGATCGTCCTGACTGGTGGACCGCGCCTGGGCGATCCCCTGGCTCTTGATGTGCTTGCTTTTGTCGAATCTGTTGGTGACTACACCCGCGCGACCATCGGAGCCAATGCGAAGGGCTCGATGGGAATGTTCGGCTACGAAGTCGACGGTTATGGCCAGTTCGAAAAGGCGGGCGAGGAAGCGGACACCGAGGTCGAGTGGCTGCTCGGAGTCCGTGCAGGAGTCAATCCCGATCACAAGATCAAGCCCCACATCGGCGGCGGCATCGACGTCGTTTCCGAGGGCTTTAGCAACCTATTGGGTGGGAATTACGGCTTTTTCGGTCACGGTGGCCACGTGGGCAACCAGGGTCTGATCGATGGCATGGTGAACGTGGCACTGAGTCCTTACTCAGCGATGCGACTGAACGTGGATCTGCACTTCTTCGTGTCGCCTTGGGCCGACGACGATGACGATGCATTCGCCGGCTTTGAGAGTGACATCGAGGCAACCTGGACTCCGTGGAAGCCCTTGTCTCTCACGATCGGCGCCTGGATCTTCGTCCCCGGTGGCGACGACCCCGAGCCGCAGGTTACAGCGCTCGTTCAGAGCGAGGTTACATTCTAGAACAGGGCAACCTGTTCGCCTGTGAAGGGGGAGCCTCGGCTCCCCCTTCCTTGTTCTGGAGCACTTCGGTCCCTGGTTTCCCTTTGTGCCTCTGTGAGCCAGTGCTACCGTGCTGCCATGCTGCGCTATTTGAGCACTCGAAAGCCCCGGTTGGGGTACCTGTCGCTTCTCGTGTTGCTGGTTGCATGGGGCTGTGCCAATGGCGGACGATTTGGCGACAACGGTCGCGGCGGCGGCGACGGTGAGCCGCCCTATGACCCGGCCACTGCGGACAGTGATGGTGACACGATCTCCGACAAGGATGACGGGGAGGACGACGCGGATCTCGACGGGATCGCCAACCTTGACGACGAGGACTCCGATGGCGACGGGATCTCCGACAAGGACGAGGCCGGCGACGATGACCTGGCGACTCCTCCAGTCGACAGCGACGGGGACGAGATCCCTGACTTCCTCGACCTGGACAGCGACGACAACGGCATCAAGGACTCCGATGAAGTTGCCACCGATCTCGACGGCGACGGCATCCTCAATGCCCACGATCTCGACGACGATGGGGACGGGATCCTCGATTCTGCCGAGCTCGGCGACGATCCTGACAATCCAATTGATACCGATGGCGACAGTGTTCCCGATTTCTGGGACGCAGACAGCGACGGTGACGGCATCCTCGACATGGTCGAAGGCGACGGCGACGTAGACGGCGACGGCATCCCCAACTACCGGGATGTCGACTCTGATGGCGATGGCATCCCCGACGAGATCGAAGGTGAAGGCAACGTCGATGGCGACGGCTCTCCCAACTTCCTGGACGTCGACAGTGACGGCGACCTCATTTCCGACGAGTTGGAGGTGGCGAACGGCACCGACCCGCTGCTTCGCGACAGTGACGGCGACGGCAGTGACGACCTGATCGAGACTGCGCTGGGCACGGATCCACTGGACCCCGAGGACAACCCGGCCAACAACGGCGACCTCGTATTCGTCTCAGCACCCCGAACCGGCGTGCCACCGTCCGAACAGGTGTTCTCGGCGACCACCAACTTCCAGGAATTGGACGTGTACTTCCTGCTCGACATCACCTGCTCCATGGGTGGCGAGATCAGCGCGATGCGCAACGCGGTGCAGGACATCATCAATACTCTCACCTGTGAGTCCTCGGGGGTTGCGTGCCTAGAGGATGCCGAGTGTGCTTCGGGCGAGGTCTGCAGCCTCAGCGGGGACTGCATCGAGGACCCGGCGAACAACGGTTGTGTTCCGAGCTTCTGGTCGGGCACCGGAGACTACCGGGATCCGGGCTATCCGATCCGCAACCTGGCGTCCATGAGTGGCAACGCGGCAGCGACAGCAGGCGCCATTCCCGGCGGTACCGGCGGTGGCGGGGCCGAGAATCTATTTCAATCGGCGTACTGCATGGCGACTCCGGGGCTGTGCTCCGGTTCGGCGATCCAGGGCTGTGCGGGTTCGGGGATTGGCTGTCCCGGCTATCGCCCGGGGGCAGTGCGGGTGTTTGTCCAGATCACCGACGAGAATGACCAGGCCAACAACTCGTTTAGTGCTGCCAGTGCCGGGGCGCAGTTGGCAGCAGAGGGGATCAGTTACCTGGGAATTGACTGTGACACGGGGCACATGGGGCTGGCTGACCTGAGAGCAGTAGCGACTGCTGCGGGCTCTCTCGACACCAACGGTCAGCCCTTTGTCCGCTCGGGTGATAACGCTGCGGTCGCGACTCAGATCGATGCCGCACTCCACGAGATGATCGAACTGACTCCCATGCAGGTGACCGTTGAGCTCGAGGAGGTCACCTGGGACGACGGCGACGCGATGCCGTTTTTCGACTACGTGGTCGTTAACGACACGGCGGACATTGACGGCGACGGGGTTTCGGACTGTGTCTCGGGCCTGGCGACCGCTGATGGCGACGGTGACGGCCACCACGACATGTACAACGACGTTGAGCCCAACCACCGGGTCTGCTGGAGCTTTTTCCCGAGCACCACTCACGAGCCGACCACCACCCAGAGCGTGCAGACCTTCGTGTTGCAGGTGACGGTCAGCGGCAACGGCGCGATCCTCGACCAATTCTACGCCTGGTGGGTCGTACCTCCGTCCATGCCCCAGCAGTAAGCAGCACGCTTGCTTGGCACGGGTTGAGGATCTCTTCCGCGCGAGCTGGGACCACGACGGGCACAGTCCGGCACAAACCGGTTTGACATCTCACCGATGCGATACATGTTGAGTGAACGGGCGGGGATTCTCCCCTCTCGATAAAGGCAAACCAGCGGTGACGCTGGGACGCAAAGCCACGGGTCTCCACGAGACAGCCGGGCTACCGAAGGAGGAAGTGATGAATCTCTGTTCAACGATGCGTACCCCCCTCTTCTCCCTGCTCTTCGCCACGGCGCTGCTCACTTCAGGCTGTGCTGAGCTCGGTTCTCTGTTCTCCCTGGATCTGGCCAGCCCCGCCGCTGAGTCGTCCGAAGAGAGCGCCGAAGAGAGCGCCGAAGAGAGCGCCGAAGAGCCCAGCGAAGAGCCCAGCGAAGAGCCCAGCGAAGAGCCCAGCGAAGAG
>CAZBDA010000159.1:8362-9426 GCA_964490445.1 uncultured Rickettsiales bacterium | reverse complement strand
TTTAATAAAGCCCTCCTCCTGAGCATTGGTATCGAGCAGGATGCCCGCTCCCGCCGAGTCGTGAGGATACCAGTCACGCCGACCTGCTCCCAGAACCAATCCCACGAGTTGCACCAACCCGGCTGCGCGAGGCCCAGAGGCCTATCGTTCGGGTGGACTTCCCGACAGGTGGCGGGTCCCCAGTAGCGGGGCTCCCTCAACGAACGCGGAAGAAGCGGGCGTCGGTGCCTCCGGGCGCGACCTCGATGCGAACACTCTTTCCGCAGCCGGGGCAGCGGCCCTGGTAGTGGCTTGCGTCCACGTGCCGGTAGACCCGGCTGTAGAGCCCACAGCACTCCCAGCGCAGGCCAATGAAGGGGCGCTTTGAGGGCGCATTCTTTCGATCAGAGGACGACATCGAATCGGGGGGCCCGGCTCTAGGGACAGGGCATCTCCTTGCCAGCCTCGTCCCAGCAGGTCTGTTTCACCATCTCGCCGTCCTTGAACTCGGCCTCCATTTCCTTCTGACCGCTCTGGTACCAGCTGGTCATCTTCCCGTGGGGCAGGCCGTCCTTGAGCTGAGTCTCCCTCTCCTTGTGACCGTTGGCATGCCACATGGTCGCCGTCCCGTGCAGGACGCCGTCCTTGTATTCACCAGCGCTCTTGGTGCCGTCATCTGCCCAGGCGGTCACCGTCCCGTGCAGCTTGTCATCGCGGTACTCCCTCTGCTCGGCCTTCCGACCGTCCTCTTCCCACGAGGTCGATGGCCCGGACAGCTTGCCGTCGAGGTACTCGCTCTGCAGCATCTGCTGGCCATTTTCGTACCAGGACGTGAGCTTCAACAGCTTGCCGTCCTTGAACCAGACCTCGCCGTACATCTGACCATTGGGGTACTGGGAAAAAGCCACCCCGGTGAAGGGTTCGCTTGCCTCGGAGGCGAACTTCACGCCGTCACGGTCCTGTAACGCCGACACGTGGAGAACTGCGACTCCGTCTTCGGCAACGGGGAGGCTGGGAACGGCAGGCAGCTTCTTTCCGTCCTGGGACCACAAGGTGGCCAAGCCCTGCCTCTTGTCGTCCTTGAA
>CAZBDA010000159.1:1262-8352 GCA_964490445.1 uncultured Rickettsiales bacterium | reverse complement strand
AACGCGGCCTGCTCCCTCTTGTGGCCGTTGTCGTGCCAGCTGGTGTGCTTGCCCAGTTTCTTGCCGTCTTTGTACTTGCCCTGGGACTTCTTGCGGCCGTTCTCGTACCAGCGGGTGTGGTTGCCCTGTTTCTGGCCGTCCGTGTACTTGCCCTCGGACTGCTTGCTGCCGTTCTCGTACCAGGATGTGCACTTCCCCTGCTGCTTTCCAGCCCTGTGCGCGCCCTCGAAGTCCTTTTGTCCGTTGGAATACCAGCGGGTGAAGCTGCCGGTCCTCTCACCGCCCTGGTACTCGCCCTCGATCCACTGGTGACCATTCTCGTGCCAGGTGAGCCACTTGCCGTGCTTCTTGCCGCTCTGCCACTCGCCCTCCTCGCTCTTCTGTCCGTTCGCGTACCAGGCCGTGTACTGGCCGTGCTGGAGGTCGTTCTCCCAGCCCGCCTCTTCCCTCTGCTGGCCGTTCGCATACCACCAGGTGAACTGCCCCTGCTGCTTGCCTGCTTCGAAAGAACCCTCGCTCTGCTTGCTGCCGTTGTCATGCCAACTGGTCAACTTGCCCTGCTTCTTGCTGTCCTTGTAAGTGGACTCCTGCTTCTTCTGGCCGTTCTCGTGCCAGGCGACCGCCGGCCCCTGCACCTTGCCTTGCTCGAAGCTGCCCTCCGTCTTCTTCTGGCCATTTTCGTACCAATCGAGGAACTGGCCGTGAGCCCTGCCGCCCTCGAACGGGATTTCCCGACTCTGCTGACCATTCTCGTGCCACTCGGCACACTTGCCGTGCAGCTGGCCGTCCTTGTACTCGCACTGCTTTTTCTTCTGTCCGCTCTCGAACCACTGCAGGGCACGGCCGGAAAAGGGCTTGTCCTCGTTGGGGGCGAAGGAGAGGCCGTCCCGTTCCTGCAAGGTCGAGCCGTCCACCTCGCCCTCTGCAAGGCCCGGTGAATCACTGACCGCGGGGCCTCCCGCCTGCTCGAGCTTCTCCTGTGCCTGGGGCAGGTATTTCGCGGCCTTGGCGTGGTCGGGCTTGAGCTCGAGGACTCGCGTCCAGGTGCGAACCACGTCTTCCCAGCGCTCGAGGATCCAGTAACTCCAGCCGATCTCGTAGAGGCTGCGTAGATGGTCGGGGTCGGCCTTCAGAGCCGCGAGGTACGCGGCCAGGGCCATCTCGGTCTCTTTTTGCTTCTGTAGATAAAAGCCCTCTTCACAGAGACTATTCGCCAGGGCGGTGTCGCGAGAAGAATTTGCTGCACTGGAGTCCTTGGCCGAAGCCACTCCCGGCAGACAGGTCAGCAGCAAACACACGACAGCGAGTCGAACCAGCGTCTTCATCTTCACCTCCGGCCCGGGAGTGTAGCGCAGCCCTGAGGCCGGCAGGAGGCGCTGAGGCCGAGGGGCCGGGGCGACGAGCGAGGGGGCGGGGTGAACGCTGCGGACTACTGGGTCCGCTGGTAGGTCATCTTGTCGCCATCCTTGTCCTGCAGCACCACTTCGTCTTTCGAGTGGCTGACCACCGTGTCGCAGGTCGAGCCCTCGTTGAAATCTTCGACCGTGGCAGTAGCGGCCAGCTGGTTGAGAAGGGCCTCGTATTGTTCCACCGTCAGGCTGAGCGCCGCGATCTCCTGGGGGGAGGCCGGCTCCGGCCGCCCGTAGGCGACCGTGACGGCCGTCTCGCACTCTTCACTCAGGTCATTCTTCACGGTGGCGGCATAAGTGACCTTGCCGAGGGGAAGGCTGCTCCCGCCGACCGTGATGGACAATGAATAGATGGCGGCCCTGTCATAGTGGTTGGCACTGGCTCGCTTCAGTTGGTGGGTGCCGCGCATGTGCATCTGCACTCCGTCGCCCAGGCCGATAACCCTGTGACCTGTCCAATCACCACTCAGGTCCTCGCCGGCCACGACTGCGGGTGCCACTGGCGGAGAAGAGGTCGTGGCACAGCCAGGGGCACTGACCACCAGGGCCAGCAGCAACAAGAGGCTTACAGAAGAGAAGACACGGTTCATGGCGAGACTCCCAGAGAGCGGCGGGTAGATGGCGGCAAGCTCAGAGCATGCCGGAACCACTGCCCAACAACAATCGAGAGACTGGTGCCAGGGGCAATAGGAACAAGGGTCGAGCCGCCGGCCTGCAGGTCCTGGGCAACCCGGTCACAGCCACCAAGTCGCCCAGGAGGCTAGCTCGAGGGGAGGCCCTGCGGGCGCGCCTCGTTGGACAGGAACTGGCGCTCCACGAGCTGGCGGTACAGGCCGTCCCGGGCGACCAGTTCGCCGTGGTTGCCCTGCTCGACTACCCGCCCCGCATCCAGCACGAGCACGCGGTCGGCGTCCTTGACGGTGCTCAGCCTGTGGGCGATGACCAGAGTGCTGCGCCCCTGCATCAGGCGTTGCAGAGCCTCCTGCACCAGGTGCTCGCTCTCGGCGTCCAGGGCCGAGGTAGCCTCGTCCAGCACCAGGATGCGCGGATCTTTCAGCAACGCGCGGGCGATGGCGACCCGCTGTTTCTGGCCGCCAGAGAGGCGAACACCGCGCTCGCCGACCAGGGTGTCGTAGGACTCGGGAAACGCGCTGACAAACTCATCAGCGTTGGCCGCCTTGGCCGCTGCGAGCACCTGCTCGTCACTCGCGTCGGGGCGCGCATAGCGGATGTTGTCCCGCACGGTCGCCGCGAACAGGGTTGGCTCCTGGGACACCACGCCCACCTGCTGGCGCAGCCAGTCGGGCTGCAGGTCCCGGTAGGGCGTGCCGTCGAGGTGAATCGCGCCCGCATCGGGATCGTAAAAGCGCGACAGCAGGGCAGCGACCGTCGACTTGCCACCACCCGATGGGCCCACCAGGGCCACGGTCTCGCCGGGGGCAAGCACCAGCTCAAAATCCACCAGCACATCGATGTCCGGTCGCGAGGGGTAAGCAAAGCGCACCGCCTCGAACACCACCTGCCCGGCGAGATTGTCGAGCTGCTCGACGCCGGAACTCACCCCGGCCTCGCGGTCCATCAACTGGAACACCCGGTCTGAAGCGCCAATGGCCTTCATGAAGTCCTCCCAGACCGACGCCAGGGCGCCCAGCGAGAAGGCGACAAAGAACGTGTACAGCACGAACTGGGTCAGCTCACCGATGCTCATGGTGCCGTCGACCAGCAACGTGCCGCCGAACCACAGGACCACGGCGACAGCGCCACCGAACGCGAAGCTCATGCCACCACCGAACACAGCGCCGATGCGCGCCCGCTTGCGGGCCAACTCGAAGACGGTCTCAACCCGCTCCCGGTAGCGGACCGTCTCGGCCCCTTCGCGTGCGAACGCGCGCACCGTGCGGATGCCGGAGATTGTCTCCTCGGCTACCTCGGTGCCGGCAGCCAGGGCGTCCTGCACATCGCGGCTGAGCCTGCGCAGGATCCGGCCATAGAAAATCGCTCCCAGCACGACCACAGGAACAATGGCCAGCATGACCAGCGTCAGCTGCCAGGAGGTCCAGGCCAGGATGCCGATGGCCCCGACGCAGGTGACCAGATAGCGCAGCACCATCGAGATGTTCACGGTCGCGGCGTTCTGCAGGACGGTAGTGTCAGAGGCCAGGCGGTTGGTCAGCTCGCCGGTGCGCCGCTCGTCGAAGAACCCCACCTCCTGCTTGATGATGGCGCTGTACAGGTTGGCTCGTAACCTCGCCACCACCCGCTCGCCAGCCACCGTAAACAGGTAGCTGCGCAGGGCGGTGAAGATCCCGTTCAGGCCGAACAGGGCAAGCAATACCAGGGCGCTCTGGTTGACGACCTGTTGCGCGTCCGGTCCGGCCACGCCGTCGACGATCTGGCGAATGAACAGCGGGTAGCTGAGGTTGAGCCCGGCAGCGATGAACAGCGCGAGGGTCGCCAGGACCAGGATCTTTGCCTCGGGACGCGCCAGGGCCACGAGCCTGCGCAGCGAGGCAGAGTCCCGGCTCTTCGGCGCTTCTCCGCCATAAGAGCTGGGCGACTCGGGGGCGGGAGCTGCATCGGAAACCATGGGCTCTACCTTCGGTCCCGTGCCGCAGGAGTCAACCCAGACAGCCCCAGATCGGCCTGACTTTGCACCCAATCACGCCCAGTCAGACAGAGCAGCCATAATATGTCTTGTCAGGGCGAGCGTCCGAGCAGGTCCTGGAGGGGGCCGGTCGGGGCATGGCCCAGAGGTGGACTACCGCATGGTAAGGCTTGTGAAATCGTGACCACCGACGACCAGTCCTTCCTGCACGCTGGCTTCACAGCCATCGTCAGCGACTTTCACCTGTCAGATGCAGAGGACACCGACCCGAAGCAGCCCCTGTGGAAGCGATACAAACACCGCGACCTGTTCATCGACGATAGCTTCGAGCGCTTCCTCGGCTACACCCGGGAAGCGGCCGAGGGACCGGTGGAGCTGATCCTCAACGGCGACATCTTCGACTTCGACCCCATCACGGCGTTGCCCGACGAGCCGCAGTTCCACGTTTCCCTGCTCGAGAGGCTGCGTGGCCTGCGCCCCGAGCAGCCGAAGTCGGTGTTCAAGATGCGCCGGATCCTTCGTGACCACCCGGTGTTCGTGCGCGCTCTGCGCGACTTCCTGCAAGGCGGCCACCGCATCGTCTTCGTGATTGGCAACCACGACCTCGAGCTGCACTGGCCGGCGGTACAGCAGGAGATTCGTGACGTGATGGAGGTTGCCGACGACGTCCAGGCGCGACTGCGCTTTTGCGAGTGGTTCTATCTCTCTGGCGGCGACACGCTGGTGCAACACGGCAACCAGTTCGACGCGTATTGCCTGTGCAGCGACCCAATCCACCCGACCGTCGAGTTTCGTTCCCCGCCCCGCATTCGTCTTCCCTTCGGCGACATCGCGAATCGGCTCATGCTGAACGGCATGGGGATGTTCAATCCCTACGTCGAGGAAAGCTTCCTGGGCGGGCTGCGCGCCCACCTGGTGTTCTTTTACCGCTACGTCATGCGTGTGCAGCCGCTGCTGCTTTTCACCTGGCTATGGTCGGCGCTGGCCAGCCTCGTGCTGTCCCTGCGAGAGGGCTTCCTGCCGTCGCTGAAACAGCCCGAGGTGCTCGCCGCTCGGGTCGATGACATCGCCGCGCGAGCCAACACGTCGGCCAGCATCGTGATCGCGCTGCGGGCCACGGGCGTACACCCGGCAATCTTCAACCCCTGGAAGATCGCCCGCGAGCTGTGGCTCGACCGCGCGCTGCTACTGTTCCTGGGGGCCTTCGCGAGCTTCCAGATCTTCTCCGTTCTCAACGTCTTCGTGCGGCTCTCGGCCTGGTGGATCGCGGTGCCCTTTGCGGTCTTCCTGCTGCCCTTTGTGTTTTATGCACGCTCGGTGCAGTCCGAAGTGCGCGAGACCGAGATCAACATCCACAAGCGTCTGCCGACCGCGGCCCGGATCGCGGGCGTCACGCGGGTGGTCCTGGGACACACCCACCGCGAACGACACACTGGGCTGCGCGGAATCGAGCTCATCAACACCGGCACCTGGTCCTCGGCCTACCACGACGTCGAGTGCACCCAGCCCTACGGCCGCAAGTGCTTCGCCTGGATCCATCCCGACCCCGCGGGCCAGGGGCGGGTAGCAGAGCTGCGCGTGTGGAAGGACCCCGGCTCCGAAGTGTTCCGGCCCGACGCGCCGCCCGGTGGGCTGCGGATCAAGCGCATCGAAGAGCGGCGCCGTCGTCGGGAAGAAGCCGTCGCAGAGTCCCTGGGTGACGTGCCCACTGTGCCGTGATCCTGGCAGCGGAAATCACCCGCCCAGGTTGCCGGGCCGGCCAGGCAACCTGCCAGCAAGTCGCAAGCCGACAACCTGTTAGTCTCTGCCTCCCGAGTCCAGGCGAAGCACCACGCCCGGGCCCGCTGGACAGCCTCGAACCTGTGGGGCTGAACCGACCAACACGCTGGAGAGCCCCATGAGCTTCGAGAAACTTCCCCTGCTATCCCTTGCTGCCCTCATGCTGGCAGCCGCACCTGCTGGTGCGGTGCCCAAGATCAGCACGGTCGAAGGATGGATTGTTGACGAGCAGAAGGCGAAGTCTGCCAGCCTGCAGTGCCCCGAGGGCACCAGCGTGGTCGGCCAACCGCATCCCGACGGCCTCGAGCAGAGTTGCCAGAGGCCCGACGGTAGCAAGCACGGCGCTCAGATCCAGTGGCACGACAACGGCCAGGTAAAGACTCGTGGTCAGTTCAGTGAAAACAAGCAGACGGGTGCCTGGACCAGCTGGCAGGACAACGGACAGAAGAACATCTCAAGCACGTGGGCCGAAGGCGTAAAGGTGGGAACCTGGACCGAATGGTGGGGAGACGGTCGGCCTCAAGAGCAGGGCGACTACCGCGACGACAAGAAGGTGGGCACCTGGACCACCTGGGGGGTCTTCGGAGACAAGCAAGAGAGCGTCGAGTGGCAGGACGGCAAGCAGCACGGCCAGTTCACCGCTTGGCACAGCGAAGCACAGAAGAGCGAAGAGGGCGAGTGGAAGGGCGGCGAGAAGAACGGCCTGTGGACCAGCTGGCATGAGAACGGCCAGAAGATGAGCGAAGAGAAGTACGAGAACGGCAAACAGCAGGGAACCTCGGCCCGCTGGCACGAGGGCGGCGAAGATGCCTTTCTCGGCACGCACGAAGGGGGCCTGCGGACCGGCACATGGACCTGGTGGCACAAGAACGGCCAAAAAGAAAAAGAAGGCGGGTTCCAGGCCGGCAAGCAGCACGGCCAATGGACCCTCTGGCACGCCAACGGTCAGAAGTACATCGAAGGCACCTTCGAAGGGGGGCTGCAAATCGCCACGTGGGCCGGGTGGCACTAGAACGGCCAGAAGAGCAAGGAAGGCGAGCTCAAGGACGGCAAGCAGCACGGCCAATGGACCCTCTGGTACGCCAACGGTCAGAAGTCCATCGAAGGCACCTTCAAGGACGGCGAGCTGGTCGGCGAGTGGAGCTGCTGGGACGAGGCGGGCGCGGTGGCCGACTGCGAGAAGGTGATGTAGTAGCGCCAGCGGGGAGCCAATCAATGCGCTGGGCTAAGCGCTCCACACCAGGGGCGGTTTGCCCGTGGCGGGTGTGGGGGGGGGGTTTTTCAGAAGTGTCTGTAC
>CAZBDA010000159.1:0-1252 GCA_964490445.1 uncultured Rickettsiales bacterium | reverse complement strand
GGCGAGCCGGCCTGAGCCCCTAACCAAAGCCTGCAGCAACGCAGGCGCGGGCACCCACTGCCCTGGTTTGTTTCTTGGCACCTTGGCCCTACACCAGCCTCCGGTAGTACCGCGCCTTCTTGGCCTGCTGCTCCGCTGACTCACGGTCGACCATGACGTCCAGGGGCGTGTACTCGACCACCAGTTGAGGCGTGGGTTCCGGCAAGCCATCGAAGCGCTCCAGCAGGGCGCTGGCTGCCTTCAGTGCTACAGCCTCGTTGGCACTGTCCAGCAACTCGGCGATCCCGTTCCTCCGTTGCTTCCGGGCTGGAGCGCCACCCGCATCCCGGGGCTCGCGTATCTCCGCCCCCACAGCCTCGAATCTCCACAACTCTGTCGACTGCGCTGTAGACTCGGCACTGGAGGTCGAAATGAAGCTGAACGCCATCTACTCGCTTTGCCTGACACTGTTGCTGGGAGTCCTGCCCGGATGTGATCTGGACAGGACCCTGCCCATCGAAGGCGACGAACCGGGTGAGTGCGCAGACGGCACGGACAACGACCAGGATGGAACTGCGGATTGCGAAGATGATGGCTGCGCAGTCGATACTGCCTGCACAGGCGATGACGACGACACAGCTGGTGATGACGACACCGCAGGCGACGACGATGACTCGGCAGGAGACGATGACTCGGCAGGAGACGATGACGACACCGCAGGTGACGATGACGACACCGCAGGTGACGACGACACCGCAGGTGACGACGATGACGTCGTCGAAGGCCCTGACGACGATGGCGACGGGTATGTCGCCAGTTCTGCTGGCGGCACGGACTGCGACGACTCCAACCCTACCGTGAGCCCTGCTGGGCTCGAGTTGTGTGATGAGGTCGACAACGACTGTGACGGGAGTGTCGACGAGGACGCCATCGATGGCGTCCTCTGGCACCTGGATGCCGATTCTGATGGCTACGGTGGCCAGCTATTGTCCCAGGAGGCCTGCTCAGCGCCGAACAGCTATGTCGCCAATGCCGATGACTGCGACGACCTCGACGGCGCCGTCTACCCAGGCGCCACCGAGCTATGCAACGGCATCGACGATGATTGCGATGGCGCCATCGACGACGATGCCCCCGCCGCGCAGACCTGGTACCTCGACAACGACGGCGACGGCGTCGGCGGCAACTGGCTGTCCCAGAATGCCTGCGACAAGCCGCTGGGCTATGCCCCCCCCAGCACGGACTGTGACGACACCAATGCCTCCGTCTTTCC
>CAZBDA010000158.1:0-9893 GCA_964490445.1 uncultured Rickettsiales bacterium | reverse complement strand
GAGGGTGGTCGTACCATCGGCGCCGGCGTCGTCGCCAAGATCCACGAGTAGGAGTGAGCAACAGCATGGCTGATCAGAGCATCCGCATTCGTCTCAAGGCGTATGACCACAAGCTCCTGGACAAGAGTGCCAAGGAGATTGTGGGAACCGTGGGTCGTACCGGCGCATTAGTGCGCGGGCCGATTCCCCTGCCGACGAAGATCAACAAGTACTGCGTGCTGCGCTCGCCGCACGTGGATAAGAAGAGTCGGGAGCAGTTTGAGATTCGCACTCACAAGCGCCTCCTCGACATCATCGAGCCTAACCAGCAGACGATCGACGCTCTTATGAAGCTCGACCTGTCTGCCGGTGTCGATGTCGAAATCAAGTTGAACTAGGTGTCCGGCAATCGCCTCCGTTTGGAGGTCGAGCGCCGACAGCGACGACGAGAGAAGAGTCATGGCGAAGGTCAAGGTACTCAACATCAGTGGCAAAGAGGTCTCGGAGATCGAACTCCCCGACGAGCTCTTCGCGAACGATAAGTACGACCACCTCCTTCACGAGGTGGTGCGCTACAGTCAGGCGAATCGACGCAGGGGAACCAGTTCTGCGAAGGGACGCTCTGCAGTTCGCGGCGGCGGCAAGAAGATCTACCGGCAGAAGGGAACCGGCCGCGCCCGTCACGGCGGCAGCCGCGCTCCCCAGTTCCGCGGCGGCGGTGTCGCCCACGGCCCGCAGCCTCGTTCCTATGCCTTCAAGCTCAACAAGAAGGTTCGCAGCGCAGCCCTCAAGGGGGCCCTGAGTCGGCGCGGCCTGGCTTCGACGGTCGTAGTCTTCGATAGCCTCGAGGTCGACGCGATCAAGACGCAGCCGATAGCGGCTCTCCTACGAAAGCTGTCGATCGACTCGGCCCTGTTTGTGTTGCCCGAGAACAACGAGGTGTTTACGAAGTCTGCGCGCAACATCCCGCACATCAAGGTCCTCACCGAGCAGGGTCTCAACGTAGAGGATGTGCTCCGCCACACGCACCTGTGTCTCACCACGGCGACAATCGACAAGCTCCGCGAGAGGTTTGAAGGATGAAGCGCGTAGACAACATCATCATTCGTCCGCTCCTGACGGAGAAGGCGACCATGCTTCAGGATTCCCAGAACACCTACTCGTTCGAGGTAGGGCGGGACACTTCGAAGATCGAGATTAAGGCTGCGATTCAGGACCTCTTTGGGGTCAGTGTGACCAAGGTCTGCACCCAGGTCATGCGTGGAAAGAACAAGCGTTTTGGTCGTTACTTCGGCAAGCGCAGTAACTGGAAGAAGGCTCTCGTGACCGTAGCCGAGGGTGAGTCCCTCGACTTCTACACGAGCGTCTAGGCAAGGACAGGACGATGGGCGTCAAAAAGTACAAGCCAACATCACCCGGCCGACGGGGCATGTCGGGGTCAGACTTTGCCGGTGTGACCGCAGACAAGCCTCACAAGAAGCTGCTTGCTCGCTGGAGTCGTAGCGGTGGTCGCAACAACAATGGTCGCATTACGATGCGTCGTCGTGGCGGTGGTCATAAGCGTCGCTACCGCATGATCGACTTCAAGCGGGACAAGGTCGGGATTCCCGCCACCGTTGCAGCGATCGAGTATGACCCGAACCGCAGTGCGCGGATTGCGCTGCTGCACTATGGCGATGGTGAGAAGCGGTACATTATCGCTCCCCTTGGTCTGAGCGTCGGTGACGTGGTCGAAACCGGCCCTGACTCCGACATCAAGCCTGGCAACACCCTTCCATTGATCAACATCCCACTGGGCACCTGGGTCTACAACGTCGAGCTCAAGGTCGGCGCTGGCGGCCAGATGGTGCGTTCCGCTGGTACCTATGCCCAGGTGATGGCGAAGGAAGGCCGTTACTGCCTGCTTCGTCTGCCGTCTGGGGAGTTGCGCCAGGTCTTTAACAAGTGCAATGCCACGGTGGGCCAGGTTGGCAACACCGAGCACGATATCTTGAAAATGGGCATGGCGGGCCGTGTCCGCTGGTTGTGCCGTCGGCCCAAGGTACGCGGCGTGGCAATGAACCCGGTGGATCACCCGCACGGCGGCGGCGAGGGCCGCACCGCAGGCGGTCGTCATCCGGTGTCACCCTGGGGCAAGCCCACCAAGGGTGCTCGCACTCGAACCAACAAACGCAGTAGTCGCTTCATCCTGAAGCGGCGCAAGTAAGGAGGGCGGACTCTTGTCACGTTCCCTGAAGAAGGGGCCTTTTGTTGACGGTCACCTGCTCGAGAAGGCCTCTGTCGCAAAGGCCGCCGAGAGCAACAAGGTGATCAAGACCTGGTCCCGACGGTCCACCATTATCCCGGACTTCATCGGTCTGACCTTCGCCGTGCACAACGGCAAGAAGTTCATTCCGGTCTACATCACCGATCAGATGGTTGGGCACAAGCTCGGCGAATTCGCTCCCACGCGGTCCTTCTATGGTCACGCCGGCGATCGCAAGTCCAAGGTTCGCTAGGAGATTGAGAGATGTCTGACACGGTGATTTCATCTGCGAAACTGCGTTACATGCGCATTTCTCCGCGTAAGGCCCGCCTGGTCGCTGACCTGGTCCGTGGCGAGAACGTGGAGCTCGCCCTTCGCGTGCTGGACTTCACCCGCAAGCGCTCGGCTCCGATCATCGGCAAGCTGATTCGCGCTGCGGTTGCCAACGCCAGTGACGTCGACCCCTCGGTGGACGTCGACAGTCTTTATGTAAAGAGCATTTGTGTGGATGGCGGTCCCACTTTGCGCCGGTTCCGACCGCGCGCTCAGGGTCGCGCTACCCGAATTCGTAAGCGGACCAGTCACATTCTGGTGGAGTTGGCTGCTCGCTGAGTTGTACAGAGATGGAGAGTCGGGTGCCGGTTGTCGGTCCCTACTCAGATTGACAAAGCCCCCGGCGCCGGTATTGTTGGGCGCCCTTTAGCGAGAGAAGACCAGGAGCCACTGAAAGGCTCTTGCAACTGGAGGAATTGAGCGTGGGTCAAAAGGTACACCCAGTAGGCTTTCGCCTCGGGACAATCAAGACCTGGGACTCGAAGTGGTACGCCCAGAAGGGCTACGCAGAGAAGCTCCACGAGGATCTCCGGATCCGGTCTTTCCTCGAGAAGAAGCTCAAGAACGCCCAGGTAAGCAAGATCCTGATCGAGCGTGCAGCCAACAAGGCCAAGGTCTTTGTGTATGCGGCCCGTCCCGGGATGATCATCGGCAAGCGCTGTGCAGGGCTCGAGGATCTCAAGCGCGAACTTCGCAAGGAGATCGATACCGAGATCTTCCTGAACATCATCGAGGTTCGCAAAGTGGAACTCGACGCGCGCCTCGTTGCCGAGAACATTGCCGCTCAGCTCGAAAAGCGAGTGTCGTTCAGGCGTGCCATGAAGAAGGCCGTTCAGGGCACGATGCGAGCCGGTGCCGAAGGGGTTCGAATCCAGTGTTCGGGACGCCTCGGTGGTCGTGAGATGAGCAGTCGTAACTGGTATCGCGAGGGCCGAGTGCCCCTGCACACCCTGAGGGCAGACATCGACTACGGTCTGGCCGAAGCCGCTACGACTTTTGGAGTCATTGGAGTCAAGGCCTGGATCTTCAAGGGTGAAATCCTCCCCGGTAGCGAAGAGGCCTAGGCACTAGCGCAGGAATTGAGACAATGCTGAGTCCCAAGAGAGTTCAACATCGCAAGGTACAGAAGGGCAAGCGCCGCGGCCTTGCCCGTCGTGGCTGCAACGTGAGCTTCGGAGAGTTTGGTCTGCAGGCGCTCGAAGCCGGCTTCCTTACTGCCCGCCAGATCGAGGCCGCTCGAATTGCCATGACCCGACACGCCAAGCGTGGTGGCCGGGTCTGGATCCGAGTGTTTCCCGACAAGCCACTGAGCAAGAAGCCCGCCGAAACCCGCATGGGTAAGGGCAAGGGTGCCCCCGAGTACTGGGTCGCCCGGGTGAAGCCCGGCCGTGTCCTGTACGAGATGTCGGGTGTCGAGCCCGAAGTTGCCAAGCGCGCCTTGCAACTGGCCGCTCACAAGCTACCGATCGCAGTGCAAATCATAAAGAGGGATGACTGGGCATGAATCCTACAGATCTCCGCACTCTCGATGACAAGGGCTTGTTGCTTCGCCGGCAGGATCTGCTCGGTGAGTTGGCCTCTCTCAAGTTCCGTAACGGTACCGGGCAACTGGACCAGACGGCCACTCTCAAGTCAGCTCGCCGTGCGCTGGCGCGAGTGAACACCATCGTTCGAGAACGTGAACTGGAAAAGGAGCTCTCTAAGGGAGGGCTGGAACGCGAAGTAGGGTCTCTCGATGTGGAGGGCTCGATTGCAGCAGCCTTCCGTCGTCACATGGGCCATACCAGCGAGGACGGGTAGTTGCGATGACAACTGAATCTGTAGCCGTTCGCCGTAATCGCCGGGCTCTCAAGGGCCTGGTGGTAAGCGACAAGATGGACAAGACCGTGGTCGTGCGTGTCACGCGCCAGGTCAAGCACCCCCGCTACAAGAAGTACGTGCGGGTACACAAAAAGTACATGGTGCATGACGAGGAAGAGGCCTGTGGAATTGGCGATCGGGTCACCATTGTCGAGAGCCGTCCGATCAGCCGTAGCAAGCGTTGGCGGCTGCGGTCCATTGACCGGAAGGCAGTTGGGTAGAGAGCCATGATCCAGTCAGAATCAGTACTTGATGTTGCCGACAACTCAGGCGCCAAGCGGGTCCTCTGCATCAAGGTGCTGGGGGGCTCGAAGCGCAAGTACGCCTCGGTCGGCGACATCATCAAGGTGACCGTCAAAGAGGCGGCGCCGAACAGCAAGGTGAAGAAGGGTACGGTCACCCAGGCGGTCATCGTGCGTACGGCCAAGGAACTCCGTCGTGCTGACGGCTCCTACATCCGCTTCGACAGCAATGCCGCCGTGTTGCTCACCGCTGAGAACGAGCCCGTCGGTACTCGCATCTTCGGACCGGTTGCCCGTGAGCTTCGTGCCAAGCGCTTTATGCGCATCGTTTCGCTTGCCCCAGAGGTGCTGTGATGGGTTCCAAGAACAACAGTTGTCGCCTCCGCCAGGGGGATACCGTCCAGGTCCTATCTGGAGCACACAAGGGTGCTGTGGGCCAGATCACGCGCTTCAAGCCCGACCGAAGCCGGGCCTTTGTCGAGGGTGTCAACAAGGTGAAGCGTCACGAGAAGCCCATGCCTGCTCTCGGCCGCACCGGCGGCATCATCGAGAAGGAGGCATCTATCCACATCTCGAACCTCAGCCTCGTCACCGCTGAGGGAGACCGGACTCGAGTGGGCTACAAGCTGCTCGCCAATGGCCAGAAGGTCCGAGTCGCTCGCCGCACGGGCGAAGAGATCTAGTCGGTACGGGACAGGACCAGGAGGACACGATGGCGCTGCCACGACTACAGACCAAGTACAACGACGAGGTGAAGGCACAGCTCACCGAGGAGTTCGCATATTCGAACCCCATGATGTTGCCGAAGCTCTCCAAGATCGTCATCAATGTTACGACGGGAGAGGCCCTTCAGGATGTGAAGCTGCTGGAGTCAGCAGGGGCCGAGTTGGCCTCGATCACCGGTCAGAAGGCCAACATGCGCCGTGCTCGCCGTTCGATTGCGAACTTCAAGTTGCGTGAGGGTCAGCCCCTGGGTGTCGCCGTCACGTTGCGACGGGCACATATGTGGGAGTTTCTCGACCGGCTCGTCTCTCTGGCGATGCCTGGCATTCGCGACTTTCGTGGGATCTCCCGCAAGTCCTTCGACGGCCGCGGCAACTACTCCCTGGGTATCAAGGAGCAGATCATCTTCCCGGAGATCGACTACGACAAGGTCAACCGGATTCATGGAATGAACATTTCTTTCGTTACGACGGCAAAGACTGATGCCGAAGGCCTGGCCCTCCTCAAGGGGCTGGGTATGCCTTTCCGCAGCCACTGAACGAGATAGGGATATGGCCAAAACCAGCAAAGTAGCCGCGTGGAAGCGCGGGCCAAAGTTCAAGGTGCAGCACCGCAATCGTTGTCGCGTGTGCGGGCGTCCGCGGGGTTATCTGCGGAAGTTTGAGTTGTGCCGCATCTGTTTCAGGAACCTGGCCCTCGACGGGAAAATCCCTGGCGTTATCAAGTCCTCCTGGTAGGGAGGCTTTCGGACTCAGGTCTGCCAATTGGCGGAAACCGGGTCTGGCAAGGAGCAAGACATGGGTATGACCGACCCCATCGCAGATCTTCTGAGTAGGATCCGCAACGCGCAAAGCGCTCGGCACGACATCGTTGCCGTGCCGGCGTCCAAGCTGAAGAAGTCCGTGCTTGAGATCCTCAAGGGTGAGGGTTTCATCTCCGACTACAGCCTCGACGACAGTGGCCCCCAGGGCGTGCTGAGCGTGTATCTCAAGTACGACAAGGACGTGAAGCCGATTATTCTCGGCCTGAAGCGTATCAGCAGCCCCGGCTGCCGCAGGTACGTGAAGGCAACCGAGGTCCCCAAGGTATTGGGCGGTCTCGGGGTAGCAATTCTCAGCACCAGCCGCGGTGTGATCTCGGATCGTGAGGCCCGTCGTCTCAACGTCGGTGGCGAGGTGATGGCCCACGTCTGGTAGGCCGATCATTCAAGGAATCAGCAGGAGCACAAAATGTCTCGTATAGGACGCCTCCCTGTAAAGTTGCCCTCCGGTGTCACGGTGGACCTCAAGGGAACTGAGATGACGGTCAAAGGACCCAAGGGTCTGCTGAGCCGCAGCATGCCCAGTCACGTCACCTTCGAGATCAGCGCTGAAGAAGTGCGTGTTGCCCGTGTCAACGACAGCAAGCCGGCGCGTGAGCGTCATGGCCTGGCCAGGAGCCTTCTCCAGAATATGGTGACAGGGGTTTCCGAGGGCTTTACCCGCAATCTCCAGATTGTCGGTGTTGGCTACAAGGCGCAGGTCAGTGGCAAGACGCTGAACATGGCCCTCGGCTACAGCCACCCGGTCGAGTTTCCGATCCCGGATGGCATCGAGGTGAAAGTCCAGCGCGCGGACATCAGCGTGTTCGGCATCGACAAGGAAGTCGTTGGCCAGACCGCCGCCCTGATTCGTGGCTTCCGCAAGCCGGATAGCTACAAGGGCAAGGGCATTCGCTACAAGGGCGAGAGGATTCGTCTCAAGGCCGGTAAGGCCGGGGCCGCAGGCCTGTAGGAGTAGACATGAGTAGCAAGACCAACCCACGCTCGCTCGCCCGTAGGCGACGTACGATCCGGATTCGTAAGAAGATTCTCGGCAGCGCAGTGCGCCCGCGTCTGAGCGTCTTTCGTTCCGCCCGCCACATCTACGCGCAGCTCATCGACGATGACTCCGGTAGTACCCTTGCCTCCGCTTCTAGCTTGAAGCTCGGCGCTAAAACTGCCACGGGCAACCGCGATGCGGCCGCCAAGGTGGGCACTCTCATCGCCGCGAGCGCCAAGGAAGCTGGCTGTGAGAATGTCGTCTTTGATCGCAATGGATTCAAATATCACGGTCGGGTCAAGGCGCTCGCCGAGGCTGCCCGAGAGGGCGGCTTGAGCTTCTAGAGGGACAGGATATGGCACGTTTTATGGATGGTGAGGTCGAGCTGATCGACCGTGTTGTCGACATCAACAGGGTGTCGAAGGTGGTCAAGGGTGGCCGTCGCTTCAACTTCTCGGCTCTGGTCGTCGTGGGTGATGGACAGGGACGCGTTGGCGTCGGCCTGGGTAAGGCCAAAGAGGTGCCCGAGGCCATCCGTAAGGGTGGTGAGAAGGCTCGCAAGGAGATGTTCGATGTCCCCGTGACCGACGGTGGCTCGATCCCGCATCCCATCATCGGCAACTTCGGCGCCGGCGAGGTGATGTTGCGGCCGGCCAGTGAAGGTACCGGCGTGATTGCCGGTGGTGCTGTTCGAGCGGTACTCGAGTGTGCCGGTATGAGGAACATCCTCACCAAGTGCATCGGTAGCAACAACCCGCACAACGTAACCAAGGCCACCGTTGTGGCCCTCAAGAGCCTGCAGGTTCCCGACGTGTACCTGCGTCGTCGCGGTGCTCCTGAGGTTGGAGACCAGGCCTGAGCGCCGGGTCAGGAGAGATCGCCATGGCACAACTCCAAGTGAAGCTTAAGCGCAGCACGATCGGTCGTCCCAAGGATCAGCGGGCCACCGTCAAGGGCCTCGGTCTGAACCGTCTGGGAAAGACGGTTCGCTTGGAAGACACCCCTTCGGTGCGCGGCATGATCAAAAAGGTGATCCACCTCGTCGAGGTCGAAGAGGTCGCCTAGCAACAACAAGTCAGTCAAGACTCTGGCAGGCAGCGAGTCGCCGAGCCCCTAGCGGGCCGCCTGCACGGGGAGCGCCGAGAGGCATCATGGCGGCGGGAGCAGAACATGGATCTCAACGAACTCAAGCCCATCGCGGGCAGCAAGAAGAACCGCAAGCGTGTCGGCCGTGGCGTCGGCTCCGGTCTGGGCAAGACCTGTGGTCGCGGCCAGAAGGGCCAGAAGTCCCGCTCCGGTGGTGGAATTCCAGCTCGCTTCGAGGGCGGCCAGATGCCTCTGACGCGGCGGCTTCCCAAGCGCGGCTTCTACAATCGCTTCGGCAAGCACATCGCCATTGTCAACGTGGGCGACCTCGGCAGCTTCGACAAGGGCGCTGTGGTCGACGTCCAGGCGCTGCAGGACAACGGCCTGGTCAACAAGGTCGGTGACGGCGTGAAGTTGCTGGCCAACGGTGATGTGGACAAGGCGCTGACTGTGCGTGTTCACAAGGTTTCGAAGGCGGCCCGAAGCAAGATTGAGGCTGCCGGTGGCAGCGTCGAGTTGCTCTAGCTAGGTATCAAGATTCAAGTAAGCCCCTGGGCGACTGTGCCGCAGGGGAGGAGAGAGTCCACCGATGGCCTCCGGCGTCTGGCAGATCCCCAAGATTCCCGAGTTGCGCAACAAGCTGCTCGTCATGGTTGCACTGCTTGGCGTGTATCGCTTTGGTGTGTTCATCCCGAACCCGGGCACCAACCGCGGAGCCTTGAAGAGCTTCTTTGGCGGCGACAGCGGCACGCTCTTTGATCTCTACAACATGTTTTCGGGCGGAGCGCTCGAGCAGTTCTCCATCTTCACCCTCGGCATCATGCCGTACATCTCAGCGTCCATCATCATCCAGTTGCTCACCGTCGTCATTCCGGCGCTCGAGCGCCTGAAGAAGGAGGGCGAAGCCGGCCAACAGAAGATCACGCAGTACACCCGCTACGGCACCATCCTCATCTCTGTGATTCAGGGCTTTGCCATATCCTATGGCCTCGAGAACATGTCGGCGCCCGGTGACGCCGGTGCGGTCGTGCTGACTCCTGGCTGGTCGTTCCGACTGATGACCGTGCTGACTCTGACCACCGGCACGGCCTTCATCATGTGGCTGGGAGAACGCATCTCGGAGTGGGGAATTGGCAACGGCATCTCGCTGATCATCATGGCGGGCATCATCGTTCGCTTCCCCGATGCGATCCTGAACACGTTCAGCCAGCTCCGCACCGGCGAGCGCAACTTTCTCCAGTTCCTGCTGCTGGGGGTCTTTGCCGTCCTGGTGGTGGCCTTCATCGTCTACTGCGAGCGTGGCCAGCGGCGCATTCCCGTGCAGTACGCAAAGCGGGTGGTCGGACGCAAGGTGTACGGCGGGCAGAACACGCACCTGCCCTTGAAGATCAACATGGCCGGGGTGATCCCGCCCATCTTCGCTTCGTCGATCATCATGTTCCCAGCGACGCTTGGGGCCTTTGCTCGCGACAATGCGTTCCTCAACAGCGTCGTGGGCCTGTTCTCGCCGGGAACCACGACCTACCTGACGACATACGCCTTGCTTACGATCTTCTTTTGCTATTTCTACACGTCGGTCACGTTCAACCCGGCCGATGTCGCCGAGAACATGCAGAAGCATGGCGG
>CAZBDA010000157.1:3704-9921 GCA_964490445.1 uncultured Rickettsiales bacterium | reverse complement strand
AGATCATCACAGGCAGGGATTACAGACACCCTAGTTAACCCCCTACCTTGCGAGTCGGGAAGGGAGGAGTCAGACTAGCTTGTCAGTCTGTACAGATGAGAGATAATTAATCCGGCATTCAGAACTGGCCGTTGAGGATACCCTGTGTGGTTCATATGTCTTCAAGTTCTCAACGTGCTTGAATGTCTGCTTGCCGCTCATAGCCTCAAGTAGTCCAGTACGATCTATGCTTCCCTTCGTGTGTCCGTCTGCGATCATGTCTCGGGTATCGCACCATCGTACTCGGGTAATGAGCCTCATCTTTAATGCCTCTCGAATCCAACAAATGTGCCCTAGCAAGGTCTTCTCGGTTGGAGTCTTGAGGTCCCTGCTCGTAACGCTCTTGAATACAGACTCTGCGTCCAAAATGAGCGTCACATCCATAGGCCATCCACCAGCCTCCCGAAAGGTTTTCAGTTCCACAGGGGTAAGTGGCCATTGCCTGTCCAGCTCAATCAAGGTGACTATCGTAGGATATGAATCGTCAAACCCGTGAGAAGCTGCAAGCAATTCGGCACCATAACTGCTGCGGATCGTCAGTCGGTGAGACTTGCATATGCTGTCAATAAGGTGGACAGCGTTGGTCTTGGAGAGATCCTGTTCCCGGGATCGATCTCCAACTCGTACACCGCGCCTGCATAGGCATAGCCCCCGCATGCCGTAACCAATGTGCTCATCTTCAGCTTTGTCGATGCGACGATATCCGCTGTCACTGTGTAGGTCAATGCATCCATTTGGTTTCATGGCAACATACACCAGCTTCTGCGGACTTTGCTGAAGTTTCCTGGTTACTGCGTTGAGCTTGCGGACATCGAGGTTTGTAGGTTCTTGGATCCTCTGCAGATTCACAATGAAGACTTGAATCCAGCATTGGGTCAGCGTAGTGTAAGCCAAAGCGCCTCTGAGACTAACGAAAAGATCGGCCACAGCCTTGGTTGCCTTATCATCTGCATTCTTTCCCGTTAGCTCTGGATGCACGATAGGCCTCAGCGTCTTGATGTATGCATCCTGGTCCAATATCACATCACCATTTTTCTCCTTGGTGTACTGTACTCCACAGTTGGTGAATTGGTGCTTGTTGAGCTTGCACTTGCCAAAAACCTTTTCCACCTCGACAGTGTACTTGTCAATCTCTTTCTCTTCACCGGTCATGTTGATGTCATCGACATGCTTGGCCGTCAAGAGTCCTTTCTTCATCTCGAACTCTGGATCGTAGATCGTAGGCATCAGCCCGATCTTCTCGGTGAGCTGGCGCAGCTTTAGGCTAAAAGCCCTTGGGGCATCTTTTGTCCCAGTCCCAGGCTTGATGCACTCCAGACAGTGGATAGATTCATCGAAGTGCTCAAAGCCACGGAACTTTCTCAAGTGCTCAGCCGAACCAGGTGGCAGCTTGAAACATACCAATCGCTCCTTTTCTCCAGTGGCCTCTGCAAGTTCTTTGTAAGTCAGTCCCTGCAGAAAGGCCTTCTCGATATCAAGAGAAGCGATTATCCATCCTGGATTGCATGCTGCCTGACTCGCCGCGATCCGTTGTGACTGTCTCTTGGCAGTACCGGCAAAGGTGTCAAGATCAAAGGCTTCAGTATCCTGAAAGCCTCGCAAAACCAGCCTCATTCTGATGATCCGTTTCATAGAGCCATCTGCCTGTTTGACGAACTTCCATTTGGCGACATATCTGGAAGTCATCAGGTTTTGAGCTCCTTTGAGGGTACGGACCTTGAAGCAACCGTTGTCGAGCCAAATCTTGATCTCGTGAGTGATGGCCTCGGCAACAGCTTTGTGGTTCTGCTCAATTTCTTTCTTGGATAGCAGATCATCTTCCTTGACCACAACCGCGCGCTTTGTGTTGGCAGAAATATAAACGCGTAATGTTGCGATCTCCCCTGGCTTCAGGTTGGCTATCTGTGCTTCGTCAAGAATCACTGGCGCCATGTCAGTGGTGAAGCACATTTCCACATACTCGCCAATCTCATCCTGCTCGACTGGATAGTCCTCGCCAGGGTCATCATCAGAAAGATGTACCTGCACAGTCTCAGAGATCCTGTTTCCGGGATCCTCTGGATTCTCATCGGTAGTGGTGATGAGCACAGTACCTTCAGGTTGCATATCAACTGGAACAGGTTGTAAGAGGTTATCGTCCGGTTGATGCATTTCATACTGTGCCTTCTCAATTTCCAAGTAGTAAGAGTTGATAAGATCAACATCTTCTTCATCACCCTCCTCGATGGTTGATAGCCGCCCGCTGTCAGAAGCAGGCTCATCTGGGATCTGTTCTTCCTCCTCCTCTGGGACGATCCTGTCCCCGGGATCAGCCCCAGGAGTGAACATCTCCTTTGCAATGTCCTCATCAGCTTCAAGCACCCCTTTGCATTTCGCCTTCACGATGCATTGGATAACCTTGGATTTGGTAGAAGAGGTTATTTGGCGCAACTCGACTGCCGTGTCCTTGGTTTCGTAGTACTTGAACTGAGGGTCATTGTCGTCGTAGTAGTAAATCACCACAGAGCTGTCCGCACCTGAATAAGACGGCAATTGATGTATACTGTTACCAACCCGCACTGCGATCACATCATCGATCTTGAAGAAGGATTTCACAACATATTGCAATGCCATAAAGACTTTGGGTGCTCGTTTGGTTGCTGTTGTAAGTTCCCCATTGGGTGCAGAATAACCAAATAGCTCGGGCGCCTTGCCAGCTGGTAGGTTCCCAATGTAGTCCAGCACCGTCTGCATCGCCTTGTTGTCCATGCCTTCGTTAGCTTCCAGTGCAAGTAAAGTTTCAATGTACAGGGTGTGTCGTACTTCTGCATAGACAGCTGTGCGAACATTGGCTCCATCTTGAAATGTGATCCGTCCTCGATCTGGTTCGTTAGAGACCACAGAGTACGGTCCAGACCAGCCACCATGGTAATCTTTCTTTGGTTGATCTCGGTGGACGTCAACCAACTCTCCAGGATTGTACAGCCTTGAGCCATCGACTGTAGTCTTCCCTTTGAGTGATCGATTCACCTTGGCGACTGCTGTGCTTTGGATAATTGCCTGTCTTGCTGCTTCGCGAATCCGTATCTCTCGTGCATGGTCTGCCCTCTCCGTCTTGTTGCCAGATGCATCAGGTGGGAAATCTGGGGTATCGAAGTCAGGCAGAAAAGGTGGTTGTCGTCCGGTAAGGGCATTGTACGGCGAGACACCATTGTAGAAGGAGAAACAGTTGACCACAAATGTCGCCTCAGCAAGTAGTCGCTTGAACGTGATGTCATGTGACGACCTCTTGAGGTCTGCTTCAATCATGTGCATCACATGTCGCAAAACTGCATTTCTCCGTTCCACCACTCGGGCATGTTGGTGAGGTGCTCGCTTTCGTAAGGTAGATCCAAGTCGTCTGATCTCAGCCTCGCCCTCAGGACAATGCACACCACTTTCACCATCACAATACAGAATCTTGAAGGGTCCATGATGTTGGATCCATGCAGTAGTATAGGCCTCAATAATATGAGCGCTTTCCTTGCCTGCGCTCGGTGCACTGCCGCTTAATCGTATGCATCGGTCAATGCAGTGAAAGGCAGTGAACGTTTTGTAGAACATCAAGTCCATCTCGCCCTCGTCCAGGAAGTTGAGTGACAAACTGTGCGAGGGCAGAATTGCATTGCCTTTCTTAGCCCATGCTCTGCATTCTCGGCAAGTATCCACAATTGGTTTTATCATGTTGAGTCTCACTTCGTCCAGTCCAACAGCTTTGAGGATCACCCTCATTTTTGGCTCTTTGGCATGCCACCATCGTAAGTGTAGTTTGCGCAATTCCTTGGTGACAACGGCCGGATCATAAGATCGGAGGTTCCTCAAGTTGTTCTGGACATTGAACTCATTCCATGTAGGTAATCGTGAATCCCCAGAACCAGTGTCAGCATATGTTCTCCTGGTCCTGGGAGTTGTGTCCGGTCCCCTAGGAGGGTCAGGGATCCTGTCTCCGGGACCACCTGATCCACTCGAGGAACTCGGCTGTTCAGGAGCTGAAGGTAGTGAAGCATCGTAAGCACCAGTGTCAGATGAAGGATGTGAACTTGCAGGTGGCACTGGCTCCCTTGGGTGCGCTCCAGTACGGTGAGACGAAATAGGTGAAGGATCAGGCACCTTCCAGAATCGGCATTTTCCTTTCACCCGGTTGTGTCCAGCATCGTGACCTTGTGGATTTCGGTAGTTGGTGTAGTCATCACAGGCCTTGCATCCATACACCTTTGGCGTTTCATTTGGGTGCAGACATTTCATGGGCACCCGTGTGTGTAATGGACAATCAGCCCGAAGGTTTGACCAACATGCTGGGCAACCTCCGCCTCCCCTTGGAGTTGCAGCTGCACCAGGGACCCTGTCTCCGGGATCGACCTGTGTCTCTGCATGCGTGGTCGGATAAATACTTTTGGAGAGATTGGCCTTGAGCCTTAGTATTCCAGATACCACTGCATTGCACATTTTCCAAGGGTAGAGCTTCAGCTTCTCCAATTCCTTTCCGGTAGGGTGGCTGTGAGTATGTAATTGGTTGCATACAAACCGTGCAAGGTGGAAAGTGAGGTCTTCATGGTTTGTAACCCACTCTGTCATTTTCTTGACTGGCACACCTTTAGAATCAACACATCCCGCCATACATTGGTCCATAGTTTGGCAGATAACTGCTTCGTCCTTCCAGACCTCTGTCCAAGGTGGTATGTGATCGATCCATGTGCCTGCCGGTTGCTCCCGTATGAAGAATCTCTTTTTCTTGATCTGCGTGAGGGCAATGTGACCACAGTACTGGATATGTGGTAGATCTTGTTCATGATGCTTCTTCCAAGTACCGTGGTTGGCATACCAGTTGTAATAAGAGTTCCTCCCGGTAGTTCGGCAGTTGGGTTGTAACACAGCCACTAGGACATGACAAACATTGAAGTAGTGGTTGATTGCCTTTTGGGTAGCTGGGTCGCCAAGGTCGCAGCCAGTGACCAAGTCCAAGTTGCCTCCAGATATCAAGCCTCTCCTGAAAGCAACTGTTGAAATGCGGCCAGCTCCCCCACAAAGCTCGACAAGGTCAACCTTGTTGTGTTTGCCATAGCACAGAGTGGCGACAGCACTCCAGATATTGGTTTCTCCATCGGGAATGCTGACTGGCACGTTGAGGTGATAGAGCTCTTCAGATTCGATGTCAGTGTCCGGGTTGTCATCAAAGATGTCGTAGCTGAGGTAGATGATGTCTTTGCCCAAACTGCTGAGATCGTCACCACAATCGTCGTTGCCTGGCTCTGTGTAGATCTTTTTCTTTTTCGGCTTTTCTCCCTTCTCTTTCATCTCCTTAAGCCTCACTTTCTGTTTCATCCGGCTTTCCGTGGGAAACGCGGTCTCAGTGGACTCAGTCGGGAGGGGAGAGCCACTGTTATCTAGGATGCAGTTGTTTTCTTGGATCCTGTGCCCGGGATCAACAAGATTTAGTAGAGTCTTCTGTGACCTTTGTTTCCACGGAGAGCTCATTATTGTCTTCATCAGCAGCTCTGCAAATGTGTGAGTGGTTGTCTTTTTCCATTTGTACAGATCTTCAGATCTGCCTTTCCAATCCAAGATGTGTTTCTCGATTGGCACTCCACAATTGCAGCCCCACGCTTTGGTGTGTATTGCTTTGCTCTTGACATTGGTGGCCATAAAGAAGTAAGTGCCGCTTGGTGTTGGGTTGTTCTGGTCATACTTTGCTCCAATATTGCAGCATCGCATCCTTGCCCAGATCATGTCGTTCTCCTCGATGGTTTTCAATATACTGGCATCCTTCCAAAGAAAACTCGGTGGTCCGAACATGATGACCAACATCTTCATAGCGGCTGCTTTATTGACAAATCTTACCACTTTCTGGCCATGGTTGATTGCTCTCTTTTGTTGAATATGATAGTCCTTTGGTGTGCTCACCCACAAAATTGCATAATTGCCATTGAGTAGTTTCTCGAACTCCGTTTGTCCAGTGGATCCTTGAAACTCCGAATGGGTAATTCTTGTGCACACCACTCCATGATTATTGGTTAATACTATATCTGCCAGACGTAAGTCTTCTACAACCAGGGCTCTGGCAGGCTCTGGTGTCCCTCTATTTCCATTGGTGATGGCGAGGGAACTCATCACCGGAGTTTTTCAGACTAAGTCAGGCAGGTCCGGATCTGGGTCCGGCCCT
>CAZBDA010000157.1:0-3604 GCA_964490445.1 uncultured Rickettsiales bacterium | reverse complement strand
GGATCACCACTTCCTGAGGCCTGGCTGCGAGAGTGGTCCAGCACAAACGTTGTTGTTGTTTCAGTTGCCGATGATCGTTGGTCGCTGAAATGATCACTTTCAATCACCAAGTGTCCACTCCTCGCCTTGTCCATTGGCAGAAACTTTGAACCAGGTGAACATACAATCTTGTAGCCTCCTGCCCCAGGAAATATCATTGTCTGCTTGCCTTCTCGCATAACCAGGACAACATCGTTTTCTGTCATGCTGAGGTTCCCCATAATGGCAGGCAGATGTTCACCAATTCCTGTGGCAACATTGGCAACAAAACTGCTCTTGCTTTGTGGTTGGTCTTTGTTCCATTTCACCGCAATTGGAATTTTGACCATATCGTAGCAAGTGGTTGCACCTTCTCCAACACCATTAATATTCATTGGATGCTGTCGAGGGATTCGTTCAATTTGGTGGCGCTGATCTTCTGGAATTCTTGATATGTGATCTTCGAGCGTCACCTTTCCAACAGCATTGACATTGGATCCCACATCCACGATGATTTGGCTTTTACCAGGCGTTTTGGTTTCAGCCAAAGAGTCTCTCACTCGGAGCACAGCTTCTGTCTCCTCTTCGCGGGTAGCATAAGGGATCCTGTCACCGGGATCAACCTCAGCCCGGTGCTCTGCGATGTTCAGAAGTTGCCTCTGCTCAGCCAGAAACGCAGCATTGCCATAGCCGGCTGCATTTGCTCTGGACCTCAAACGGCTGGCTCCACCAGTTGGTCCAGTAGGATCGTGGTAGTCACCTCGCGAGGCTGCTGCTTGTTGTTGTCGATCTCGTTCGGCAAAGTAGTCTCCTATCGAAAGCATCGACCAGCTGTTGGCATGCTCCAGCTGTTCTTCAAGAGTGAATACCCGATCGTTGAGCATAAAGTTTGTCTGGCTCGGTGTTGGCATAGATGGCACACGTAAGAACGTTGAATCAGTCTCCGTTCTGTGGCTTGATGCGGAATGCATTGAGTCCCTGCTACCTGCCCTGCTAGTAGCAGATGCTCCTCGAGATCGTTGTGGAACTGTTGAAAGGTCCCTCAACTCTCGATAGGTTCCTTGTACCTCTCCAGGTCCACGGCAATTGGGGCAATTGATCTGTTGGTGGTGATCTAAGCCGTGACTGGTATAATCATTCCAGCATCCTTCGTGGAACAAGTGTTGACAATAAAGTCGCGTAACCATCTCATGTAGCATAAAGGTGTTCATGCAGAGGGAGCACTCAGTGTCAGTTCCAACATACCTCGGTGGTGGTGAGCGGGCATTGGCATGGCGATTGTTTGGAGTAAGAACCACAGCGCCCTTGCCTTTGCCCTTTTGTCCTTTCCAATAGTTCCTCCTTGCTTGTTGTGCCCGATGGTTGCGCAGCAAGGAAGCTTGTTGCACCGTATGAATATCCTGAACAGTCCTCAAGATATATTGGTGTGAAGTTGATCGTCCGTCCACCGTGTTGTCAACGTGAATTCCTGGAGCTGCGATATCATGGATGTCCGCTTCCAAAGCTGTTGGGGCATAGCTTGGAATTGGTTGTATCTCAGGAATACCAGTCCTGAATTGCCCCAGTTGATGGAAGTTGTTGGTGTGATTGATTACTTGTTGATCTTCCGTCAAAATGGGGTTGATTAGCGGTATCCCAGTTTGTTGTGAGTGCAGCTCTGGAAATAATGGCGGATCTGAAGGACCATCTGGGAAGGAGTTGATTGTCTGTTGGAACACATTGTAGTGTGGATGCCCAAAGAATGCTGGCGCCTGCGTAGCCGTATTCGGTTGATAGCTGTAAGCAGGTGTCCACCCAGTTGCATCTGGTAATGTTGGTGGTCCCAGCATCCCCGCCATTGCTTGAGTCTGGTTCTGCAGTTGCCATTGTATCTGCTGATTGATCATACTGACAGACTCAGCCATGGCCGGGCCAAGTGTTATATTTGGTTGTGCCCCTGCTGTCATCCTCAGGTGAGCAACCCTCTCTGCAATTCCAGGCTGACCATTCGGCATCTGAGTCTGACTTGTTGCTGAATGTTCAGACCCATACACCGTCTGCATTATCCTGTGCAGTTCATCATCACCCTGCAAGGATCCTGTTTCCGGGACCACTTGCTCGGGGTTTTCCGAGGTTGCTCTTGACGATGATGGAGGGAGTATTGGTGGGATCCTGTGTCCGGGACCACCACCTTCTACTCGCTCGTTGTTCTCCCGAGTCATCTGGCGCCTGAGACCACGCATCTGTCGAAATTCTTGGTAGATGCGCTCCTCCTCGCAGTGTCTGCACTCTGATACCATTTCTTGCTCTTCTGCTTCACAATCTTGGCAAAAATTCTGTTGGCAAGTGTAGCATTGGTGTAGAACAAAGAAGTTGAAGTATCCTTCGCAGACACAGCACTGCAAGGTGTCATTGAGCGGTTCACTGATATCATCAGGTACTGGAGTTTCGGTGCCACCATCCCTTGGAGTGTGGATCAAAGGTAATGCAAGGGTGTCAGTCAGCATCCAAAGATCTTGTTCTTCATGGCATTCGTGAAACTCCTCCGGCTCATGTTCGGTCTCAGGGTCGTCATCAATATCATCTCGTTCTCGATCGTCACGTTCTGGGTCGTGCAAGAACTTGTCATCGGTCATGCCGCCTCTATTGAATCCGATGCGGAACATCTCGGCAATATTTTCAGCACGTCTTCGCATCGGCTCGTTTGGAGTAAGAACCACCCGGCCTCTGTTAGGGTGATTGATCCGGTCCTGCGTTGCTGCGACCAGTTCAGGGTCACTGTCATCTCCATAGTGATCAGGTGATGGAAGAGGTTCACATTCTTCAATCTCAGTCTGGATGTAAACCTGTCTGTTGGCACCTTTAACAGCGTGTCTGAGTTCGAAGTGCTTCTGCCCCTTCAGCTTCTTTCGGACTTCTCTCTGTCGATCTCTTCGTTGGTCTTCCTCTGCTTGAAGCTCCTTCCGATATTGCTCATCAGCGATGTCCTCCATCCTTTGAATATCGGCATCATCAAACTCGATCACTGGAGAATTATCTTCTGGAGCCGAGTCAGGGATCCTGTTTCCGGGACCACCTGAGCTGGAGGCCCCAGTATTCTCTTCAAGCTGGGTGGTCTGCCGTCGTGGCCAGTGTTCTGCAACTCCTCTTTGGGTTCTAAATTCCACATCTGGAAAGCCTTCGCCATCTGAACCACTGTCGGGCATGTCTCCAGGTGTGGCATATGTGCTTGGCTGGTCAGGGTGCTTCCAGGCCTTAGAATTCCTGCTCTTTTTCCATCGGTTCCAAATACGTTGGCTTTCGCTGTCAACTCTTCCTGTCTTGGGATCCATGCGTTGAAAAGCTGCAGCGTCAACCAAGAGGTATGGATCATTATTGCCTACGCACCATCGATGTTGAACCAGAGTGCCACAGTGTCCCCAGCACAGTCGAAGATCTCCTCGTCCAAGCAGGTACATGCTGAGGAATTCAAAGTAGTCTCCAATTAGCTCTTCAACAAGCCATTTGTTGGACAGCCCATGGTTCAGCCACTCTTTATTTCGATCCAATCGCGGGCCCTTGCTTATGAACCACATGAGTGCTTCCTGGAATTCTTCGGTGCAATACG